>NZ_JBXUGO010000009.1:0-150736 GCF_057180565.1 Serratia sp. HNCC26DJ244 | reverse complement strand
CAGCACCGAACGCCCTTGAATCGAGGTTCCATCACTTAGCATCTGTGTTTTAGCCGGGCACTTTTCGAAGCAAATTGCAGAGGCTATATTGTCGGTTTGCGCAGGCGATTTTGTTGAGAATCTCACTATTAATCATCCTTACCTAAAGGCGTTTATCCACGGACGTTAAACTGATTTCATAAGACATAGCCAAATAAGGTTTGTCATTGGAGTGAGAGCTTGCTACTAATAAAAACCCTTCACAATACTGTACAGAAATTCAGGTTAACTGAGATTACTAATCTATTACCTACACACTCACCAACTGTTAAAAAGCCATTGCTTGATGTCATCTCTGTTTACCAACACCAGTTGTTGAGCTTCGGGTTTTCCGTCAAGATATTTAGTGTTCACCTGCAATTCTTTCAGTAAGTAATCGGCAAGGGCTGCACGGGTTTTTATATGAAGTTGGTTATTTTCCATTTGGTAGTCGTTGGCGAGAACTTCTCGTTGGGCGAGAGTTAACCTCGGATCAGGTGATAGTATTAATGTGACATAGGTCTGCCAGGCTTCATCTTGAACGATGGAGTGGGGCGATGAACCTTCGATTGCTGCATTCTCACGGAACCGACTCAAAACAAGGTCACGAAATCCTTGAGATTTCTCACAATATCCACGGACATGGAAGCGGCTTCCCGCTTTGATAATGCTGTGTGGACTAAAAATCCGCCCCTCACTTTCGGGATTAGACAAGGATATATAGTTCACTTCTATTCGTAAGTGTTGATGAATAGCTTTCATTAAAGTCGTAATGACTTGACGTGGTACTTTGCGTTCAGGTAATTCAAGTCGAGTTACACAGGAATTGAGTAATCGGGGAGCCAATATAAAATAGCCGGTTTCAAGCCAGGAAAGAAAATCATCTAACCCACCATGAAAATATTGAGGCTGTTTATCATCAGCAAAGGCGTAATGTGCTTTATCTAGCTTAAGGAGGTGATTGGGGTGTAAATTTTGATAGTGAACAATGTCTTTGTAGGCCTGTTGTCGGGTTATGCTGAACTGATTTTCAAGATCTCTATTACGTACTTCTCCCATCCAAAAGGCCAGCATCTCCAAAAATGCGAATCGTTCGTGAGCTAGCTTGGCACTACTCATATGCCCTCCATGGAACATCGAACCTCATGCGAGGTCAACTACAGCATAACTGGTTATTATGCACTGTGAATAAGGCGAACTTTTGATCGCCATTAGAAACTGAATACACTTTTTATGACCGAACAGTGGCGTAGCGTGGTAAAGCCAGACTATCCTTGAGGTGAATCACCCTTGTTTTCTTGGCTCATTATTAGCCGTAAATATAGGCTAAAAACTTTTACGAAGCTAAACTATACCAGCCTAAAAATCAACCTACAGCATCAATTTGGGAACCAATACATTAGCTTCACCACATACAAGAGAAAAAATCTCACTCAGTGGTGACTGCAACTGAACAAACGATAGCCGTCATTAAAGACTTTCGTTCTGACCTTGGCCAGGTAACCGATTTGGTCCAATCAGTCGCCTGGATAAATAGCAGCCCGAATAATCTCTGGCTAGCAAGACGTATTACCAGTAAGCACCCAGTCTTCAAATAGACAAATACCATTAAATTGTCTACCATAAGACCAACTGATTCACCAATAGGAACCAGGAGAATGAGATGAAAAAGCATCTCAACACCGTTGCTAAAACCAATGCTAATCGTGACCTGGTGGCGGTGAGGGCGGCGATGGAAATTATGGATAAATGGGGCTGTACGGCGGAGCAGCAACAAAATATTCTGCAACTCTCCAAGGCTACGTTCTACAAGTACCGCCATGGGGAAACTAAAACCGCTTCGTTGAGCCATGACCAACTGACCCGAATCAGTTATCTGCTGAATATCCATTCCGCCCTGCGTATTGTGTTCAACAACCCAGAGAACGTTTACGGCTTTATGACCATGAAGAACCATAATCCCTTCTTCAATGGCACTACCCCGCTCTCGCTGATCGAAAACGGTGAGTTTGGTCATCTGCATGAAGTGGCTAAACGTGTCGATGTACTGCGTGGCGGGTTGGTCGGATGATCCACCCCGAGATCCCGCGCACCGCTGTCGTGCCGCTGCGTGGCTATCGCCTGATCCATACTAAATACCCAGCGGTTTCGGTGTTTGCTGACGTCGCCAGCCCGGAAGAGTTCGATATTCTGTTTGAGATCCAACAGATCACCAATCCACGCTTGGCAAACCAAGTGGGGAATCTCAATTTGCTGGCGCGTGAAGAGTGGGTATTGGGGATTCCGGGGGCGCACTACGCCATGGCCGCCTTTACCCACGTCAACCCTGACGGGAGCCGTTTTTCCAATGGAGACTACGGGGTCTACTACATCGCAGAAAGCAAAAAGACCGCCATTGCTGAAGTGTCCTATCACTGTGAACGCTACTGGCGCAAGGTGCCTGATCTCAAATTTGAATGCTTCGAATACCGCTGCCTAAACACTGAGCTCAGTGATTCCACCTTTGCCGATATCACCAGTCTGCCGCTGGAACACCCCTACTATCACTCAACAGACTATCGAGCTGCACAACAATTAGGGGCCGAATTGCGTAGCGCCCATGAGATTGGCATCACCTATCGCTCCGTGCGCCATCCCGGGGGGATCTGCTGGGGGCTGTTTACCCCCAGAACCCTCACCCGCATTGTTCCCTCTTCCCTGCACCAGATTATCTGGGATAACGGCATTATCTCGGTCAATCAGATTACTCGCGGGTAGCGATATTGCCGGGTAAAATCAGTTATGACATCTGTATGTCCAATGGGCATAAAAGACGACATTATGAGAAAGCCCCCGACCAACGGGACTTTTCCGCTAGTTTGCTGCGTGAATAGGTGGAATTGCACCTGTTTGGTGAAGAAAAAGCGCATTAGTGAGTCGGATATGTTGGAGAGATTCGAGGCGTTATTATCCTAGAATGCTGTCTTTGCCTCTTTTTCAAAAAATATACCGCTGTATGAATAGGGCAAGTATGTCAACTTAACGGCGGTTACCGTTGCAATAGATTAACTATGCCTGATTAAAAATCTAGTGAGACAGTACCAAACTCATATGGTACTATAATATAATTATCCGTAAGCAACTTATTTTTCATTGTTAATAATATGAAAGCGAGAGAACTAATACTGAAAAATTGTTTTTCATATCAAGAGCTATTGATAATGAAAAATGAGTATGTTAAAGCCATACATGATGTGTATGGGAAGGGTGTTAAAGTGGCCAGTGATGAGACATTTGAAAATTATATCCTTGTTATTGCCGATGCCGTAAGTACTGCTTTCTTCGCCGTAACTATTATCGGCTTCATTAACGTCAGCATAATGTTATATCTTCATGGGTTAACCAGAGGCCCATTCGCCATGTTTATTATAAGCATGATTGTCATAATGGGTGTAGCCATGCTAAATAGTAGAGCAAGAAAAATAAGAATAATAACCACATTAAAATTAATTAAGCTGAGGTTTAAAATGTTCATTTTTATGATCACTCCACCATAGTTTTCATATATCATGAGAGGAGTTCTCCCTTTTAATTGATACTCTTCTTATCTCTATAGTCACTTTTCTTCGTGATACTTATAGTCACCACAGGACATATCTTTAAATTTATCAATTAATCAGCCAGATTAGAACATTTCCATTGCAGTGTTTTTATTATCCCATTTAGCAATATGACCTTGCTTTACATATCTAAATAGCGTAACAGCTCCAGGTTTTTCAAATAGCTCTCTATTGGCTAAACGTAAAGGACTTTCCTTTAAGATAAGTCATTTTTAAGCGAAATATGGACAGACCATTAATCATTCGTCTTTTCTTAACGAAACTGCTGGCCATTTTTTTAGCATGTAATCGAGAAGCACTTTATTATTTTTCAAATTCTCTCCTGGTACCGGAGGCTCTTCGCCACCATAGGCATCATCGCCAATGATGATATGTTCCTCACCTCTCAGTGCATGCTTAATGCCGTTATAATAGGCGAAATACTTCACCGTAACGGGGTCAATCCCGCTGACACAACCGATTTTATAGGCAAACAAAACGACCTTCTCTCCATTACCGAATAAATCAATAACTTCAAAAGAGTCTGTAACCAGCGACAGAGCGACATCCAATGGGCAATTAGTTACCCCATCCTTTAACAACCATAATTCGGTATTAAGACTGTCATTTTTTCCATACACCTGTATTTGATTACGCTGGATAATAACCGATGATGAAAGCTGCTGTTCTCCACTATACCACTGAATTTTATATTGGTTATCAGGGGCGTTACCCGCATTAACCTCTGCCACATAGCACCCGGTTAAAATAAGAAAACTCAGCCAATTTATTATTTTCATTTGAAGATATCCATCAATTTTAATCTCTCTTTTCTTTGAGACTTTAAGCCATTTTTCGTTACTTAGGTTAAACAACCACGTGCATAAATTGTGATGGCTAAGAAGGAAAGTCGCAGAATAATGGGGGAGATCAACCAAGAGGCCAGTAGCAGCCTCTTGGATTAAATGTCTAGGGGGTTAAAAGCGGTTAAAGGGCGCTGAATACGCCACCAGCCCATTGGCGCCATGCAGTGCATCCTCAGCCAACGGGTAAACCTGAAATGCGGCTTCGGTTCCCGGCCAGCGGCAGTGTAGATCATACTGAGCGGCAGCTTTAAAGCCAAAACGCCCGTAGTAGGCGGGGTCCCCCAGTACTACCACTGCGGCATAGCTGAACTCGTTGAGTGCATCCAGCCCTTCATAAACTAACTTTTCTGCCAACCCCTGGCGGCGTTGATCCTCTGCCACCGCTAAGGGAGCCAGAGCCACCCATAAACGGTCCTCTCCGGCAACTTCAACCGGGCTGAAAGCGGCATAACCCACCACGCCCCCTTGTTCATCAGTAGCAACAACCCCTAACGTCAGTAAGCCATCCTCACGCAGTTGTCGTACCAGGTCCGCTTCATCATCCCGGCCAAATGCGTCACGCAGTAAAGCATCAATGCCTGCTGCATCCACCGGTATCTCAACACGGACTAACATGGCTGCACCACACGGGAAGCGTACACCGTGTCCTCTTGCAGACCCGCCTCAACAAAATCAGCCAACTGTAACAGCCCAATGCGCAACGGCGCTGGCATCGCATCAAGATCGATGGCGTCCATCAGGTTTTTAACATAGAGTCCCAATTCCGTATCTCCTTCAATCTGCAACCTGCGCTGGAAAAACAGCGTGTCGGGATCTTGCTTACGAGCAGCAATCAAGATCAGATCGTTGGCCTCACCACTGAAGCTCACATCAGCCTGCGCCTGTTGGCTCACCACCAGCTTATCGTTCTCTACGGTCATAAACCATTGTAGTGCCAGGTCGCGCACTTCAATTTTCAACCAGCGTGATTCAAGAAATGCCAAATCTCCATCGGCCAGCGCTTGGCGAAATTGCCAGCCCAGCAATTGTTCCAAAAGCTGGCGCTGCAGAGCAAACGGCGTGAATTTTAGTGGCACACGTAATAGTGACGGCCCTT
Source organism: Serratia sp. HNCC26DJ244 (assembly GCF_057180565.1). Taxonomy (NCBI): domain Bacteria; kingdom Pseudomonadati; phylum Pseudomonadota; class Gammaproteobacteria; order Enterobacterales; family Yersiniaceae; genus Serratia; species Serratia sp. HNCC26DJ244. The sequence goes on along the minus strand of NZ_JBXUGO010000009.1, from coordinate 145,178 downwards.
GGCGCACAATGCGCGCTCGTAGTTTTTCCAACACGTTCACTCACTCCTTTCCACTCAATTTTAGATTATTTTGCCACATTAATGCCCCAGATAACCGATCTATCCGCAGAATCATTCACTGCAAGGGGGATAAAACCCGTCATCAAGGTGGTTTTGTAGCGCTGACACCCTTTCTATCATCAATCAATACGCCAGAAACTGCCCCAAATCAAAGCCTGTTAACTTCGGGTTTACTAGAATTAGCCTCCCGCAATATGAATGAACTTGGATATAACTCCGCCACCGGATAATCATGTTGACCGGCAACATTTATCACCACGTGTCCCTCGCTGGGTACACGGCTGAATCAGGATAGACCTATGGAGCTGCTTTGCCCCGCCGGTAATCTGCCAGCATTGAAAGCTGCAGTAGATAATGGCGCAGATGCGATTTATATCGGCCTGAAAGACGATACCAACGCACGCCACTTCGCCGGGTTGAACTTTACCGAAAAAAAGTTACAGGAAGCCGTCGACTATGTACATCGGCATGGTCGCAAATTACACATCGCCATCAATACCTTTGCCCACCCGGATGGGTATGTCCGCTGGCAGCGCGCTGTGGATGTCGCAGCGCAATTGGGAGCAGATGCGCTGATTCTGGCTGACTTGGCGATGCTGGAATACGCCGCTGAACGTTACCCGCAGGTGGAACGCCATGTCTCGGTGCAAGCCTCTGCCACCAACGAAGAAGCCATTCGCTTTTATCAGCGCCACTTTGATGTCGCCCGAGTGGTGTTACCGCGCGTGCTTTCCATGCATCAGGTCAAGCAATTGTCGCGTACCAGCCCGGTGCCGTTAGAGGTTTTTGCCTTTGGTAGCTTATGCATCATGGCTGAAGGGCGCTGTTACCTCTCCTCTTATTTGACCGGTGAATCCCCCAATACCATTGGTGCCTGTTCCCCGGCGCGCTTTGTACGCTGGCAACAAACTGCACAAGGGATGGAGTCGCGGCTGAATAATGTGCTGATTGATCGCTATCAGGATGGCGAAAATGCCGGTTATCCAACGCTGTGTAAAGGCCGCTATCTGGTGGATAACGTGCTTTATCACCCGCTGGAAGAACCTACCAGCCTCAATACGCTGGAATTGTTACCAGAGTTATTAGCCGCCAATATTGCGTCGGTGAAAATTGAAGGCCGTCAACGCAGCCCAGCCTATGTCAGCCAAGTAGCACGGGTTTGGCGTCAGGCGATTGATCGCTGTATCGCCAATCCGGCTACTTATCAGCCAGACGCCGCCTGGATGGAAACGCTCGGCGCGATGTCAGAAGGGACCCAAACCACACTGGGTGCCTATCACCGCAAATGGCAGTAGTGAGAGAAACCATGAAATATGCATTAGGCCCAGTGCTCTACTACTGGCCAAAAACCGAGGTGGAAGCCTTTTATCAGCAAGCCGTTAATAGTAGCGCCGATATTATCTATCTGGGCGAATCTGTCTGCACCAAACGGCGTGAGATGAAAGTCACCGAATGGCTGGCGCTGGCGCAGGAGATCGCCAAATCCGGTAAGCAGGTGGTGATATCCACGCTGGCACTGTTGCAGGCCCCTTCGGAATTGAACGAATTAAAGCGTTATGTGGAAAATGGCGAATTTCTGATTGAAGCCAATGATCTCGGTACTGTGAATATGGCGGCGGAACGCGGTCTGCCGTTTGTCGCCGGGCACGCGCTCAATTGTTACAACGGCTATACACTGCGTCTGTTACACAAACAAGGCATGATACGTTGGTGTATGCCGGTGGAGTTGTCTCGCGACTGGCTAGCCAACTTGCTGCAACAATGTGATGAATTGGGGTTCCGCCAGCAGTTTGAAGTGGAAGTGCTCAGCTATGGTCACCTGCCGTTGGCTTACTCCGCGCGCTGTTTTACCGCTCGCTCAGAAAACCGGGGCAAAGACGAATGTGAAACCTGCTGCATTAAATATCCCCAGGGCAGAGTGGTTAACTCACAAGAGAATCAACAGGTGTTCGTGCTCAATGGTATTCAAACCCTGAGTGGTTACTGTTACAACCTGGGCAATGAACTCGCCGGTATGCAGGGATTGGTGGATGTGGTGCGCCTGTCACCAGAAAATGCGGAGACGCTGGCCTTGATTGACCGTTTCCGCGCTAACGAGCAAGGTCAACAGCCCTTGGCATTAACCGATCACGCGCAATGTAATGGCTACTGGCGGCGCGTTGCCGGGTTAGAGTTGGTGCAGTAAGGCTTCTCCAATACTCAAAATACTCAGGGGGCCAGAAACCACTGGCCCCCTGATGCCACTCAGTTGATTCGATCAGCGCTGGATCAAATAACGAATGGTTGGCCCATCCTGCTGAATGTCCAATACGGTGTAACCGTGGTTACGCGCATCCAGTGGGATATTGTTAATCGACTGCGGACAATCGCTAATCACTTCCAGTATTTCACCCGCTTTAAGCTGTGGCATCGCCTCTAATGTGGCAACCGCCGGGTAGGGGCAAGGTTCTCCCACCATATCCAGGCGATAATCCGGCACTATTTCAGCCTGTTTCATCCTTCACTCCTTAAATTCACCGTCTGGGTGTCGTGTTTATTACGGAAAAAGCGTTTCTCCCACCACAGCATGGCGGCAAAAGCGATGCCCAACATCAGGTAAGTGACCAACAATCCGCCAATCGGCCCAAAGGCTTCCAGCAGGTTAACCTTGCTATAATTAGTCGCCAGTGCAGGTGCCAGGTCATCCCAAAAATAGGCCAGTAGCGTAGCACCGATAATATTGCCGAAGCCGACCCACCAGTAATGAACTTGCCCTTCAACCGCACGATACATCCAGCCAGTTTCACAACCACCCGCCAGGACAATACCGAAGCCAAACAGCAGGCCACCTAACACGGCATTTGGCCCTGCCCACATGATTTTGGGCGCAACCCCCAACTGCACGTAACTGAAGATGCCAATGGCACTCACCATCATCCCCAGAATTATCGCCTTGGCCATATGGGTGCGCCCTGTGATCCACAGGTCACGAAATGCCGAAGTAAAGCAGATCTGGGCCCGTTCAATCAACAAACCGAACCCTATGCCAAACAGCATAGCGATACCTAACTTGGGTGCATCAAACAGTGTCCATAATGACCAGGCCAGCGCGAGGAAAAAAATCACCATCCCCAAGCGAAAGCGGTAGCGAGCCTGCTGAGGTTTTTGCGTCAGTGGGGAAGCGGTGTTCACTTTTTGCAATTTGAGCGGAATACGAAACATCGGCAGCAGGGTGAATTTAGCGCCAAAATAAGAGCCTACTGCGGTTGCCAGTGCAAAGAACCAGGCATGTAGTGAGAACTGCGGAATCCCAGTAAAAAAGGCGGCCAGATTACACCCCATGGCCAGGCGCGCACCAAACCCCGCTATGATGCCCCCCAGCAACGCTTGTGCAATGCGAATACGGTGCTGTGGCATACGTAATTTAACATTGTTGGCCCATAATGCCGCTGCGATACAACCGGCAAACATGCCAATAATCATCCGCCCATCAATGCGTTCCAGTGGCGTCCCTTGCAAGCCGATGACCTTGAAGTAGCCCCACTGTTCAGGATGGAAACCCAACCCCTGCAATAGATGCCCGCCCCAACGCGTGAATTCGCCCGTCACGGCCCAGAAAGTACCAGTCAGACCGAAATAATAAGTCGAGAGCAGCCCTGCGGCGATCACCGCCGGCAACGGTGCCCAAAATCGTACCAGGTACTGAGATTTGAATTGCTGCCAGTGCATGGCATCTCCTACGCATATCAGACGACAAAAACCCGGCAATAATACGCCACTTTGCTTTATTCGCGGTTGTTCAGGCGAAAAAAAACCAGCTAGAAAGCTGGTTTTCTGAGGATAATCACCAAATCAATGATTATGCATCACCAAAACGGCGACGTGGTGTGCTAGGTGCGGCATCGCTACGGCGTGGCGCTGGTTTGCCATCGCGGTTGAAATTACCACCACGGCGTTCACCACCTGCATTGCCACCTTCACGGCGCTCACCAAAAGAGCGGCGTGGAGCAGCAGGAGCACCATCACGACGCTCACGGCGTTCATGAGGTTGTGCATCACCAAGCAGTTGCATGTTCATCGGTTTATTCAGAATGCGGGTACGAGTGAAGTGATTCAGGATCTCGCCCGGCATACCTTTTGGCAACTCAATGGTTGAGTGAGAAGCAAACAACTTGATGTTACCGATGTAACGGCTGCTGATGTCGCCTTCGTTAGCAATCGCGCCAACAATATGACGAACTTCCACACCGTCATCACGGCCCACTTCAATGCGATACAACTGCATTTCACCCACGTCACGGCGCTCACGACGTGGACGATCGCCACCTTCGCGACTATCTGGACGAGCATCACGACGACCACGGTCAGCACGGTCACCACGACCACGATCATCACGGTCATTGAACTCACGACGCTGACGCGGTTTGAATACCGGATCAGGTGGCAGGATCAACGGACGCTCACCCTGTGCCATTTTCAGCAAAGCGGCGGCCAAGGTTTCCATCTCCAGCTCTTCAGCCGGTTGCAGCTTAGCCAACAGCGCACGGTACATATCCAGATCACTGCTTTCCAGCTGTTGCTGTACTTTGGCTGCGAACTTAGCCAGACGGCGTTCACCCAAAAGCGCTGCATTCGGCAGTTCCACTTCAGGGATGGTCAGCTTCATGGTGTGTTCAATGTTACGCAGCAAGCGGCGCTCACGGTTTTCCACGAACAACAATGCGCGGCCAGCACGGCCAGCACGGCCAGTACGACCAATACGGTGAACGTAAGACTCTGAATCCATAGGGATATCATAGTTTACTACCAGGCTGATACGCTCAACATCCAAGCCACGAGCAGCAACGTCGGTGGCGATCAGAATATTCAAGCGACCATCTTTCAAACGCTCCAGTGTCTGCTCACGCAGTGCCTGGTTCATGTCGCCGTTGAGTGCTGCACTGTTGTAGCCGCTACGCTCCAAGGCTTCCGCCACTTCCAGCGTGGCATTTTTGGTACGCACGAAGATGATCGCTGCGTCAAAATCTTCAGATTCCAGGAAACGCACCAGCGCTTCGTTCTTACGCATACCTTGCACCGTCCAGTAACTCTGGCTGATGTCCGGGCGAGTGGTCACGTTAGATTGGATGCGAACTTCCTGCGGATCTTTCATAAAACGGCGTGTAATACGGCGGATCGCTTCCGGCATGGTGGCAGAAAACAGAGCGGTCTGATGTTCCGCTGGGATCTGCGCCATAATGGTTTCTACGTCTTCAATAAAGCCCATGCGTAGCATTTCATCGGCTTCATCCAGCACCAGACCTTTCAAGCTGGAAAGGTTCAAGGTACCACGCTTGAGGTGATCCAACAGGCGGCCAGGCGTACCGACCACAATTTGTGGCCCTTGGCGCAAAGCGCGCAATTGTACGTCATAACGCTGGCCACCGTACAAGGCGACAACATTGACGCCATGCATATGTTTGGCGAAATCAGCCATGGCTTCAGAAACCTGAACGGCCAGTTCGCGTGTCGGTGCCAACACCAGAATTTGTGGTGCTTTTAACGCCGCATCCAAGTTATGCAGCAGGGGCAGCGAGAACGCTGCAGTTTTGCCGCTACCAGTCTGGGCCATACCCAGCACATCGCGGCCATTTAACAGGTGAGGAATACACTCAGCCTGAATCGGTGATGGTTTTTCATAGCCCAAATCAGTCAGGGCAGCAATGATCGGTGCAGATAGGCCCAGATCAGCAAAAGAAGTTTCAAACTCAGTAGTCATGTAAACGTGTCTCATTAATGATGGCAGCCAGTTTACATAACTCGTCGAGAAAACTTTCAGTCGTTTTCATTTAAAAGTGTGAACCGGCTCAAATTTGTTTATAAAACAGACAAAAAGCCCTCGCCCGCCAAGGCGATAATTTTTGGTCAAAAACCAATGTATCTCAGGCTGAGATCCTCTATTTTCCAGGCTGTGCGTTAGCGGCAACTCGAAATTTATTGGATATAGTGTCTGTCAGCTATTGTTGGTCGGATTCCGATAGGTCGTCTTGTTCTTGGCCCAGTAGAGCCAATTCCAACAATGCATAGCGGTGCTCAACAAAGTTATGAACGTTGTTAGCTACCGTCAGTTTGAACAACGCTGTAGCGCTGTCCTTATCCCCCAGACTTAGGTAATACTTACCTAAATAGAAGTTTGTTTCACTGAGATGTTCAGCGAGCGAAGTGTTATCCGTTGTATCTGCCTTGAGTCTTTCCATCAGCGTGCTTTCACTGATTTTACCCAGGTAGAATTCGACAATATTCCATCCCCATTGCCCTCTGTCCGCTTTATCATAACGCTGCTGGAGCGAAACGCTGGCTGCCTTGGGATCAACACTTCTTTCCACCAGGTAAAGCCATAACGAACGGAAGGGATCGTTTGGGTCGTCTTGATAAAACGCCTGCAGATCATCCTGCGCCAACAGGAAGCGGCCACCATAATACAGTGCAATGCCCCGGTTTAAACGCGCGTAGTTGTAAGTTGGATCAAGCTCTAGTACAGAATCAAACGCTTCATACGCGGCATCAAAATTGCCTGCCTGCGTGAAGTAAATGCCAAGATAGTTAAAAACTTCCGGCATATCAGGACGTATCGCCAGCGCTTGCGAAAAATCGTTGCGCGCTAGAGCACGTAGCCCGAGGCTATCATACAGCACTCCGCGCTCATATAAAAGCTGTGCGCGTTCATCATTAGTCAGTGCTTGGCTGGCAAGTATCTGTTCCATGCGCGCCAAGATCACTTCCTGCTGCAATGTGGGCTGCAACGGAATAGCCAGAACGTCATCTTTACGCCAATCATTGTTGCTGCATCCTGCCAGCCAAAGTGCTGTCGCAACGTAACACCAGCGCAAGAAAGGCTTCATTTCTTACTCCCAAAAACAAACATTGGCTGAACGTCCTGTCCTCCGCTTGCTAAAACGCGAGCATCCTACCCGCACGATGATAACAGCCCCGCCGCGAAGGCGGGGGCTGTAAAGTTATTGATACACTTATTCTGCTTCTGGCGCAGGAGCTGCAGACGCTTCTGGCGCTGTGGCTTCTTTGATGCTCAGGCGTACACGGCCCTGGCGATCAACTTCCAGTACCTTGACCGGAACTTCTTGGCCCATCTGCAGATAGTCAGTCACTTTCTCAACACGCTTGTCGGCAATTTGAGAAATATGCACCAGACCTTCTTTGCCGCCGCCGATGGCCACGAAAGCACCAAAATCAACGATACGGGTCACTTTACCCTGGTACACACGGCCAACTTCGATCTCAGCAGTGATCTCTTCGATGCGACGAATAGCATACTTCGCTTTATCGCCATCGGTAGCAGCAATTTTCACTGTACCGTCATCTTCAATTTCAATGGTGGTGCCGGTTTCTTCAGTCAACGCACGGATAACCGAACCACCTTTACCAATCACGTCTTTAATCTTGTCTGGATTGATCTTGATGGTATGGATACGCGGTGCAAACTCAGAAATATCACCACGAGGCGTGCTGATAGCCTGCTCCATCACACCCAGAATGTGCAAACGTGCACCCTTGGCCTGATTCAGCGCCACCTGCATGATCTCACGGGTGATGCCTTCAATTTTGATGTCCATCTGCAGTGCGGTGATACCTTCACGGCTACCGGCAACTTTGAAGTCCATGTCTCCCAAGTGATCTTCGTCACCCAGAATATCAGACAGAACCACAAAATTATCCTGCTCTTTCACCAAGCCCATGGCGATACCCGCAACCGCAGACTTGATTGGCACACCAGCATCCATCAGTGCTAGAGAAGCACCGCAGACCGAAGCCATAGAGGAAGAACCATTGGATTCAGTGATTTCAGACACTACACGTACTGTGTACGGAAAATCTTCCGGCTTAGGCATCATAGCCAATACGCCGCGTTTTGCCAGGCGACCATGGCCAATTTCACGACGTTTAGGCGAACCGACCATGCCGGTTTCACCCACCGAGTACGGAGGGAAATTGTAGTGGAACAGGAAGCTGTCGGTTTTTTCGCCCATCAGCTCATCGATGATCTGTGCGTCACGCGCGGTGCCCAGCGTGGCGGTAACCAGAGCCTGGGTTTCACCACGGGTAAACAGTGCAGAACCGTGAGTACGAGGCAGAACACCGGTACGTACGTCCAGACCACGGATCATGTCTTTTTCGCGACCATCAATACGTGGTTCGCCACGCAGTACGCGACTACGCACCACTTGTTTCTCAACATCACCCAGAATGTCCTGGATTTCACCGGCATCCAGTGTTTCATCTTGTGCCAGCAGTGTTTCCACTACGCTGTCTTTAACCGCATCAACTTGAGCATAACGCGCTTGCTTCTCAGTAATGTGGTAAGCATCGCCCAAGCGGCTTTCAGCCAGTTCGGCTACACGAGCATGCAGCGCTTCGTTGATTGGCGCAGGCTGCCAATCCCACTTCGGTTTGCCAGCTTCACGCACTAAGTCATTAATGTTTTCGATAACGACTTGTTGTTGCTCATGGCCAAACACCACGGCACCCAACATCTGCTCTTCACTCAGTACTTCGGCTTCAGATTCCACCATCAGCACCGCACCAGCGGTACCAGCAACCACTAGGTCGAGGCGAGATTCTTTCAGCTCATCAGCAGTTGGGTTCAGCACATATTGGTCGTTAATGTAACCCACTCGGGCAGCGCCAATTGGGCCATTGAACGGGATACCCGACAGGCTCAGAGCAGCAGAAGCGCCGATCATGGCAACAATGTCCGGGTTAACCTGTGGGTTAAGAGATACAACGGTGGCAATCACCTGGACTTCATTGAGGAAGCTATCTGGAAACAGCGGACGAATTGGGCGGTCAATCAGACGGGAAGTCAGGGTTTCACCTTCACTTGGGCGACCTTCACGGCGGAAGAAACTCCCCGGGATACGACCAACTGCATAGGTACGTTCCTGATAGTTAACAGTCAACGGGAAGAAGGACTGCCCTGGTTTGGCTTTCTTTTGGCCCACAACGGTAACGAATACCGCTGTATCATCCATATTCACCATCACGGCGGCTGTGGCTTGACGAGCCATCATTCCCGTCTCAATAGTGACTGTATGTTGACCATACTGGAATTTGCGAATAATTGGTGTCAGCAAAATTTAATCCTTCGTTGAGGGTACGTCAGTATTGGTTACGCGACACACCCGGGAATCGACTTGCCTTCACATTACATCCTCGCGACTAATGACAATCTTTATCTCATACTCATCGCCAATCAAACTGCAGGGGTGTTGACTACACTCGTTCACCCTAGTCACATAGTTATCTATGCTCCTAGGGACTCACTCTCTTGTCGCCTACCTGCAACTCGATTGAACTTGGGTATACAAACCAAGATAAAGCCTCTCATTAGCCGCGCGAACCGCTGTAACGGAAGAACCTGGTAATACATTAACCTTATTTGTCTATGCTTCCTAGAAGAAAGGGGCCAATTTGGCCCCTTTCTACTGAAACTTGTTCGATTAGCGACGCAGACCCAGACGTTCAATCAGGCTGGCATAACGTGCTACATCTTTACGCTTCAGGTAGTCCAGCAGCTTACGACGCTGAGAAACCATACGCAGCAGACCACGACGGCTGTGGTGATCTTTTTTGTGTTCTGAGAAGTGGCCTTGCAGATGGTTAATCTGCGCAGTTAACAGGGCAACCTGAACTTCGGTAGAACCGCTGTCGTTAGTACCACGACCGAAATCAGCTACGATTTTAGCTTTAGCTTCAACACTTAGAGACATTGTCATACTCCAAATTATAAATAACAGACACGGGCGCCGATCTCTAATTCAGCAACCCAATAATTAACTGCGCTATTCTACTCTTAGCCTTGTATGATCGCAAGGCAAGGCAGCGATAACCATTCAAGTTATAGATATATCGATAATATTATTCAGCCGTTTTATGGGGGGCTTTTAGCTGAACGGGGGTATCGTCTGTATATTCAACCACTAAGCGACGCGGTGCCACCCGGCCATCGTCAGCAATCTCGCCAATACCGATAAATTTCCCTGTTTCGCCTTCAGTCATACGCACCAGACCGGCGGATGGCGCATGGCTAACTTGTACCGGTTGCCCCTGTTTAACGTAATAGGCGACAGCGGACGACAAGTTCACAACCGGAAAATCTGCCGCAGGGCTATCCATCGGCATCAACAGCGGATCAAGCAACTCACTGGCAACCTGACCTTGTTGATTGGCCTGTTCCAGTAAAGTGTTGAGTTGATCCAGAGTAACCATGCGGGCCAGTGGGTATTTCGCCACTTGCAGACGCCGCAGATATATCACATGCGCCCCACAACCCAGCAGCTCACCCAAATCATCAATAATGGTGCGAATATAGGTCCCTTTCGAACAGTGGACCTCCAGTTCCAGTTCATCCCCTTCCCAGCGGATAAATTGGAGCTCGTAGACGGTAATAGCACGCGCTTCACGTGGCACTTCAATACCCTGCCGAGCGTACTCATACAGCTTTTTGCCCTGATATTTCAGCGCTGAATACATGGAAGGAACTTGCTGGATATTCCCCCGGAAGGTCTGCAACGCTGCATCCAGTTGTGCCTGCGTGAAACTGACCGGACGCTGTTGCACGATCTGCCCATCCGCATCCGAAGTATCCGTACGTTGCCCCAAACGGGCAATCACGCGGTAGCGTTTATCGGAATCGAGCAGATACTGGGAGAATTTAGTCGCTTCACCCAGGCAAATCGGCAGCATACCGGTCGCTAATGGATCGAGTGCCCCGGTATGACCTGCACGGTTGGCATTGTAGATACGCTTTACTTTTTGTAGAGCATCATTGGACGACAGGTTTTGTGGCTTATCCAGCAGCAGTACACCGTGGATATCACGGCCGCGGCGGCGAGGACGACTCATTAAGCCTCCTCGTTGTCGCCTGATGCGCTACGACGCTCTTCGTCGTGCTTCACCACATTGGTCACCAGGTTAGACATACGCATCCCTTCAACCAGTGAATTGTCGTAGGCAAACGTCAACTCCGGTACTACCCGCAGGCGCATGGCTTTACCCAACAGGGTACGGATATACCCCGCAGCGTCCTGTAACGCTTTAATGCCGTTAGTCACCAGCGCTGGGTCGTGGTTTTCAGTGAGAACATTCAAGAAGGTCACATAGACTTTGGCATAGGCCAGGTCACGAGAGACCTCTACACCTGAAACGGTCGCCATACCGATGCGCGGATCTTTGACTTCACGCTGCAGAATAATGGCAATCTCTTTTTGCATTTCTTGTGCCACGCGTTGACCGCGGCTGAATTCTTTTGGCATGTGGCTATCCTCCAGACAAAACAGGGGGCACATGGCCCCCACAACACTATTTTTGCATTATTCGAACATTAAGCGATTGTGCGCTGAATCTCGATAATTTCAAACACTTCGATCATGTCGCCAACGCGCACGTCGTTGTAGTTCTTAACGCCAATACCACATTCCATGCCGTTACGGACTTCGTTAACGTCATCCTTGAAGCGGCGCAGGGATTCCAGCTCACCTTCATAGATAACCACGTTGTCACGCAGCACACGAATTGGATTATGACGCTTAATGTTACCTTCGGTAACCATACAACCAGCAATAGCACCGAACTTAGGTGATTTGAATACGTCACGCACTTCGGCCAGGCCGATGATCTGTTGCTTGTATTCAGGTGATAGCATGCCACTCATTGCCTGCTTCACTTCGTCGATCAGGTTATAGATGACCGAGTAGTAACGCAGATCCAGACTTTCTGCTTCAATAACACGGCGAGCAGATGCATCAGCACGCACGTTGAAGCCCAGGATAATCGCATTAGATGCGGCGGCTAACGTTGCATCAGTTTCAGTGATCCCACCGACACCGGAACCGACAATCTTCACTTTCACTTCATCGGTAGAGAGTTTCTGCAGTGAATCAGAAATAGCTTCACAGGTTCCCTGTACGTCAGTTTTCAGCACGATGTTCAGTTCAGACACTTCACCTTCGGTCATGTTGGAGAACATGTTTTCCAGTTTAGACTTCTGCTGACGTGCCAATTTGACTTCACGGAATTTGCCTTGACGATAGAGCGCCACTTCACGGGCTTTCTTCTCGTCACGGACAACTGTCGCTTCATCACCAGCTGCAGGTACACTGGACAAACCGAGGATCTCGACAGGAATAGAAGGACCCGCAGAGAGGATTTCACGCCCCAGCTCATCACGCATCGCACGCACACGGCCATACTCAAAGCCGCACAGGACGATATCACCCTTGTTCAATGTCCCTTCCTGAACCAGCACCGTCGCTACCGGGCCACGGCCTTTATCCAGGAAAGATTCGATGACGACACCACTTGCCATGCCGGTGCGTACCGCTTTCAGCTCAAGCACTTCGGCTTGCAGCAAGATAGCATCCAACAGTTCGTCGATACCGGTACCGGCTTTGGCGGAGACATGAACGAATTGCGCTTCACCGCCCCAATCCTCTGACATCACACCATACTGCGACAATTCTTGCTTAACACGGTCTGGATCCGCTTCATGCTTATCGATTTTGTTAACCGCAACCACCAGTGGCACTTTCGCCGCTTGAGCATGCTGAATAGCTTCAATCGTCTGTGGCATCACACCGTCGTCCGCTGCCACCACCAGTACCACGATATCCGTCGCTTGCGCACCACGTGCACGCATTGAGGTAAAGGCGGCGTGTCCTGGTGTATCCAGGAAGGTGATCATGCCGTTCTCAGTTTCCACATGGTAAGCACCGATGTGTTGAGTAATACCACCGGCTTCGCCAACAGCGACTTTTGTCGAGCGGATATAGTCAAGCAGAGAGGTTTTACCGTGGTCAACGTGACCCATGATGGTTACAACCGGTGCACGAGGTTCAGCACCAGCCGCAGCACCCGTATCACGGTCACTCATCAGCGCCTCTTCCAGCTCGTTCTCACGACGCAGGATAACCTTGTGGCCCATCTCTTCAGCAACCAGTTGTGCTGTTTCCTGATCAATCACCTGATTGATGGTGGCCATGGCGCCCAGTTTCATCATTGCTTTGATAACCTGAGAACCTTTTACCGCCATCTTGTTTGCCAGTTCGGCAACCGTAATGGTTTCACCGATAATGACATCGCGGTTTACTGCTTGAACAGGTTTGTTAAAGCCCTGCTGCAGTGTACTCGGTTTACGTTTACCTTTACCGCCACGAGTGACTGCACGCGCTTCTTCACGATCCGCTTTCGACTCAGAAAGTTTGTTGCCTTTTTTCTGTTTAGTCGCTTTACCACCACGGCTACGACTACGACGATCCCCTTCAACTTTGGCATCGTTTTCATCTTCCGCAGCACGGGCGTGCTGAGAGGTGGTCACATGGTAGTCAGCGGACTCAATTGCAGCACTAGCTGCCTCGGCTTGCGCCCACTGTTCACCGTTCTCTTCAGCCATACGACGCGCTTCTTCCGCTACACGTTTGGCATTTTCTTCAACCTTACGGCGTACTTCTTCTTCCGCTTTACGCTTAAGTTCAGCGGCTTCGGCTTCACGACGTGCTTTTTCTGCCTGAGCTGGCTTGGTCATTTCATCGGTATGTTGATTGGTCACTTTTTCTTTTTCCGCTGAATTACTCTTGGTAATCGCTGCGGCCTCACGTTTGGCTTGCTCTTCGGCGGCACGTTTAGCGTCGGCTTCACGTTTCGCTAGCTCTTCCGCTTCGCGCTGTGCCTGCTCTTCCGCTTCACGCTTTGCCTGCTCTGCCGCTTCAGCCTGCTGGGCTTCTTGCGTATCGCGATTTACATAAGTGCGCTTCTTGCGGACCTCAATTTGCACCGATTTACTTTTACCGCCGGTGCTCGGAATATTCAATGTGCTGCGTGTTTTACGTTGCAGCGTGAGTTTATCTGGCGCAACACCATGATCATGGTTCAGGTGCGCCAGCAATTTTTCTTTCTCTTGTTGGGTTACAGAGTCATTCTCGGACTTTTCGATCCCTGCGTCAGCAAACTGCTGTACCAGGCGATCAACCGAAGTCTGAATCTCTGCAGCCAGGGATTTTACGGTTACATCTGTCGTCATGCTGTTCCTTCCTGCTACAGTAGTTTATTACGCGTTATCGCCAAACCAGCAGATATTACGTGCGGCCATAATCAATTCGCCAGCTTGTTCAGCGTCAAGACCTTCGATATCAGTCAGGTCGTCAACTCCCTGCTCGGCGAGATCTTCCAGCGTACAAACTCCATGCGCAGCCAGTTTAAAGGCCATACTACGCTCAAGCCCCGCAAGGTTGAGCAAATCATCCGCTGGTTTCTGACCACCCAGGCTCTCTTCTTGTGCCAGAGCCAACGTGGTCAACGCCGCTTTGGCACGATCCCGCAAGGCCTCAACGGTATCTTCATCCAGCCCATCAATCGCCAGTAACTCTTTGATTGGGACATAGGCCAGCTCTTCCAGCGTTGCGAAGCCTTCTTCTACCAGGACGGTAGCGAAATCTTCGTCAATATCAAGATACTTGGTGAAGGTATCGATAGCGGCATGAGTCTCAGCCTGATGTTTGGCCTGGAGATCATCGGCAGTCATCACGTTGAGTTCCCAGCGGTCATCATCACGATGCTGTTTCAGCAACTGAGAGGCCAGACGCACGTTTTGACCATTACGGCCAATCGCCTGGGCCAGGTTGCTGGCTTCAACAGCGATGTCCATGGTGCATTTGTCTTCATCAACCACGATAGAGGCAACATCTGCTGGCGCCATGGCGTTAATGACGAATTGTGCAGGGTTATCATCCCACAGGATAATATCAATGCGCTCTCCACCCAGCTCGCTGGAAACGGCCTGAACACGGGCACCACGCATACCAACACAAGCACCCACTGGGTCGATACGCTTATCGTTGGTTTTTACTGCAATTTTTGCACGGGAGCCGGGGTCACGGGCAGCCGCTTTAATTTCAATCACCTCTTCACCGATTTCCGGCACTTCAATGCGGAACAGCTCTTTGAGCATGTCAGGGCTCGAACGGCTGACGAACAGTTGCGCACCACGCGCTTCTGGACGTACCGCATACAGCACACCACGAATACGGTCACCAGGGCGGAAGTTTTCACGTGGCAGCATATCTTCACGGCCAATAACCGCTTCGGCGTTGTTGCCTAAATCCAACGCAATACTGTCGCGGTTAACCTTTTTCACCACGCCGGTGACAATCTCACCTTCCTGTTCACGGAAAGCGTCAACCACCATCGCACGTTCAGCTTCACGAACTTTTTGTACGATAACCTGTTTTGCCGTCTGGGTCGTGATACGGTCAAACGTCACTGATTCGATCTGATCTTCAATGTAACCGCCCAGTTCAATGGACGGATCTTCAAATTGTGCAGCTTCCAGTGTGATTTCACGCGTCGGCTGAGTGACTTCATCAACAGCGACCCAGCGGCGGAAAGTGTCAAAATCGCCGGTTTTACGGTCAATGGCGACACGCACGTCGATTTCCTGCTCATATTTTTTCTTGGTCGCCGTTGCCAAGGCGCTTTCCAACGCTTCAAAAATCTTCTCACGCGGAAGGGATTTTTCATTGGAAACAGCTTCAACAACAGCCAGAATCTCTTTGTTCATCCTAGTTGCCTCATCCAAATTTTAAAAATGGGGTATCAGGTTCGCTTTCTGAATATTACTCAGCGCAAACACTTCATCTTTCCCTTCCACAGCCACCGTGATCATCTCGCCTTCAACAGACTTGATGATACCCTGCCATTTACGACGATTCTGTATGGCCATCCGTAAAACAACGCTGACCTCTTCACCGATAAAACGCTGATAGTGTTGTGCGGTGAACATTGGTCGATCAAGGCCGGGAGAGGAGACTTCCAGGTTATAAGCGACCGAAATCGGATCTTCGACATCCAACACCGCGCTGACCTGGTGGCTGACATCAGCACAATCATCAACATTGATTCCGTTATCACTATCAATATAGATACGTAGTGTCGATTGTCGCGACCGAATAAATTCGATACCTACAAGCTCAAAGCCCAACGCCTCTACTGGTGCGGAAAGCATCTCTGTTAATTTTTGCTCTAATGTGGACAAGCCCACCCCCAAGACATAAAAAAAGGGCTTAATAGCCCAGTGATTCTATTGCCAAATAACAAAAAACCCCGAAAATTCGGGGCATTATGCAACTGGACCCTGTTTGCCGCAAAGCGGCTTCGGTACAACTTTCTGATAAGTATCATTTTCAAATGTTGTTCGAGAAAAGTTGATTTCAATCGAAAAGTGTATTTGAAAATAAACACTTAAAGGAAAGTGGTTGCGGGGGCCGGATTTGAACCGACGACCTTCGGGTTATGAGCCCGACGAGCTACCAGGCTGCTCCACCCCGCGTCCGAAAACGTGGCAAATACTACGCCGATAATTGCAAAAAAGCAAGTTATCTCTGGGATTTGGTACCGAGGATGGGACTCGAACCCACAAGCCCGTTAGGGCACTACCACCTCAAGGTAGCGTGTCTACCAATTCCACCACCTCGGTACTGATTCTTACTTAGCTGGCTGCTTTCAGTAGACTTAAAGCAACCAGGATAAAACCTTTCAACGCATTACTGCGGGATATCGCTAACTGGCTTAGCGGGTGCTGCCGGTACAGTGGTCTGCTCAGTTTTCACTGGCTGCCCCAGGTTTTCCCACTCGCTTTGCTTCTTGCCCTGGTTGCTGCTCATATTGCCCAGAACCAAGCTGGCAACAAAAAACAACGTCGCTAGAACAGCCGTCATGCGAGTCATAAAGTTGCCTGAGCCAGTCGATCCGAACAACGTGCCAGATGCACCTGCTCCGAATGAGGCCCCCATATCAGCGCCTTTACCTTGCTGCAGCATAATCAAGCCAACAAGCCCGATAGAGACCAGCAAGAAAATTACCAAAAGAGCTTCGTACATAGTTGTACCTGTATCCTTGCGGGTTCACCGCGTGCCAAATGCTTCTCGCCTCAAAACTTGCCCAACTAAAAATAAGGCATGGCGTGTTACTCAACAGGCCACTGAAGCGGGTGTGAATACTAACCAAAGCCGTTACAGCACGCAAGGGCAATTTGCGCCCACCGATGCGTTTGCAGAAAAAAAAACCAATACACGCTAATTCGGTGACTTACGCAAGCACAGACTACGGCTGGAAAAGCAGCCTAATAACCCGTGCCTGCGCAAAAACGGTAACTTACCCTGCCAGTTTCACGGCATCAGCAATACGGTGCGCCAGATCTTTAACCTGCTGCTCATCTTCACCTTCCACCATCACACGGATCAATGGCTCAGTGCCTGATTTACGCAGCAATACGCGGCCACGCCCCGCCAGTTCAGCTTCCACCTGCTCAGTCACTTTCACCACAGCCTCTGACTGCAACGGGTTATGCTCACCAACAAAACGGACATTGACCAGGATCTGTGGCAATAATTTCATACCACTGCACAAGTCGTGCAAGCTCATCTGGTTACGCACCATCGCCGTCAGCACCTGCAAGCCGGCCACAATGCCATCACCGGTGGTGGTCTTATCCAGCAAAATCACATGACCCGAGTTTTCCGCCCCAATACGCCAGCCCAACTCCTGCAGTTTTTCCAACACGTAACGGTCGCCCACTTTCGCACGTGCAAATGGAATGCCGAGTTGCTTCAGTGCCAGCTCCAGGCCCATGTTACTCATCAATGTGCCAACCGCACCACCGCGCAGTTGCCCTTGGCGCAAACCTTCACGGGCAATAATGTAGAGGATCTGGTCACCGTCCACCTTCTGCCCCAAATGGTCAACCATGATTACGCGGTCACCGTCACCATCAAATGCCAAGCCAACATCTGCCTTCTCTTCCAGCACTCGGGCCTGTAATTGACGAGCATCCGTGGCACCACACTCTTCATTGATGTTCATCCCATCAGGATCACAACCGATGGCAATTACCGTCGCCCCTAGTTCACGCAACACACTGGGGGCAATGTGGTAGGTCGCCCCATTGGCGCAGTCCACCACGATTTTCAAGCCATTCAGGTTGAGCTCACTCGGGAAGGTCCCCTTGCAGAATTCGATATAGCGCCCGGCGGCATCGACGATACGCGTAGCTTTACCCAGTTCCGCTGATTCAACGCAGGTCAATGGCTTTTCCATCTCTGCTTCGATGGCCTCTTCCACATCGTCTGGCAACTTGGCCCCATCGATAGAGAAGAATTTGATGCCGTTATCATAAAATGGGTTATGTGAGGCAGAAATAACGATTCCGGCTTCTGCACGGAAAGTACGCGTCAGGTAAGCCACCGCGGGGGTTGGCATCGGGCCAGTGAACGAAGCGGAAAGCCCCGCCGCTGCCAGCCCGGCTTCTAATGCAGACTCAAGCATATACCCAGAAATGCGGGTATCTTTACCAATAATAATTTTACGAGAGCCATGGCGCGCTAATACCTTACCCGCAGCCCAGCCTAACTTGAGAACAAATTCCGGAGTTATTGGGCTGTCACCCACTTTGCCACGGATACCATCAGTACCAAAGTATTTGCGCTCACTCATATCTCTACTATCCCTTTGCTGAAAGTGTTGCCTCGACGACACGCATCGCCTCGACGGTTTCTTTTACATCGTGCACTCTGACTATCTGCGCTCCCTGCATGGCGGCAATCACTGCGCAGGCAACACTGCCAATAACCCGTTGGTCTGGCGGCACATTCAACAATTGGCCGATCATCGACTTACGTGACATCCCCACCAACAGTGGCAAACCAAAGTGATGAAACTCCGAGAGCCTGGCCAGAAGCTGATAATTATGTGCTAAATTCTTACCGAAACCAAAGCCTGGGTCGAGCAACAATTTCTGTTTTTCGATACCCGCGGCGACGCAACGGTCAATATGGTGCTGGAAAAAGGCATTCACCTCCCCCATCAAGTCATCATAATGCGGTGCCTGTTGCATGGTACGCGGCTCACCTTGCATATGCATCAGGCAAACAGGTAGACCGCTTTCAGCAGCCGCTTGCAGGGCTCCAGGCTCCTGTAACGCTCGAATATCATTAATCAGGTGAGCCCCGGCTTTAGCTGATTCGCGGATCACTGCCGCTTTTGACGTATCCACCGAGATAAAGATCTCAAAGCGTTGTACCAATGCTTCCACAACCGGGACGACACGCGCTATTTCCTCCTCTTCACTGACCGCTGCCGCACCAGGGCGAGTCGATTCCCCCCCCACGTCAATCATCGTGGCTCCGGCCGAGATTAGCGCATGAGCATGCAATAGCGCATCGTTAAGTGCGTTATGCCGCCCACCATCAGAGAATGAGTCTGGAGTGACATTGAGGATGCCCATCACCTGAGGATGATTAAGATTAAGGTTTTGGTCACCAACAATTAACTGCATGATTATTACACCTTAGCGTTAAAACTGATTGGGCTGAGGCTCATCGTTCACCAAGCTCCGCACACTTGATCCCATGATATTCCCAGCCAACGATCTATACAAAGAAAAACACCCTGTCAGCATAGTGCTCACAGGGTGTAAGTAAGTCGCCACATCATTAAGCGGGCAGTAACCGGAACTTAGCGCCCAGATTACTTATCTTGCTGCTCAGACGCCGGGTCACCTGAATTTGGTGCCTGAGGTTCATCTGCTGATGTTGGCGAGTTTGGCGCACCGCCACCGTCTGAATGATTGTTGCTCGGCGAATCATCCCAACCAGCTGGTGGTCGCACCTCTTGGCGCTTCATCAGGTCATCTATCTGTGGCGCATCAATGGTTTCATATTTCATCAATGCATCTTTCATCGAATGCAGGATGTCCATGTTTTCCATCAGCAACGCACGCGCACGGGTATAATTACGCTCCACCAAGGATTTTACTTCCTGGTCGATGATACGTGCGGTTTCATCAGACATGTGTTTTGCCTTGGCAACTGAACGGCCCAAGAACACTTCACCCTCTTCGTCCGCATACAACAATGGCCCCAACTTCTCAGAAAAACCCCACTGAGTCACCATGTTACGTGCGATAGAAGTCGCCACCTTGATATCGTTTGATGCGCCAGTAGAGACTTTCTCTGGCCCATAAATGATTTCTTCTGCCAGACGACCACCATAAAGCGTGGATATCTGACTTTCCAGCTTCTGGCGGCTGGCACTGATCTGATCCCCTTCAGGTAAGAAGAAGGTAACACCCAGTGCACGCCCACGAGGAATGATAGTGACTTTATGCACCGGATCATGTTCAGGTACCAGACGACCAATAATGGCGTGACCTGCTTCGTGATACGCCGTTGACTCTTTCTGCGCTTCGGTCATCACCATAGAGCGGCGTTCCGCACCCATCATGATTTTGTCTTTGGCTTTTTCGAACTCAACCATCGACACCACTCGTTTGTTACCGCGAGCAGCAAACAGAGCCGCTTCGTTCACCAGGTTAGCCAAATCAGCCCCCGAGAAACCAGGCGTACCACGAGCGATAACTGATGGGTCAACATCCGCTGCCAATGGCACACGGCGCATATGCACTTTCAGAATTTGCTCACGACCACGGACATCCGGCAGGCCAACCACCACCTGACGGTCAAAACGGCCTGGACGCAATAAAGCAGGGTCAAGCACATCAGGACGGTTGGTTGCCGCAATGACGATAATGCCTTCATTGCCTTCAAAACCATCCATCTCAACCAGCATCTGGTTCAGGGTCTGTTCGCGTTCGTCATGCCCACCGCCCAAACCGGCACCACGCTGGCGACCTACTGCGTCAATTTCATCGATGAAAATGATACACGGAGCCGCTTTCTTGGCCTGTTCGAACATGTCACGGACACGGGAAGCCCCCACACCCACAAACATTTCAACAAAATCAGAACCTGAAATGGTAAAGAACGGCACCTTGGCCTCACCTGCAATGGCTTTCGCCAGCAAGGTTTTACCGGTACCAGGAGGCCCCACCATCAGCACGCCTTTCGGGATCTTGCCACCCAATTTCTGGAAACGGCTCGGCTCACGCAGATAGTCGACCAACTCGCTCACTTCTTCTTTTGCTTCATCACAACCGGCAACATCAGCAAAAGTGGTTTTAATCTGGTCTTCTGTCAGCATGCGGGCCTTGCTTTTACCGAAGGACATCGCCCCCTTGCCACCACCGCCCTGCATTTGCCGCATGAAGAAGATCCAGACACCAATCAACAACAGCATCGGGAACCAGGAAATGAAAATAGAAGCCAACAAACTTGGCTGTTCCGGTGGCTCACCAACAACGGTCACATTCTTGGTCAATAACGTATCCAGTAACTTTGGATCGTCAACAGGGATGAAAGTTGAGTATTTGTTACTGTCTTTACGAGTAACGTTGATTTCACGCCCACTAATGCGCGCTTCGCGAATCTGATCTTGAGTCAGTTCGGACATAAAAGTAGTGTAATCTACTCTACGACCATTAGACTCGCTGGGCCCGAAGCTCTGAAATACAGACATCAGTACTACCGCGATGACTAACCAGAGAATCAGGTTTTTCGCCATGTCACTCAAGGGATTAACCTCATATTACAACTGTGTTAACAAACAGCGTTAGGGTACTACAGTTTCCGCCCTGTCGCTACAATGTATACTTCACGCGAACGAGCGCGAGAAGCATCTGGCTTACGAATCTTAACCTTCGTAAACAGGGAGCGAATTTCCCGTAGGTACTCGTCAAAACCGTCTCCCTGAAATACCTTCACCAAGAAGCTACCCCCTGGTGCGAGGACATCACGACACATTTCTAGCGCTAATTCTACCAGATACATCGATCTTGGGATATCGACCGCCGGGGTGCCACTCATATTGGGTGCCATGTCAGACATGACCACCTGAACCTTACGTTCACCTACACGTTCCAGCAATGCCTTAAGAACCAGTTCATCACGAAAATCCCCCTGAAGGAAATCGACACCGACGATAGGATCCATTGGCAAAATATCACAGGCGATAATCCGCCCGTTACCGCCAATCTGGGTAACGACATATTGCGACCAACCGCCGGGTGCAGCCCCCAGATCCACCACAGTCATACCCGGCTTAAACAGTTTGTCACTTTGCTGTATTTCATCCAGTTTAAACCAGGCGCGGGAACGTAGCCCTTTTTTCTGCGCTTGTTGCACATATTTATCGCTAAAGTGTTCTTGTAGCCAGCGGCTGGAACTGGCTGAACGCTTTTTACTTGTCATCTGGTTTCCAATTATCCTGCATTAATCTTATACCCGTCACCATCCAAGCTGCAGGGTATGGGTTGCAACTTGAATGAATCAGAAGATAGATTTCATTCCATGCAGACCGATTTGGTGATACACATGAGATGGCGGTAGAATGTCCCGTTTTCAATCTCAACTTATAGCAAAAAAGACAATGAATCTGAATAATAAACAAAAACAGCACCTCAAGGCCCTGGCGCATCCATTAAAACCGGTAGTCATGCTAGGTAATAACGGTCTCACCGAAGGCGTGCTGGCTGAAATTGACCAAGCTCTAGGGCATCATGAACTGATCAAGGTAAAAATTGCCGCAGAAGATCGTGAAACCAAAGCCTTGATCGCGGCGGCTATTGTTCGCGAAACAGGTGCCTGTAATGTCCAAGTTATTGGCAGCACGCTTATTCTTTACCGGCCATCGCAAGATCGCAAGATCACCTTACCACGCTAGTAAGTGTTGCGGAGCGTTGCCGATTGCATTCTAACAACATACAGTTTGAATGCATGCAGGCATCCCCGTCACCATTAAAATGTACTGATAGGGCGAAAAGGTGCCATGCTCTGAGCTCTGATAAAAGGCCGCTTGCGGCCTTTTTCTTTTCTTTACAAAACACTGAGCGCTATCTGACCGATTTGGTCGGAATTACAGATATTCCACTTTCAGAATTTCATATTCTACATCACCACCCGGGGTTTTGATGACCACGATGTCATCCTGCTCTTTACCTATCAGACCACGGGCCATCGGCGAATTTACCGAAATGAGGTTTTTCTTAAAATCTGCCTCATCGTCGCCCACAATGCGATAGGTGACCTCATCTTCGGTATCCAAATTCATCACCGAAACTGTCGCCCCAAAGATCACCCGCCCGGTGTAAGGCATCTTAGTGATATCAATCACCTGTGCATTAGAGAGTTTAGCTTCAATTTCCTGGATCCGCCCTTCACAAAAACCCTGCTGTTCACGTGCAGCATGATATTCAGCATTCTCTTTAAGATCACCATGTGCTCGCGCTTCAGCAATATCAGCAATGATTTTTGGGCGACGCACGTTTTTCAAATATTCAAGCTCTTCACGCAGTTGTTCTGCACCGAGCAAAGTCATTGGAATCTGTTTCATCGTTTTAATACCTCTAAATCTTTCCTGTACAAATAGCCGTCATTCTGACGTATTCGTATGAAAATACGGTTGGTGTGGAACCTCCCGTCTCTAGGCGATAAACAAAAAAAACCAGGCTCGGAAACGGGTTCCAAGTCAGCATCAATTTTGCAATGTGAGAGCTATTTTAGCGTAGAGTTCCTTAAGGATCATCGTTTACTTTATCCCTTCACGCCGCGTAGTGTAGTATGAGTGTATGTCCTCCAGCTGTTATCCCGAGATTATGCGTTTTTCACGAATTGTCAGTGCGTTGGCCGGTGCATTGGTTCTCAATGCCAATGCCGCCCCGGTTGAAGATTACACACAGTATTTGCCTGATGGGGCCAATCTTGCCTTGATAGTTCAAAAAGTGGGAGCGACAACACCTCTTATTGACTATCACTCCCAGCAAATGGCATTACCGGCCAGTACTCAGAAAGTGCTTACCGCATTGGCAGCCTTGTTACAGCTTGGGCCGGATTATCGCTTTTCTACCACGCTGGAAAGCCAGGGTAACATCACTAATGGGGTGTTACGTGGTAATCTTATTGCCCGCTTCAGCGGAGATCCGACCTTCAAACGCCAACACCTGCGCAATATGGTGGCAGAGTTGAAAAAACAAGGCGTGCAGGAGATCAGTGGCGATGTGCTGATTGATACTTCGGTCTTTGCCAGCCACGATAAAGCCCCAGGCTGGCCATGGAACGATCTGACACAATGTTTTAGCGCCCCGCCAGCCGCAGCGATTATTGATCGCAATTGCTTCTCGGTTTCCCTCTACAGTGCACCCAACCCTGGCGAAATAGCGTTTATCCGCGTGGCCTCTTTTTATCCGGTCAATATGTTCAGTCAGGTGAGAACCCTGGCCAAAGGTTCTCCACAAGCACAATTCTGTGAATTGGATGTAGTCCCTGGTGAGCTGAACCGCTTTACCTTAACCGGTTGCCTGACTCAACGCAGCGAACCCTTACCCTTGGCTTTCGCCATTCAAGACGGGGCAAGTTATGCCGGTGCGATCGTGAAAGATGAGTTGGTCAAGGCTGGTATCAAGATAAGTGGCCATCTTAAGCGGCAAACCGTGCCAGGCATAACAGGGGCGGTGATTAGCCAGACACAATCCCCCCCTTTAAATGATTTACTGAAAATCATGCTGAAAAAATCAGATAATATGATTGCCGATGTGGTCTTTCGCACCATCGGTCACGAGCGTTTCGGCATCCCGGGTACCTGGCGCGCTGGTGCCGATGCGGTACGTCAGGTACTGCGTGAGAAAGCTGGGGTAGATTTAGGCAATAGCATTGTGGTGGATGGTTCCGGGCTATCGCGCCATAACTTGCTGACCCCAGCCACCATGATGCAGGCGTTGCAATATATCGCCCAACACGACAACGAGCTCAATATTATCTCAATGCTACCGCTAGCGGGGTATGATGGCACACTACGTTACCGTGGTGGTCTGCACGAAGCGGGGGTTAATGGCAAAGTTTCCGCCAAAACCGGTGCATTGCAGGGCGTCTATAATCTGGCGGGTTTTATCACCGTAGCCAGTGGGCAGCGTTATGCTTTCGTTCAATATCTATCAGGCTATGCCGTTCCGCCTGAAGATCAAAAACAAAGACGCATACCGCTGGTCCGTTTTGAGAGCCGACTCTATCGCGATATTTATCAAAACAATTAAAATCATGGCGTTCATTCAAGCTGCAGCCTACCTGCAGCTTGAATAATCAACCGCGAATTTACTGGAGCCCATTACTTCTGATAGATGATCTCAACACCCTCGTCATCATCTTCGTCCCAGTCATCATCCCAATCGTCTTCGGCTTCTGCTTCCACTTCAGCGATTTGTTCACGATGATAGTCATCCCACATAAATTCGACTTTTTCTGGCGCACTCTCTTCAATCGCCATGCTTTTTGGCTGAGCATTGATAAAGTTCATCACATCCCAGCACAGCGCATTGACCCCCTCGCGATTCGCCGCGGAGATCATGTAATACTGACCTTCCCAACTCATACTTGCGACAATTGCCTTGGCACGCTCAGCGGCCTCCTGTTCATCCAGCAGGTCAATTTTATTGAACACCAACCAACGTGGCTTCTGCGATAGATTTTCACTGTATTGGTTAAGCTCGTTGATAATCACCTTGGCATTTTCTACCGGATCTGAACCATCGATCGGGTCGATGTCCACCAGGTGCAGCAATACACGGCAGCGTTCCAGATGCTTCAGGAAACGGATCCCCAATCCTGCCCCTTCATGAGCGCCTTCAATCAAACCTGGAATATCCGCCACCACAAAGCTCTGTTCATGGTCCATACGGACCACGCCGAGACTAGGCACCAGTGTGGTAAAGGGATAGTCAGCCACTTTCGGCTTAGCCGCAGAGACCGCGCGGATAAAGGTTGATTTCCCGGCATTGGGTAAACCCAACATACCGACATCAGCCAACAGCAATAGCTCCAGCAGAATGTCACGCATCTCGCCCTTGGTCCCCAAGGTTTTCTGACGTGGCGCACGGTTTACTGACGATTTGAAACGGGTATTTCCCAAACCATGCCAACCCCCTTTCGCGACCATCAGGCGCTGCTGATGACGAATCATATCGCCAAGGATCTCGCCGGTACCCTGATCTTTTATTCGGGTCCCTACCGGCACTTTAATCACCACATCTTTGCCACGTTTACCGGTGCAATCACGGCTCTGGCCATTCTGTCCACGCTCGGCACGGAAAGACTTTTCGAAGCGGTAATCGATCAGGGTATTGAGGTTTTCATCTGCCAGCAGGTAGACGTCACCACCGTCACCACCATCACCGCCATCCGGTCCACCATTGGGGATGTATTTTTCACGGCGGAAGCTCACACAGCCATTACCACCATCACCTGCAACCACCAGGATCGTCGCTTCATCTACAAACTTCATTTACCGTCTCCGTAAATAATCAATTTCGCATATCCATTTGTTAAAAATGGATTTTATTTCTATTTTTCCAGCATCATTTACACAAAAGTGATACACGCAGTGATACACGGAACTTCGCACAAACACGAACACACCAGAACAGGTGCAAACAAGGGAGCGGATTGTACCCGCATCAAGACTGAATTTCACCTTGTATTAAAAATGTACAACACCGTTCTGTTTGGAAAAAACGTCACTTAATATGGTATGAACGGATACTAGGCAGTTAATCTATTGATAAAAAGCACTTTTCATTATCTGGCGAAGTGCCTTTTTGTTTAAAATGACTACATCATAGACTACACTGTTACTTGAACCATGTAATCCTTTGGCGAACATAGACAAACAAAAAGGCCGCCTAAGCGACCTCTGTAAATATTGTTTTAACCTTACATAGGCATCAATCAGCTAACTTGATATACTTGCCGAACATCTCCTGCGCTGGTTGATACTGCTCCGTGAACCAATTTCGCTTTAGTTCAAGATAATCACCTTCCTCCTCGGTTAGCCTTTCCCTATCATCATTCTCTGAGCTAGCAACGAACCTGTCGTACTTTTTTGCTAAAAACTCTAGCTTCACAGCAACGTTATGCAACTCATCTAAATATGCCCTTATTGGAGCCTCAAACAAAAAGTCAGCCTCTGAAACAGAAACCCTAAAGGTTGAAAGCTCCTTGTAAGTGACCCGTCCATTTATCAGCATAATATCTATAAGTTTTTTCACTTCTTGATAGATTTTCAGCCTACGATCATACAGGTCAAACTTGAATTTTCGCTCATTTAATTTCCATTGTTGCCAGGCGATATAACTGGTTATGATTGCTATCAAAACGGTCATTGCACCTTGAACAATGGGTGTCACCATGCTGACATTAAGCATCCTTTCCTCCAGAATTCATTATGTGTTAGAGCTATCTACAGCCGTTCACGTAGTCAGTGTACAAAATTAATAATTCACTTACCCCAATATTACATCTACTCTCCTGTTAAATACCCTTGAACGCCGCAAGGCGTTGCTGTTGTTCTTCGCTCAGGTCAAACGCAAACTCTTCATGCTGTAACTGGCAGGTGCCAAAGCTCATCAAGAAGGCGATCGCCGGGTCTATCTTGTTTGCTGCCTTCTTCTTGTTCGGCTTGATATTGGCGTTGGCGTCACTC
Organism: Serratia sp. HNCC26DJ244; assembly: GCF_057180565.1. NCBI lineage: Bacteria > Pseudomonadati > Pseudomonadota > Gammaproteobacteria > Enterobacterales > Yersiniaceae > Serratia > Serratia sp. HNCC26DJ244. The sequence continues at coordinate 117,674 of NZ_JBXUGO010000009.1, read as the reverse complement.
TCCATGACTACGTTAGCCATTGCCCAGGCCAACACCGGATCGCCGTTGTGCTCAATCACCTTACGGTTAACGTACACTTCTGCTGATTTCGCCACCGGGCTGAATTTGATGTAGGTTTGCGGGAACGGCTCTACATCAATCCCGGCACCCTGTAACTGAGTACGGATCTGTGTGGCGTTCCAAGTATCAAAGCCCACCAGCTCAATATTAAAGCGCTCAGCGTCAGTGAGCACATCATCACGGATGCGGTCATAGTCGATACAATCCCCGGGTGTTGGACGTAACCACCCCTGTTTTACCCACTGGCGGTACAAGGTGCGGTTTTTATTGGCAGGGTTCTGCAGTTGGGCTTCGGGGATATAGTGGCGCGTCAGTAAGCGCATGTGGCGTTCCAGCGGGAAGGTGTAACACACGCTGGTAATGTCACTGGTAGAGGAAAGGTCTAAACCAGCGTAACAGGTCAGCCCTTCCAGATCGGCTTCGGTATAGTCGGCGGCGCAGGCTTTCCAGGCGCCTTCCCCCATCCACGGCGTTGCACCCTGGCACCAGATATTGAAACGCTTGGTCAGCATTTCTACCCACTGCGAGGGAATACCGCGGGCCTTCTGGATGGTATCGGCCAGTACGGCCACATCAACGGACACCGACAGGTTAGGATTGGCCTTCACCCACTGCGCCGGGTCGTCTACTTCGGTTTCGTCCTCCAGCTCGTAGATCAACGCGAACAGCGATTCATTCTCTTCTTCCCCGGCCAATATCTGGCAGCAGTAATCATAGTGTTGCTTGCAGGCCGATACGATGTTGCTGCCGGCTGTCGTGATGGCAAACAGAATGCCTTCGGGGCGTCCGCCCATGCCCAGCTCGAGCGCCGAATAGACGCCGTTATCCGGGTGCAGGTGGTATTCATCGACCACCGCCAGGCTCGGGTTAGTCCCTTCAATGGTGGATGCCCTGGCCGCCAGCGGCTTTAACAGGCTGTTGGATTTGGCGTAAATCAGCTTGTGCTGCTGGATAGCCACCCGTTTGCGCAGTGGTTTGGATAACAGGCACATTTGCCGGGCATCATCAAACACTATACGGGCCTGATCACGACTCACGGCGGCGGTGTAAACGTCCTGCTGGCCATGCTCCATCACCAGGAACCAGTTAGCCAAGATCGCGGCTACCGTGGATTTAGCATTTTTGCGCGGTACCTGAATATAAGCGCTGCGGTACTTGCGCCGACCAGTAGCCACCACCTTGAACCCTAGCAGGTTGGCAAAGGCGAATTGTTGCCACGGTTCAAGCTCTATCGGCTTACCACGTAATGGCCCTTTAACATGGGGACAGAGGCGAGAGAAAGCGACAAAACGTTCTACAGTGGCCGTATCAAACACGTAAAGCGGGTTGTTTAGGTCGGAAAAGTAGCGGTTTACGGCCTGTTTTAGCCGTGTACACGCTGGAATTTTGCCGCTTTTTATCGCTTCTGCGTACTCATGCCAGGCGGTCAAGTTCGTCTTCCTCGTCGGTTTCTACTGGATTACGGCGGCGGGATACCGGATCAAAGCCCAGCAGGGAAGACATTTTTATCATGATTTTTTCAGCGTCAGCCTTGGCACTTAATGAGGGGTTACGGCTTTCACCGCCCTGACTGTTCACGATGCTGAACCCGCGCTTCTCAAGGTCGGCAACGGCTCGGCGATACATGGAATAGTTCACGCAAAACAATTCGAGGTTCCCCCAATCGGCTGGCGTCAAATCATCCCGTTCAGCTAACTGTTTGGCTCGAGCCTTCCATTGCTGGCTGGCGATTTCATCCAGATAAGCGGGGGGTTTTGGAGGTCTTGCCATAACGTTTTAATTTCCCATCGGTTTTATTTTCAAAAAAAATACCGCGCATAAAAATCTGAGGGGGCGGGCGGTGCCGGAGGTGAGGGGTTTTGTCCTTAAAATCCCCCCCACCCCACGCAAACGGCCCGCTATCGGTTTCTAAACGCTTCGGCCAACTCTCGGTCACGTTGTGTTAAGCGCTTGCCTGTGGCCTGTTCTGGTGTCTTGCCGTGACGCTTGGTAAACCCATCACGGCTACGCTGTAACCCTTTAATCAGTTGATTAATCTCTTGTTCAGTCATGTTTGCTACCTTCATGCAACCAATCCCAGCGACGGGCAGCGGCCTCTTCTTGCTCACGGAACTTACCGGCCTTACGTTGCTGCTTAGTGATGGGGTCTTGTGTGGTGGTCTTGCGGTTATGGCAGGTTTGACATAATCCCTGGTGATTGCTGGCTGGCCAGAACAGTACGTCATCGCCTCCGCTAATCGGGATAATGTGATCGACTATCTTGGCTGGTGTATACCTCCCCTCTTTCTCACACGCGACACAAAGCGGGTGATTCCTGAGATACACTAAACGGTATTGCTCCCATTGGTAGGTATAGCCACGTTCACGGCGCGAACCGCGCCTTTCATCTTGCTGGCGTTCGGCCTGGCGCTTATGTTCAGGACAGCGGCCAGACTTCACGCGATTACGGCAACCGGGATAGGTGCAGCGCTTCAACGGATGGAATGGCATTAGTACACCCCCGGATCACGGTATACGCTCCATAGATGGGAGATGGTCAGCGGCACCTCTTCGGATGATAGGGAGGAAACCATTTCCCGATTTTCATAGAGCATACTGATATACATCAGGCACCCCACTTTAATTGCCGGGTTAAACTCCAAGTCATCACCGAAACGTTTACCGATATGCTTTTGGCAGACCTCCAGAGATGCCGCAATATAGCTCACAAGAAGGTTATCTTCGTAATCATCATCAATGCGGCAATGCAGCTTTACCTCTTCCAGGCTAATGAGATCATCCATTGGTTTTGCCCTCCCCCTTAACTTCAACCGTTTGTTTCCATGCCTGGCTAAACTCTTCCCCACCTTCGCGTGGTGGCATCCCTTCACGTTCGCGGGCTTCATTCGGGCACATCACGCCAGACTTGATCGCCGTTTCGTAACTTGTGAAGCGATCCTGCGGGTTGGCGCGTAACAGGTCAGCGGTATCAAACTCCACCAGGTAGCGGGAGCCAGCAGACGGGGAATTCAGCAACAAGGCGGCTTTAAGTTGCTGTTCAAAGTTGGTCAGCCATGGGCGCATCGTCATGGTGAGAAAAGCGCGGCTAGCTTCGCTGAAATTGCTGTAAGTGCTGTTGGAATACTCCTGCAGGAAGATCGGGCTGATATTAAAAATACGGGCAATGTCTTCAATGGTGAATCGGCGAGAGGCCAGCCATTCAGCGTCTTGATTGCTCATGCCTAATTGCTCGTACTCCATCCCTCCTTCAAGGATCGGCGTTTTACCTGCATTTCTGGCCCCTTTGTAACGCTCTAGGGCATCAAGGGCTTTTTTACCGTTAACGCTGTCCAACCACTCTTTGGCTTTAACTATTCCTGCGGCCATCATGCCATCTTTCATGATGCTGGCACCGTGGCGCTGTTGGGCCATACCTAGCCCCAAGGTTTCCCGGCAGATGCTTACCGGAGAACGGGACAGGAAACCATCATCAGTGGAATAACGCAGGTGCAGGATCTCTTCCTGCAGGTAGGTACGCACACGCCCACTGAATGGCTCGGTAATGGTGTAGGCGTAGCGGTGTTCGTCCAGGCGCTTCGGTACAACGGCGCGGGGCGGGTACGGGTGTAATGATTGCGGCTGACCATCTTTCCCCCACTGGATAACCGCATAAGCGTTACCATTCAGTAGGCAATGGCGCATCAAGGTGCGCTTGAACTGGTAAGGGGTCTGGCAATCGTTCGGGCGCTCATTGAGCAACACATCGACGGGGTGATCTGCCAACCAGGCGCGGGCCTCTACACCATTGGTACGTGTTACCCGGTACAGGTAGCAGGGCATGGAGGCCACCGCTTCACTGATCACCGCCACGGCGTTTAATACCGCTGGCAATGTTTCAGCATTGCCCGATGAAACATGCTCACCCGAACCGGTGTTGGGAATACCTGCCATCGCCAGGAATTCGTCAATGGTCATGCTGCGGTTTTCGGTCTTGCGTTTCCATGGCCACATATCACAACCCCGCCAGATAAGCCCAATGAGAACGCAGATCTACCCGCGCCAAATGCTGAGTTAGCAGTGAGCGTTTGGCAACTTCCACCGCGCTTTCTGGGTAGGCCGGTAAACTGGTTACGGTGATCTCTCTCAGCTCAGCAGCCAAGACGGTGCGCACATAAGGTTGAGTGGAAATGTCCCACTGATCTTTCAACGCCCTAAATCCGAACGACATACCGGAAATATCCCCACGTTCAACCAGGATCAACACATCGCGGCCCAGTTGGGTATCGGGTGGCGTTAGCTCAAAGCGCAAGCCGGTAGCATCTTCATTCAGTAACAGCGTACCGGAGGTGCTACGCCCAAGCAGTGCCATACGGTCATGCTCATACAAGGCGCGAACATCGGTACCCGCCGCCAAGCTATCTTTGAAAGCATTAGGCGCGAACTGCTCTACAAACTCGTCCCACAACACTTCTGATCGGCTATTCCACTTGACGGCATACCCCACCAGCTTTTTATCAGTGGCGGTAAGTGTGGCGGTGCGGATTTCAAAATCATTATTTTTCATCGGTGAACCCCTCAGGCAGAAAAGGGGCCGTAGCCCCTTCTCGGATTACTTGGCGGCTTTGATTTCCAATACCTTGATCGCGTTGGAATCCACCAGCCCACCGCCCAGATACTTATCAGTGTGTACCTTGTAAAAACCCGGTTCGGTTATGTTGTCCGGGCGGGTGCGGGTGCCGGTGTCATGATCCACGATGAAATAGCCGCGCTTGAAGTCACCAATCGCAATCACAGGTTGGCCCGCTTCGGCGGCTGGCATGGTTTCCAGATAGTGAACCGGATGGCCCAACAGCATATCGGGGTCACCCGCTTGTAAACGGTCGCGCCAGATGTAATCCCCGCTGCCGTTCTTCAGCTTTTGCAGCATGGCGGCAGTATTGGAGTTCATCGTCCATACGGCATTACGGCGGTAACGGCGGCGCAGTTTGAATACCAGATCGATCAGCTCATCAGCGGTGGGAGTCACACCAGCAGAAACCAGCTTTTCCAGCGTGCCAAATGGGCGAGTACGATCCCCGGTAGCCGCTCGGGGATAAGATAAGAAGCCCTTGGACTTCTTCACCCCGTCACCGCTTACCAGGTCGGTTTCTTCCGTCTCGGCGAAAGTGTCGCTGATCTCTTCAGTCAGCCAGCCCAAAATATCTACGTCGCTAAAGTCGAGAATTTCCTGGGTGGTTTTCGGGTAAGCATAGATAGGGTTCAACTTGATGCTGACCTCTTCCAGCTTAGGCGTCGCGGTTTCGTCACGGGCTTCACCTTCGGTGCCACGTCCTACCGCCGCGCCGCCTACGGACACGAGCTTTTTGTATTCGTTGGATTTGGTGGTTTTCACTGTACAGATTTGGCGCATCACGCTTTCATCTGCCAACATGCGCATGATCTCGGTATCGAGTTCAGGGATAACGGAATAACCGCCGCTCTCATTCACGGTGGTAGACAACATCCGGGTTTCACCGGTCATGATGTAGTGGCGTAACTCTTCGTTGCTTAGGGTCTTACCGTCTTTCGCTGGCTTGGCTTTGCCACCTTGGGCGCGTTCTTCATCAGCCAGGGATTCATAACGGGCAATGTCAGCCTGTAAGGCGTCGGTTTGGGTGCGGAGTTCATCAAACTGGGTGGCTTCTTCTGAGGTAAGGCTGCGTTTCTCTTCTTCGGCCTTGGTCAGTAAGGAGCGCATTTGGGTGGCTAGTTCTGCTTTCTTCTGGCGGAGTTCAATCAATTTTTTCATGTACGGTTTCTCGCGTTAATAAATTACGTGACGTGAAACCAGCACTGAATTTTGGGGTGACCGCTTAGCCTAATCTGGAGGAAAAAACTAAGCGGCCAGTGGCGGCTCACGTCTGAGTGCCACCCTTAAACATATACATGAGAATAAAATAGTAAACAGGCTATTCTTGACCTAAACGGCAACAAACAGCAGCAAACAAATAATTTACAAAACTTTTTTAAACTGTCTCTCAATCTCATCAAAATCTAAAAATAAAATATTTAGCAATGACTTGTGTTTTAATATGGTTTGCAGTGATTTTCTCTCATACATTGGCCGTATAGGGTCTATGTGCCAAACAGGGAGTAAAAACAGTGAAACATCTCTTAGAGTAATCCCCCATAATTTAAAAATATACTCATTGAGGAAATTTACTAACTTTTTAATAGAAGCAAGTGCCGTATCACTACAAAAATCAAATGCGTCGCCATCAGTTCCACTACCTACTTCTGTGTGAAAAGCACCAAATCCACCATCGTTATTAAAATTTGATTTAACATTATGACTCTTAGTAGAAACCTTAGGGTGCACTATATTATTCCGCTGTTGAATAATTTTTATTATGTCTTGACTCACCTTTATCCCTTTCGGAAGCCCTCTATCTGTATGCCATTGCAATACAAAATCAAACTTCTCAAATGTATTAAATCTTTCAATTTTTTTACTTAACTCACCATTAATATTAACTGATTTTAAAAATGCGTTTGCAGCCGCTTCCAAAGCATAATTAACTGAGAGAAAGCAAGACCTAGAAAAAACCTCCTCCAGCCTACCACTAAATTGCAAAGAATGTTCATACAGAATCAATGCATCAGCTAAAATATCAAAAAAGTCATTCCTTGTTATTTTAATAGTACGATTCATAACATCACCATTATTAAATATTAACTCTCATAAAACAGAGTCAGGATTATTATTTCTTAACGCAATCTATAGCGCTATCTAAAAATTTCCCCATGCCTTTAAGCTGTTCAATCAGTATTTCAAGTTGTTCCTTGCTTGATGCCAAGATTTCACCTGAAAACTGGTGACGCAAGTAACCGTTATGATCCACAAAGAAGAATGCCTCTCGGTGAACCATATCTCGGTACTCACTCAAAGCCATAAGATCTAGCCCTAGTTTATCATCAGGTATGCCAAACAGCTTCTTGTGCTCAATGATTTTCTTGATGCTAATTTTTGAATATGTGACTTCATCTTGTCTGCTGATACTCATCTCTTTTGCCTCTCATTTTATAGAAAAAAGTTTTTTACTACTAAAACTGTCCGAACTGTCCGCCCTTGTCATTTTTTCAATATAAATCATTAAATTAAGTAGTCAGACAGTTGTTTCCAAACTGTCCGCCACTGCCCGCCCAAACTACCCGCCTTGATTCGGACAGTTCAGACACTTAACGCCAACTGTCCGCCCACTGTCCGCCCTACTTAATTACATGTATTTACTATATTTTTATTATAAGGGCGGACAGTTCAGACAGTTTATTTCAAAAAAACTATATTACCGCATCACCCCTTATAGGCTCATCGCCTCCGCTAGCCGCTGGTAACCACTCTTCGGCCTCATCCAGTAACGTGATGTTGGACTGGATACGGCCACGGGTTGCCTTCTTGCTTGATTCAGCTTTCTTGTACTCCTTCCCATACTCCGCCATGGCTCCTGGCATATCCTTACCGAACCTGGTTAATGATACCGGCTTACCCAGGCCATGGGCTGACATGTAGGCCATATAGGCATGATACAGATAACGCCGTGGGGAAAAGGGGATAATCTCGGCATTGCCTATGAACATCCCTTCGCACTCCACCAGCGCCATGAGGTAGCCGCAAAAATCCACCAGCGAATCACCCTCACGCTTAATCGCTAATGCTTCCTCAGATTGCCGCTGTTCCAGCAAAAGCCCTTTGGCCTCCTGTTGCTTGGCAAAGCGGGTTAACAGGTGCCGGATGATAACGGCCAGTTCTGCCTCAATCTTTTCAGACAGGAGCAGATCACGTTCCCCATCGGGCACCACATCAGCAAAGTTAAATATCACCCGCCGCCGTGAAATGCCCCCACTGCGATCGCTAAAGGTCATTGAATTGTTATTCACTGCCAGCACAACAGCCGGGATCCGCATCGAGTAAGGCGCTTTGTATTTCGGGTCTACCGCTACTTTATCGCCGCCCGTAATGGCTTTTATCCCTGCACCATCACCGGCATAACGGGCCATATCAGACAGCACGATCAGCGAAGCCCCTACTATCAATTCGCGTTCCTTCGGGTTTTCCAGTGAGGACATGCTGGCGGCTACCGTATTACCTTTACCTGCTAACATGGTGCAGACCTCGGCAAACACGCTTTTACCACTGCCCCCCGGCCCGGTGACCTCAAGGAATAGCTGCCAGTCGTAGCGGTTAGCCATCACCATGTAGAGCGCAGCCAATACCCGATCAGCCTTACGAGCGTTGCCACCTGTAGCACGTGTTAACCACTTCCAGAAGTTGGGGGCGTGGCTGGATAGGGTTTCCCCTTCGTGTGCCTGGCTGAATTCGACACCACTGGCGATCAGCAGCCAATCCTCTCGGCGGTGTGGCCGGAACTCCCCGGCCTTGGTGTCAAATACCCCGTTAGTGAACCCGATAAGATGCCGTTCCGTGGTACCCATGCGGGGCAAACTCAATTTCATGGTATCCACAGCGGACTTAATGCCTGGTTGGGAATAGGAGATTTCAGACTCGCGGTATATCGCTGCCATTTCCCGCTGCAGCTCTTTATCGGCTATCGGCTTCCAGATCACGCCGTCATAATGGTGAACCGTGTCAGAATCGCCGTGAATTGCCAGTGCCCCATCATAACGAGCCAGAAGCACATCACCCCGCTGACTGGCCCCCATCTGGTTAAGTGCTGGCGTTGCTGCCGGTTCTGGCGGTGTAGCGTTGAATAGGCCATTAATCCGGTCAGCATCAGCCAGTACGGCCACCAGCTCTTTACGGTCGATAAACTCCAACGTTACCGCTTCGCGCTTCTCCCTGGCTGATTCAGGGGCACGGTTGGACATGAAACCATGCTCGGTTAGCCACTCAGGGGTGACATTACCAATAGCGAAGGAATGTAACTTTCTGGCCAGCTCGTTAAGTGGCGTTCCTGCCGTGGTTTGCAAGATAGCTTTTGCCGCTATGGCCTTCTCTATCGGGCGACCATTAACCCAGCGGTAGACACAGGAAAACAGTTCATTAGGCCATTGGCGGGTATTAGCCTTTTGTAGTTTGCTCATGCCTGCGGCCTCCCGGTCATAGTGAATTTACCGATCAGCGGGTGGTACCAGTATTTGCTGCCGTATTTGCGCTTGGCTCCCTTGATGATGATTAGCGCAGCCTTCCTGAAATTGGCTTCATGAACAATATGCCCGTGGCCCTGCTTCACAATCATTACGCCGCTGTGCCGCGCCAGTTCTTCCGCCTTGCTGGTGGATAGGCCCATTTCAGCCGCCAAGGTGGTTAAAGGTGCCATGCCTTCCGGTATGCTGTCTTTACGCTGCATAGTCGTCAAAGCCAGTTCAAGCGCCTGTACGCGCTTTTCCAGTTCGTTAAACTTCATTGGGCTAATCATGATTCACCCCCGCATCACACTCTTCACACCGGATAATGTCGTGTATTCCACTCACCCACAGAGAAACCTCTTGCCGTTGCTGGCTATCTTCAATCTGGGGAATGACTTCTAACAACAGGTGAAGTAATCCTTTTTTGACTCGAAACAAGCGATCCCGTGACCGGTTCTCTGTCGTGTTTGGGGTTGGTGCATTAGGGTTACCAATCAAAGCACTGACCCGCTCAAAATCATTACGGTAAGCATCCAGATTTACTTCACGCATGGTTACCCCCAGAACTGAGTTTATTTACAGTTACTTTGTTTTCAGTTGGCACCTGTTGACGTTCCGCCGCTGAGAGTTCGAGCAGATATACCGCCACCGCACCAGCAAGATCACAGGCGAGATCAACAAGGTTCTCACTATCAACAGAACCAATCTCATCATCCCGAGAGGCCGATACAACCAATAAAAGCGAGGATAACTGACAGGCTTTTTCTGATGCTTGGGTAAGAGTCATTTCACACATGGCGCACCTCACGAACAGGCAGACGGCCAGCAAATGAAAGAATGAAATGTGGGGCTAATGCCTGGCGGGCTTCCCGCTCGGTATATGCCTCTACTGACAAGCGACAAGGCTTAGCCTCACGATCAATGCGAGAGACCGCCAAAAAGCGCCAAGTAAACTTATTCGGTGTGTAGGAATTCCGCCCGGTTAAGGGTGTGATATGATTCGTCATAGCTACCTCGATACGTAATCTATCGTTGGTGGTTAGAGGCCCGGTTAGTGGTGAGACACTGCCGGGCTTCGCACTTTCAAGGTGTATTTCACCTTTGCGTTTTACACTATACTTAAGTGAAATACACTTCAAGCCTTTTCTTATCATTATTTTTGCGTATACTGACATACACCTAATATATGGAGTATCAGCAATGGCAACGGGTGCAAAGAACGCAAAATCACAAATGACAACTGTTCGAATCCCACATGAAGTAATGGAAGATATAGAACAGCTAAAGGAAGATGGTGAAAGCACGGCTGGTTTTCTCGTAACCGCCGCCAAAGGTGAAATCAAACGCCGCCAGCGCAAGAAGGCCAAGGAAGAACCTGCAGGCTGATCGCTAGGGGAGTGCGCCAACGGCGCAGTTCCACCAGCACGGGTATTAAAATAGCAGCGGTTGACCTGATCGATCAGTGTGATAAGCTGGCCTGGATAATCTTTAGTGTAGTGACATTGGCGGCCCGGCAAGGCCGCTTTTGTTTTATTCGGCCTCTGCATGGCTACCCCCTGTCAGTTCCTTATCGTGCGTATATTCCCCGTTCCAGTCTGCTTTCATGGGTAATTCACCCTTTAAGTAATGGCGATAAATCCATAGCGCACCCTTATGCAACAGAACCGGCGTGAAGGCGGTGAAGCCCTCACCGCGCACAACCTTGGTATTCTTTTCTGTCAGATACCGATCCCTGGCATATGAATACACGCGCCAACGGGCAGCACCTCCACTGGTGCTTTCATCAAACAACCAGCCCTTACTGGCAAGCCAGGCACTAATACGGCTGGTATTGACACCATTCAAGCGCTTGCAGAATTGAACGGGGGTAAGTCCGTCAGCAAACAGGCTTTCAAGGTGGTGGATGTATTCAGATTGCTGGTGGCTCAATGCTAAAGCCTTGCGGCTCTCTTCTCTGGCATCAGCCCACGCACGGGCAGCGGCCACTTCATCAGTAAAATCTGGTAACTCGGCCTTTATGGTTGGGAGAAGATACCCCCCAGTTCTACGGATCTCCGGCAATACTTCCGAGGTGATCCAGCGCTTAAACCGCCTTGCCTGGGGCTTACGGCTTTTAATGATTAGTGAATATAGGCCGGATTCGTTGACCAATAGAGGCTTACGACCTGAACCTAAGTAATCCTTATGTTCGGTTTTGTCCTCGTCATCAACAGCCTGTAATGCTACAGCCGTATTCGTCAGTTCTAACGCTTCGCAAATGTCCATAGCGATAAACCAAGGTTCACAATTAATTGTGACCACTCCCAACCTTGCCAATAACGCACCGCCTACTGACTTAAATTCGAAACAGCTAATATCCCTTTCCTGAATTTTGATAACAGATTGCCCTGGCGTAATCGCCATAGATTCAGCTTTCATATTTCAGCCCTTAATTATGAGGAACGACGGTTATATGGGTTATTCACGTTTTCTACTGCAGGAGGGTTACGAACCCACCACAACACATCACTGAGAAGCCAGGCACAAGAATTACGGCCAAAGTGGCAACGAGGCGGGAATTTACCTTCGTTCTCCAGCTTCCAGCGAGTGGTACGGGATAAGCTAGTGATCTCTTGGCATTCACGCTCACGAATACGCTTATCGTAGGTATGGCCATACTCAGCAAGGATAGTACGGCGTTGTTCTGGTGAAGGTAGGATATATTGATTAGTCATATTGCTCTCACTGTTTTACTGTTTTTCCGTGAAAGCTATTCTTTATACTTTGTACTCAAGTTGGTAGGGAAGTTAGGCTAACTTCCCCCTGAGTTAGCCTAACTCTGGGCTACTTGGAACTTGCTAGAGCTTTGCCCAATAAATCGGTAATAGTTTCTACTGCGAGCGGAGGCACCCCATTCTCCCAGAACCTATGACCATAATTATTTATTGCTTCAGCCCATTTAGTATTATTACTGCATAACTCTGGGTAATGAACTTTCATATGAACTGCCGCCATCAATACAGACTCTCTTTTTTTAGAGTGGTATTCTGTTAAGTGTGGTCTTTTTTTCTCTCTTTGAAAGCGAGTATTTACCTCATCGCCACAAAGAAAGGAAAGGCTTTCCTTGGTAATACAGAGATATTCATTTTTTATTTTTGCTTTCTCACTTTCAAAGTGAGCATAAAAATCAATTCCACTATCAATTCCAGTTGGGTAAACCGCACCTATGGTTTTTGTCGTGGCATAACCAAAACATTCAAACATCTCAGCAGCCCCCATATTTAAATCCCATACCCCGCCAATGGTAGCCGCCAAGCACCCTTCGTACTCCGAACTTATGGAAACATCATATATTGTTGAAAGGTTGCTAATTTTCACCTCATCAATCACCTGCGTTTCTTCTATTTTTTCAAGGTTTATATCACTTAAAACATCTAATGTCATATCTCCGTGAACTGATACCCTTGCTCCAACAAGAAAAGGCATCATAAGGCTAATAACCAAGTGACCCCTTGCTGCAAAATGGAACAAATCCTGAATGTCACAGCCTAATTTTTCTGCAACTTTATTTAAAGGGTAGTAATCCCTTTCAGGTAATGAAATTTTATTTTCACTATTCATTTATCACCAGCCTTTAAAATAACAACGTTTTCATGATTTCCGGCCAATACTTCCAGTCGGTCTATCCACTTGTTCAGCGCATCCAGTTTTTCCGGTAAATACTGACCGTAATTATAGTTACCCATAATAGCTGGTAACTTATGCCCGAGTAGCATTTCTGGAATGTGAGGGGGAATGCCAATATTGGCGCAATGAGTAGATAGAGCACGGCGTAAATCGTGGAATGTCCAAGGATCCACATGGCCCAAACGTTTATGAATAACCCTGCCAATCTGGCTCACTGCGCTTTCAGTTTTTAATTCACCGAGTAAATATTCAGATTCACGCTGCTGGTGCAGCTCAGTTAGCCAACCATGAAGCGCTGGAGGGATCGGGCGTAAAATCTTTTCGCGGGTTTTACTGTTCTCTTTCGGCACTGTCCACACCCAGCTATCAAAATCCCACTCGCTCCACTGTGAAACCCTGAGTTCTTTTGTCCGGCAACCGAAAACAACAAGTAGGCGAATAATCGTCCGATAGTAAGACATGATGTCTTTTCGGGTAAGACTGTTCCACACGTCCGCCAATTCGGCATCAGATAACACCCTATCGCGTCTCTCTGGGTTTTTACCTACGTCATTGACCGTTAGCATTCCTATGGCATCACTCGAGCCAAAACGACGCACACGGCAGAATTTCAGTGCTTGCTTGCAGATCTGCAATAAACGTCCTGCTGTCACTGCGTGTTTTTTTTCGGTGCTATCGAAAGCCTGTAGCCAATGACGGGTCTCAGATTCAGCAAGCGAGAGATTGCCTATGTGGGGATAAATGTAGGTAGCGAATTGAGAGCGGATAGCGTCGGCGTCGGTGCGTTTCTGTTGGGCGTAGTTATCTATCCAGTATTCCAAAGCATCTTTCACCGTTACCGGCTTCAGAGTCTGGGTTACATTCTCCTGTAACTGGCGACGCGGATCACGCCCACCAGCCAACCAGGTGCGGCACTGATCGCGCCGTTCTCTGGCTGATTTAAGAGACATATCAGGGTAACGCCCCAACACCAGGCGCTCTAATTTCGATTCTCTGCCACCTAATCTATAGGTGAACAACCAACTGATAGAACCCTGCTTCGAAACTTTAGCGCTTAATCCTGCCCCATCAGCAAACAAGCGAACAGCATCAGCGGGAGCCCCCTCCAGTGCCTTCAGCTTTTTGTCACTAAGTTTGTTCGTTCCAGCCATAAAAACCCTTTCAGAGTGATACACCGAGTGATACACCGTTCGTTGCATGGCCCCGAAAACGTCAGTTAACACCAATACAAGGTTTTCGGTTTACTCAATGATACTAAAGGAATTTAAAGCAAACACAAGGACACCCGCAACAACATGAAAACGCTAATAAATTTACCGTCTCCGTAAATCATTCACCGGGCTACTTCAAGGAAGCAACCAGATGGGGTTTTGCCCGCCTCGGCCACCAATAGTGACCAATTGCGGAAAACATGGCACCGGCTACCACCACAATTGCGCCGACATAGCCGACAATATTCAATGTCGGTGTCACAAATGCCTGTGGCCAGGCCAATGCTAATAAATCTGAAAATAACAGGGTAAATAGCGGGGTCAGCGTCACTAACGCACTCACCTGAGCCGCCTGCCAGCGCGCCATCGCTTCTGCTAGTGCCCCATACCCCACTAGCGTATTGGCTCCACAGAAAAATAAGCAGGCCAATTGCCAACTATTCAGTTGAAAAATCACTGCGGGCTTGGCCAGCGGAATTAATATTATTGCACACAAAGCATACAACATTAGCAAGATCTGCGACGACGCTAAGCGACGCAACAACACTTTCTGCGCCACGCCATAACTCACCCATACCAGCGCTGCACACACCCCCAGTAAAACACCAAGCGTGTAATCTGTCAGCCGGGTGAAGATCTCAACCAAACTAGCGTTGAAAAACAGTATCAGCCCACAGATTAACATCATTGCGCCAATCACCTGGGTCACGCGCATTCTTTCCTTGAGGATCAGTACGCTGGCGAACATCATGCCAACCGGTGACAGTTGACCAATCACCTGTGACGCTGTCGGACTCAGATAGCGCAGCGAAGAACTGAATAATGTGGCGTTCCCCAGTAAGCCAGCTGTTGCAATGAGCAGTAACCATAACCAGCGTGACTGACGGAACATATTTACCGGTGGCAAACGCCCACGCAATGCAAGGACCAGCCCTAATCCCACGCCGGCTATCATAAAGCGGTACCAAATAATGGTAAACGGGTCCATCACAGCCAATACTTCTTTCATCGCTATCGGCAATGCGCCCCAGCAAACCGCTGTGGTGAGTGCGAGAAAAATACCAACACCGACCTGCTGTTTTGTTTCCATATGGCTTGTGCCTATGTGCTATCCCCAAGTTCATTCAAGTTATGTGGGGTAGAGGCTGCGTCCTGGATGAATTTAGGTCTATACCCGTCACCATTTTAGCTGTAGCGGTAGCCATGTAGGCAGCAACTTGAAAAATTGGGTATAGCTATAAATGTAAAAAGCCCCGCAACGAATTGCAGGGCTTACATCTCTTTTTTATAAGGCTCGAAAAATTATTCAGCTTCGATGCTGATAAATTTACGATTGCTCGGGCCTTTAACTTCGAATTTGACTTTACCGTCTTTCAAAGCAAACAGAGTGTGGTCTTTACCGCAACCAACGTTGGTGCCTGCGTGGAACTTAGTGCCACGTTGACGAACGATGATGCTGCCTGCTAATACTGCCTCGCCGCCAAAGCGCTTTACGCCCAGACGTTTAGCTTCTGAATCGCGCCCGTTACGAGTCGAGCCGCCAGCTTTTTTGTGTGCCATTAATCCGCTCTCCTAACTTAAGCGCTGATGCCGGTGATTTTAACGTCAGTGAACCACTGACGGTGGCCCTGCTGCTTACGGTAATGCTTACGACGACGAAACTTAACAATCTTGATCTTTTCGCCACGACCATGAGCAACGACTTCTGCCTTGATCTTGCCACCGTCGACGAAAGGAACGCCGATCTTGATATCTTCGCCATTAGCGATCATCAGAATCTGGTCAAACTCAACCGCTTCACCAGTTGCGATGTCCAGCTTTTCCAAGCGAACGGTCTGACCTTCGCTTACTCGGTGTTGTTTACCACCACTTTGGAAAACCGCGTACATATAAAACTCCGCTTTCCGCGTGCCTAACTGTTTAATAGAGGGCGCGCTATAAATATTCACAATAGGGCGCGAATTCTACGCAATAATCCCTCACATGACAAGAGCAGAATAGAGTAGCGCAGTGAAAAAAGAAGAAAAAAAACACAGTTTCGTTCCCGGCGTTTATCTGGAGCATTTTTCTAGTACAATCGGGATGACAGTTACCGCCATGTGCCGATATGAGCAGCGTTCTCATCGCGGTGAAGAGCAACACAACTGAAAAAATATTATGAATCTAGAACAAATTACTGAGTTAACCACGCAAGATATGGCCGCCGTGAACGCCACCATTCTGGAACAATTAAATTCCGATGTTGCGCTCATTAACCAACTTGGCCACTACATTATCAGTAGTGGTGGCAAACGCATTCGCCCGATGATCGCCATTCTGGCGGCGCAGGCGCTGCATTACCAGGGAGATAAGCATATTACCGTCGCTGCTTTGATTGAATTCATTCACACAGCGACCCTACTCCATGATGATGTGGTGGATGAATCCGATATGCGCCGCGGCAAAGCCACCGCGAATGCGGCGTTTGGTAATGCCGCCAGTGTGCTGGTAGGCGATTTTATTTACACCCGTGCTTTCCAGATGATGACCAGCCTGGGGTCATTACCGGTGCTGGCAGTCATGTCCGAAGCGGTCAACGTGATTGCCGAAGGCGAAGTACTGCAATTGATGAATGTCAACGATCCCGACATCAGTGAAGAAAGCTATATGCGGGTCATTTATAGTAAGACGGCCCGTCTGTTTGAAGCAGCGGCGCAATCTTCCGCCATCCTCGCCAATGCTACCAAAGTCGAAGAACAGGCCTTACAGGACTATGGACGTTATCTTGGTACTGCGTTCCAATTAATTGATGACTTGCTCGATTACAGTGCGGATGGAACGACGCTAGGAAAAAATACCGGCGATGACCTGAGTGAAGGTAAGCCTACCTTGCCTTTGTTGCACGCTATGCATCATGGCAATGCAGAGCAATCAGCCATGATCCGCCAAGCCATTGAACAGGGGAATGGCCGTCATCTGCTGGAATCGGTTCTGGCAACCATGAGGATGTGCGGTTCTCTCACCTACACACGTCAACGAGCAGAAGAAGAAGCCGATAAAGCGATTACTGCACTGCAAGTATTGCCTGAATCACCATACCGAGACGCCTTGGAAGGATTAGCGCACCTTGCGGTGCAACGTGATTTTTAAGAAATCAGCATTTCCAAATACGCGAAGTCTATGTTGCAGGAAAAAGACGCCGTCTGTTTTGAACAGCGTGGCTCTCTTCGGGGCGGATCCGAATGAGGGCCGCGTAACATAGCCGATAACACCGCTGTTTGAATGGCGACGGATAGAGGCTCGCTTAGCGAGCTTGCTCGGCAAGTTGCAACTGTGGCTATTTATGTTTTTCCGCAATCCATGCCAGCAAGCTGTTCACTCCTTCACGCATCAAAAATGCCATGACCTCTCCCCGCTCCTTTTCTGAAAGGTGGTAATAGTATTCGATCCATACTGCCAGTGGGTCTTGGCGCTCTACGTCATAGATAGCGGGATCCTCACGTAATATCAGCAGGTTTCTGATGTCGGCAGGTAAACTGTCAACATGGTACTCCAGCGCTTTCCCCTGTACTCCTCTGCGGCGACGGCTAACCCAGCCTTCGCGCCTGGCCATTAGGTTGATTCCCTGTGTTGAGGAAGGTAATCCTGCAATGCCGACGAGTTCCTTGGCAGCAAACCACTCGTTTTTCATAACCATGACCCCAGATTTTCATGTAGTTACATTCAACTTTTAGAAACCAATAAGATATTTTTTAGAAACTTAATGGTATTCTGATTTCCGAATAAGCAATTCATGTTGCTTAAACAATTTATCCTGAACTGTTAGTTATACCACTAACAGAACTTTCTCTAATCAAAAAAAGGAATGTAAACATGAATTCACGGAATCTAGATTGGCATCCAGCAGACGTTATCGCGGCGCTGAAGAAAAGAGGTACCACATTGGCAGCAGTTTCACGCGAGGCTGGGCTGAGCTCGTCAACGTTAGCGAATGCACTTTCCCGCCCATGGCCAAAAGGAGAGTGGCTCATTGCCGAGGCCTTGAAGGTACATCCGGCAGAGATTTGGCCCAGTCGCTATTTTGATCCGCACACCCATCATCTGCTGGATCGGAAAAGTCGCATCAAATCATCTGGGTAATCATGAGAAGCAAAAAGCCGCCGGAACCTATTCCGGCGGCTTATATATTGTGAGCTGAACCAAGCAATCAGTTATTAATAAATTTTTCACCCAGCTCAATATCTTGGTGCAGGACGTCCAGCATGTCATTCAGCGCTTTTTGTTCAAAATCGCTCAGCAGTCCAATGTCTTTCCGTTCTGCAATGCCGTTGACGCCAAGCACTAGGGGTTGTGCAAAGAAACGTGCGTATTTGCCATCACCTTCAACATAGGCACATTCTACGATCCCCTTTTCACCACTCAAGGCGCGCACCAGCGAGAGGCCAAAACGTGCCGCAGCCTGCCCCATGGAGAGCGTAGCGGAGCCACCACCAGCCTTGGCTTCAACCACTTCGGTTCCCGCATTCTGAATGCGTTTGGTTAAATCTGCCACTTCCTGAGAACTAAAGCTGACGCCAGGGATCTGTGACAGTAGAGGCAGAATGGTGACACCGGAGTGGCCGCCAATCACTGCCACATTCAACTCTTCCGGTTGCTTACCTTTCAACTCTGCCACAAACGTATCAGAACGGATAACATCGAGCAAAGTTACCCCAAACAGCTTGTTTTTATCGTAAACACCGGCTTTTTTCATCACTTCAGCAGCAATAGCCACTGTGGTGTTGACCGGGTTGGTAATAATACCAATACAGGCTTTCGGGCAAGTTTTAGCCACTTGTTCCATCAGATTACGCACTATCCCTGCATTAACATTGAACAGATCGGAACGATCCATTCCAGGTTTACGCGCGACACCCGCTGATATCAACACCACATCGGCTCCCTGTAACGCAGGGGTGGCATCTTCACCACTGAAACCTTTAATTTTAACTGCCGTTGGGATATGGCTTAAGTCAACAGCAACGCCTGGTGTAACGGGTGCTATGTCGTAAAGAGAGAGTTCAGAACCTGAAGGAAGTTGGGTCTTGAGTAGAAGGGCGAGGGCTTGGCCAATACCACCAGCAGCACCGAGAACTGCAACTTTCATCCTATACTCCTTTTATTATCTTAAATATATAAACGCCGTGAATTCTTTGGCCCGGGACCTTAATTTATTACTCCTTTTAAAACAACCCATTAACAGTCTGTTTTAGATCTGGCGCAATAAAATGGTCTGCAGCGAGGCTATTTTAGATTAAATGCCCGATGCATTGAGGGCATAGCGCACAATAATCAAAAATAACATGCATTATTTTACAATTAAGTTAACCGCTGTTCACATTACACCCTTACGTAACATAATAACAACATCATTTTAATCATATTACTGCGCCCCCCTGACGTGTTGCTTCTCATTGGAACAGCCTATTCATGAGATAAATATCTTACTAAGGTTGCCTCCTTTCTTCGTCCTCGGTGTATTACTGTTGGTCACCACTACATCAAGTTTGCATAAAAATTCATTTATATGCATAATCAAAACGTCTCCCTCCACATTTCACGGTGTAAAATGCGTAATCCTGCAAAACAGGAAGACCTGACCAAAGCGTTTAAAGCGTTATTGAAAGAAGAAAAGTTCAGTTCACAAGGTGAAATCGTTTTAGCGCTGCAGGAAGAAGGCTTCGAGAATATTAACCAGTCAAAAGTGTCCCGTATGTTAACCAAGTTCGGGGCTGTGCGTACACGTAATGCAAAAATGGAAATGGTGTACTGCCTACCTGCTGAACTCGGTGTCCCCACCACCACCAGTCCGCTAAAAAACCTGGTGCTGGATATCGACCATAATGATGCCATGGTAGTGATTCGTACCAGTCCAGGCGCGGCACAATTGATTGCTCGTTTGTTAGATTCACTGGGGAAAGCAGAAGGGATTCTGGGAACCATTGCAGGTGACGACACTATTTTTATCACCCCAGCCAGCACCTTTACGGCACTTCAGCTCCATGAGGCCATTTTGATGCTGTTCGAGCAGGAGCTTTAGTGCACCCGTCGCCATTCAAACTGCAGGGTTGTTGGTTTCATGACGCGCCCCATCCTTGGGGCTAGACCGAACCCGATCAACACAAGTGTTTTATCAACCCTGTTTTGTCAAACCACCGGGCTATTTTGAGTGTCCATCGATAAAATCAGTCGTTCTCTTGTGACTCTGCTTTATTAGCCAGCGCCGATAACAGTTTGTCATGAATACCGCCAAAGCCGCCATTGCTCATCACCAAAATATGGTCACCTGGCTGCGCCGTTTTGATGATCATCTCCAGCAACGTATCAAGGTCAGCACTCCAATGCGCTGGCTGCACACAGGCCTCTGCCACCTCTGCGATTTGCCATGGAATATGATGAGGCTGAAACAGGAACACTTCATCAGCACGCCCTAAAGAAGGTGCCAGGTCATTTTTGCTGATCCCCATCTTCATGGTGTTTGAACGGGGTTCCAGTACGGCAAGAATACGTGCCGTTCCGCCCACTTTGCCACGCAAAGCCGCCAACGTGGCCAGAATAGCCGTTGGATGATGAGCAAAGTCATCATAAACCGTGACACCAGCCGCCTCTCCACGCAACTCCAAACGACGGCGGGCATTAATAAAATCACCCAACGCCTGGCAAGCATCAGCCGGTTGCACACCAATATGGCGCGTAGCAGCAATCGCCATCAGACCATTATGCATGTTGTGCTCACCCACCAACGACCAGTTAACCTCTCCCACTTTCTCGCCATCGAGGTATACCGCGTAGTGGCTAGCATCCGCTGTCAGCTTCTGCGCACGCCAACTTCCTTCATCGCCGACCCACTCCTGTTCACTCCAACAGCCCATCGCCATCACTTGTTTCAGCTGTGTGTCGTTCTCCGGCAGAATAATTTTGCCCTTGCCCGGCACCAATCGCACCAGATGGTGGAACTGTTTCTGGATCGCTTTCAGATCATCAAAGATATCCGCATGGTCGAACTCAAGGTTGTTCATGATCAGCGTTCGTGGGCTGTAGTGGACAAACTTGGAACGCTTATCGAAGAAGGCACAATCGTATTCATCAGCTTCAATAACAAAGAACGGGCTACCACCGAGGCGCGCAGAAACATCAAAATTACCCGGCACACCCCCAATCACAAAACCCGGCTGGTAACCACAAGCTTCCAGGATCCAGGTTGCCATCCCAGCGGTGGTGGTTTTACCGTGTGTACCTGCCACAGCCAACACCCAGCGATCACGCAATACATGATCATGTAACCACTGAGGGCCCGACACATAAGGGATACCCTGTTCCAATACCGCTTCCACACAGGGATTACCTCGACTCATCGCATTGCCGATGATCACCAAATCGGGTACTGGTATCAATTGAGCGGGGTCATACCCTTGTATCAGGTCAATTCCCTGGTTTTCCAGCAAGGTGCTCATTGGCGGATAAACGTTCGCATCTGAACCTGTCACGTCATGTCCAAGGGAACGAGCCAACATCGCCAGCCCGCCCATAAAGGTGCCACAGATCCCAAGAATATGTATGCGCATTAGCTTTCTCATTTAAGTGCATCGATTTAGTACTTATTCTAACCTTCAAAATCGCACAGAAGAAACGGATTTGCCTATGAATAATGGGTCACTTTGGACTACACTGCTAGCGAAAATGTTAGCAGTGAGCTAACAGGCCGCTATCCATCCGTAACCTCTGGGATTGTGTTATGAAAACGTTAGGCGAATTTATCGTCGAGAAACAACACGACTTCTCTCACGCCACTGGCGAACTATCTGCATTACTTTCCGCCATTAAGCTGGGTGCAAAAATCATTCACCGTGATATCAACAAAGCCGGTTTGGTTGATATTCTGGGAACCAATGGTATTTCAAACGTACAGGGTGAAGCTCAGATGAAGCTAGACCTGTTCGCCAATGAAAAACTCAAAGCCGCATTGAAGGCTCGCGGCGAAGTTGCGGGTATCGCTTCAGAAGAAGAGGACGAGATTGTTATTTTCGAAGGCGAACGCGCTGAAAATGCCAAATACGTCGTGTTGATGGATCCATTGGATGGCTCATCCAATATTGATGTCAACGTCTCAGTCGGAACCATATTCTCCATCTATCGCCGTATCACGCCATTGGGTATTCCCGTCACTGAGGCTGATTTCCTGCAACCGGGTAGCGCGCAGGTTGCTGCTGGTTACGTGGTGTATGGTTCATCCACCATGTTGGTTTATACCACTGGCTATGGCGTACATGCCTTTACCTATGATCCCTCTCTGGGGGTGTTCTGCCTCTCTCACGAGAAAGTCCACTTCCCAGAAACCGCCTGTATGTACTCCATCAACGAAGGTAATTACATCAAATTCCCTCTTGGAGTAAAAAAATACATTAAATACTGCCAGGAACAGGATGAGGCCACTCGGCGTCCTTATACGTCGCGCTATATCGGCTCATTAGTGGCTGACTTCCACCGCAACCTGCTGAAAGGCGGCATCTACATTTATCCAAGCACCGCCAGTCACCCAACCGGCAAACTCCGCTTGCTGTATGAATGCAACCCGATGGCCTTTCTGGCAGAACAGGCGGGCGGAAAAGCCACTGATGGTAAAAAACGCATTCTGGACATTGTGCCGGAACAATTACACCAGCGTGTGCCGTTCTTCGTCGGCACCAAGTCAATGGTGGAAGAAGCAGAGCGTTTTATTGCTGAGTTTCCTGACGAATAACCCCTACCGCCATCAATATTCCCCCCCTCAGCTGCAGGGGGGGAAGGTCTAGGGACGGACCTAATACCCAGTTCAATCCCCCTAGAGCTTGATTAACTAAGACGATGCTTGATCACTGAATCCCTGGGTTCAGTGATGAAAAGGGCAGGAAATCATAAAAGAGTCCGCTATAATAGCGCGCACTCCCTTTCTGGTTTGATTAAAGGAAACCGACATGAGCTTGAATCTGGTCCCCGCTGGCAAAGACCTGCCAGAAGATATTTATGTAGTTATCGAAATCCCGGCTAACGCTGACCCGATCAAATATGAAATCGACAAGGAAACCGGCGCGCTGTTTGTTGACCGTTTCATGTCCACCGCCATGTTCTATCCCTGCAACTATGGCTATATCAACCATACTTTGTCACTGGATGGTGACCCAGTTGATGTGTTGGTACCGACACCTTACCCACTGCAACCCGGTTCTGTGATCCGTTGCCGTCCGGTAGGGGTGTTAAAAATGACCGATGAAGCCGGTGAAGATGCGAAGCTGGTCGCTGTACCACACAGCAAACTGACCAAAGAGTACGATCATGTGAAAGACGTGAACGACCTGCCAGAACTGCTGAAAGCACAGATTACCCACTTCTTTGAGCATTACAAAGATCTGGAAAAAGGCAAATGGGTGAAAGTAGAAGGTTGGGACGACGCCACTGCCGCTAAAGCTGAAATCATCGCCTCTTTCGAACGCGCCAAGAAATAATTCACCGCGCTTTGAAGATCACGACACCGCTCATCGAGCGGTGTCTTTTTTTGCTACTCATCAAGACGCGTTAACCAGTCACCGCTGTCAATCCGCGGAAACCCCTCAACACTGTGCTTATATAGGTAGATCCATGCACTACCATAAGGTGTTTGAATCAGTTCGCGCTGATAATCCTTGGTATTGCTTTTCAACTCATCCAACTCAGCCAAAATTGACGAGTTAATACGATACACCTCACAGTGTATTGTCCCCTCTCCAGGGATCGCCGCCGGGTAGTGGCCCAGATTATAAATCTGATAGCCCTCTAACTCATGTTCACCCAGCCATTGGGCATTGGTCATCCAATGGCTGTTTCCCTGCTTGCGTCGTAAACTGCCATAAACAATTATTCGCATAGCTCAAAACTCAAACTGATAAAGCACATCCAGTGCTTGGGCAAGACCAGATACCGCTTCCAGATACAATCTGGGCATCAAACGGTATCGCAACGTTAGCGTGGCCAATGAATCAAATATCCCCACCCCATATTTTACTTGTAGGCCAGGGAGAATATAGCCACTGACAACCACCTTGGAGCTGTCACCCACCCCCTCGGTATCAAGGGCTAAATTACTTACGCCAAACGCTTCTCCGATTTTACCCACAAGTTGACCACTTTGTGCAACCCCCATACCAATTAACATTGATGTCATGGCATTGCCATCAGCCCCACTACTGCTCAACCCCTGGCCGCGCAGCAGGTAAGACAAGGCTTCCTGTTGGGATAAAGTCGGGTCAGAAAAGACTTCCAACCTTGGTGCATCCGCCATTCCCGTCACCCGCACCCCAGCGGTGACACCATCTTGCGTCGCATCTGGGTTACGGATTGCTTCAATATTCAGCATCGGTTGATCCGCTGGGCCAGAAAACAATAGTAGCCCTTTACGCACAAGGAGATCCTGGCCATAAGCGTGAAAACGACCTGACGGAATATTAATTTGACCATGCAGACCTAACCCGCGCGGATCCTGAACGACACGCAGATCACCACGCAAGCTGGCCTGCAGACCAAAGGCGTCCAGAGTAACATCGTTACCGACATGGATCATCAGATGGCTACTGATAGGGATCAACGCCGAAGCAGGTTGGATCGGTTGGAGCTGGTTATCAAGCATCACCTCATCAGATGAAATGCCTACCGCACTCTCCGGCAACTCCTGTACTGTAATCCTCGCCCATGGGATATCCACTGAACCATTAAGGGAGAGCAGTTGTGGCGTTGCTTCAAACTGTAAATCCGGTGAGACATCAATACGCACCATCGGTGGTATCGTCACACGTAGACGGTTGCCTTTGGCG
Organism: Serratia sp. HNCC26DJ244; assembly: GCF_057180565.1. NCBI lineage: Bacteria > Pseudomonadati > Pseudomonadota > Gammaproteobacteria > Enterobacterales > Yersiniaceae > Serratia > Serratia sp. HNCC26DJ244. The sequence goes on along the minus strand of NZ_JBXUGO010000009.1, from coordinate 92,791 downwards.
GCAATCCTCGCACGCCAGGCGGTGATATCCCGCCAGTCAGCATCCCCCGTCAGGTTCAGTTGGCCGTTGGTCGTCGCGAGCAGCCCTTCCAGGGTCGATGTCATGCCATTGAAGTTCAGCACCAGACGCCCTTCGGTCATATCAAACGGCATCCAGTGGCCGACAATAACCGCTTTCTCCAGTGCCAAGCGACCAAATACTAATGGATGCTGCGCACTACCGCCTAATTGCAGATTGGCGTTCAGCCTTCCCGTGGCTTTCTCACCCTGCACCAGAATTGGATTGAGCAGCGCCAGCGAGATATCGCTAATATTCACATTACCGCTGATAGCACGACGCACTTGTGGGTCAGTGACCTGAATGTTGCCATTTAACTGGCCATTATTGGTCAGCTTAATCAACCAGTCAGCTTGCGCCCGCCCCTGGTTCAAAGCGGCATTGAGGTTGATGGTGTCAAAAGCAATCGGCAACGCACTGCCTTGCAGTTGTTGCACCACTTTCACCCCGTTACCCACCAGCGAGACTCTCGCTTGGGGTAATGCACCACCGGGTTGCCAATTCACCTCAGCCCGGCCACTAAACAGGCCGCTGAGTGCAGTGTCTGGCCCCAGGAAGGGTTTAAGCATCACCAAGTCAAAACGGTTAAGCACCACGCTGGCTTGGCCACTGGCACCCGCGTCAATGGTTCTTGGCACACAAAGCTCAGCATTCGGGTTAAGCCAGCAATGTGGCCCTACGCTGATTCTCTGCTGCGTATGCAGGTAATCCAACGCGATAGCACGAGTCAGACGCCATTCCCCCACCGGGGTATCAAAATAGGTGTTATTCAGGTTACCGCGCCAGCGTTGCAGTTGACGGTCAAAACTCCCCTCCAGGGCCAATTGCCCAGAAACCGGCTTACCATCAATACTTAGCTGCAACCGATGCTGGCGTTCGCTTCCTCTGGCATCCAAGGTCAACTGGTTGATCTGCAGAGCATCTTGTTTCAGTTGTGTTACCCGGAGTGTCAATTGCCCCTGAACCTGTTCACCAGAGCGAATATCACTGTCCAGTTTCACCCGTTGAATATGCAGAGCCTGCCATTGCAAACCCTGTGCGGTCAGGTCTGTCAGCAGTTGCGGAGCCTGTAGATTGCCGCGTAGTCTCAACTGACCAGTGATATTCCCCGCCAGCCCCGGCAAGGTACCATCAAGATGTTGTGCATCAAGTTTGCTATCCAGCAACCAGTTTTTTTCATCCAACTGGCCTTTGATGCTGAGGGTATTGCGCCCCAGAGCCAGGTCGATACTGGGGATAGACCACTGACCCGCCGCATTGCCACGCAACGAACCCTGCGCCGATAGACGGTGTTGTTTCACATTGCCGTCCAGTTGCAACTCCGGCACCTGGAGTTGCCAACTACCACCGTGAACGCTACCACGGGTAGTTATTTTCCCTTCTAGACGAGCAGGCCAGTCAGGCCATTGCCTGGCGGTATTAATGCCTGTTAGCGTTAATTGTGAGGTCCAACTGATAGCCTGACGCCAGTCAACCAGAGCAGTAAGGTCAGCATGTCCCTCCAGTGCGGCCAAACGCAAACGACCCAGGTTGAATTGCTCAAGATTACCCTTGCCATCAAGCTGTAGCACTGCCGCAGGTAAATCCTGGCCGTTAATATTGGCCCGGGCGGAGAGAGCATAATCGGCCGCCTTGCCGTTAACACGCACGCGAAGATCATTCACCTGATATTGCATTTCCCCTGTCAGCGGCCACTGTAGCTGTTTGCTTTGCAGCGTCAGCATCAAGGGTAATCCCACCTCTGCCAATCGAGTTTGCATATCCAGTTGCGCACTGAGTGGCCCAGAAAGGTTCAAGGTGACCTTCAGTTCTTCACGTAACCCACCACTTATGTTCAGCTTTAGCTTTTCCCCTTTCAGCGGTTCGATATTCAATGTGCTGTTCACCGCCATCTCAAGCGGCCAACTCTCCGCCAGCGTAACCTGACCTTTAACAAAGGCTTGGCCTTGCGGAGACCTCACCGTCAATTGATCTAACTGAATGTGCTGCTCTAGGGTGCGCCCCTGCAGTAATAGGCTGGTGATGGTCACATCAGTGTCACCCGTCAACTGCAGTTGATCAGCGTTAAGTTGCTGAACCGTAATATCCAGCGGCAAACGGATCATCGGTAGCTCAGGTAACAGCGGTTTGGCAAACAATGCGTTCAGCATCTCCCCCAATGGTTGCTCTGGTACCGCAGCCGGTAATGGCATTGCCGGGGTTTTATCTGTCTCGGCCTTCGATACTGAATCTGCCGCGGGTTGATGCTCTGGGGGCAACGCATTGGCGGAGGTTTTTGGCAATGCAACCTGTAAGGCATGAACCGTGGTGGGCATCAGGGTCAGCTCACGCCCTTGCCACTGAGCCCCGGAACTAAATTCCCCTAGAGAGATAACCGTGTCGTCCACCCTGACGTTGACATTATTCAATGCCAGCTTGCGCAAGGTCAGCGGATAAGGCGTACGAATATCGGAAATAGGCTGCGGTTGCTCTTCTACTGATGTGGATGGTGGCATTTCAGCCGTTTTCACCACCACCTCCACATCCTGCGTGGTCAAGGCATTGATGCACAAGGTGCTGTTTTTCAGGCAAGAGAAATCAAGTGAGAGATGAAATTGCCCCGCGTTGACTGACACGCCAGGCATCTGATATTTGATGCCTTTCAGCGTCAAATCACGCCAGCCACCGCTGACTGTTGCAATCTCCAGCCCCGGCACCCAGCGAACAGCCCCATTGATGGCCAGATGCAAACCCGTGGTGGTCCCCAACAGAAATGCCAGCGAACCAATCAGTAGTAGCAGCAGGATCAAAAATCCCAGGCAAATCTTTTTCAACCAGCTCATAGTTCAGGCCCCAAACCGATATAGAACTGCACACCATGAGTGTCTTTATCCCCAATGGGTGTGGCGATATCGAGCTTCACTGGCCCAACAGGTGATTGCCAACGCACACCGACCCCCGCACCCGTTTTAAGATCGCTTTCTTTGATACTGTTAATCGCCTGACCCGAGTCAACAAACATCGCACCCCACCAGCGACCAGAGACATTGTATTGATACTCCAGCGAACCGGTCATCAGCTTGGAAGCCCCTGTTAGTGCGCCATTGCTGTCGCGGGGAGAGACCGCCTGAAATTTGTAACCGCGAATACTGCGATCACCACCAGCAAAAAAACGTAAATCAGGCGGGACCTTGTCAAAATCATTGGTTTCAATCCAACCAACTTGCCCACGAGCCACAAAACGGTGTTTTTCCGCCAAGCTGCGGATCCAAACGTTCTGTGCCTGGATCAACGCAAAATCGACGCCAGACCCCCAGGTCGTGTCAGAAACATCAAAAGAATAGCGTTGGCTATCCCCCCATACCGGCATCATCCCCCCCCGAGCTCGAACGCGGGAAAATCTCACCCCGGGATACAGCAACGTGGTGGTATTCGTCACATCCCCTTGGGTAAAATGGTCCAGACGCAAACTCAGGTTCAGCGCTCGCTGCCAGCCGCTGGAAAGATCCCAGTTACGTGAAACCGCTAACTTACTACTATCGGATTGGGTATCGTTCAGATCGGTGCGTTTGAACCCCCCTTGCAGTAGATAATATTGTTCAAGGGGACTGCGCAACAGCGGTATTCTATAACTGAGATCCAACTGTTGTTCCGGTGCGGAAATATTAGCGCTGGTGGTCAAGCTATGGCCGCGATCATTCAGCCAGGGCTTGCGCCAACTGCCGAGTACACGGGGCCCAATGTCGGTAGAAAAACCGCCCCCCATCTCGACAATATTGCTACTACGTGGGGTGACCAGCGCATCTAACGGCAAAATCTTGTTCTCTTTAGCATCAGCGAAGTCTGGAGATACCACCACCGAATTAAACCAGTTGGTGGCGGATAAACGCCGGTTCAACTCAGCCAGGTCATTTGACGTGTAATAATCTCCCTGATGAAAGGGCACCAGATTTTGCAGGTAGTCCTCACGAATTTGTGAGCCTTTAAACCTGACTTTTCCGAAGTGATATCGCTCACCACTATCAAAATCAATGTCCCAAAAAGCCTTGTGCAACTCTTTGGCCACACCAAGTTGGCTCTTTGGCATATTGGCGTCAAAATAGCCTTTACGCAGTGCCAACCCCGTCAATCCACTTTTGAAACCGTCATACTGACCATGGTTGAGGATCTCACCGATGGCGGGCCTGCTGGTTCGTACCAGATCCAGATAATCTTGATCCGTGCTCGCCTCCCCTTGCAGGGCAATATTCACCCCAGCAATGCGTACCGGCTCACCAGGATCAACCTTAGCGCGCAATACGGGTCGAGAAAGTGTTGGGTTATCATCAAAAGTGAAATCAATAATTGGCTCATAATACCCCAACGGACGCAACCCCTGGCGGATGGCTGCATCAACTCGAGCACGGAAACGCCCTTCAGCATTCACTTCTTCGGGTGTGATCGCTGAAAGACGCACGCGGACGTTCCTTTCCAATTCACCACTCAGACCTTCGACCTGAAGGCGCACATTTGCTGCCAATGCCGGCGGCATAATCAATAGCGCGCATAAAACACAAAGGACGGGGTATCTTGGCACAACGTCTCCTTAATTTATTTTACTGTCAGTCACTTTGCTGTAGGGCTGAAATTACTCAAACGATCAAAACCACCTCTTTACAGACTAACAACAGACACCGCATATTATCCGCAACGCCATTCAAGTTGAAGTCCCTACCGTTTGAATGGTGACCAATATATACCAGTGCGACATAAGACTGATTGCGCGCAAAGAAACCGACGGTGATAACTGACTCGCTGCTTTATGGTCAGATTCAGGCAAATGGCAGCCAAAACACCCGCAACTTGAGTAACCCTCAGTGATTAAGGCAATTATTAATAGGGCAACAGGAGTCTATCGTGATTCAATCTTTTGATAAATCTGAAAACGTCGATAAAGCAAGTGCACTTCCGGGGCGTGCTACCCCCCTGGTAGTAGCAAGCACGCATGCCGTGACTGGCCACGACATGACCAGCGTACCAGAAGGCATGGAGGTTGCCATCTTTGCCATGGGCTGTTTCTGGGGCGTTGAGCGCTTGTTTTGGCAGCAACCCGGGGTTTACAGCACCGCCGCAGGCTATAGTGGTGGATACACACCGAACCCAACTTATCGTGAAGTGTGTAGCGGACAGACTGGCCATACTGAAGTGGTACGCATCCTGTTCGATCCCAACATCACCGATTATAGCCATTTGCTACAGGTGTTTTGGGAAAACCATGATCCGGCCCAGGGTATGCGCCAAGGGGGCGATATCGGCACCCAGTACCGTTCTGCCATTTATTATACTAATACCGAGCAACAAGCAGAGGCGGCGTTGAGTTTGCAGCGTTTCCAGCAAGCCATGAGCAAGGCGGGTGATCAACGTACCATTACCACCGAAATCTTGCCCGCTCTACCTTTCTACTATGCCGAAGATTACCATCAGCAGTATCTGCATAAAAACCCTGATGGCTATTGTGGCTTGGGAGGGATTGGCGTCTGCCTGCCACCTCAAGGATAACCTGTTAATTTTTAACCACTGGCTACCCTGATGGGGCAACTGCTATACTGTAGCAGGCTGCATGGGTGGCCCCATTTTTAACAGCACGGTGCATCGTGCACTATGATTCATTTTTTACACGGTATTACCCCCTCCAAAAGAGCGCTGACATTCCGTCGCGTCGGCACGAATGGATAGATTATGTTAAACAGTATTTTGCTGATTCTTTTTCTAATCACGGTGAGCGCATTTTTTTCGCTCGCAGAAATTTCTCTGGCCGCTTCACGTAAGATAAAACTTAAATTGATGGCTGATGAAGGCAACATCAATGCCCTCAAAGTCCTTAAACTCCAGGAAACACCGGGGCTGTTCTTTACGGTAGTGCAAATCGGGCTCAACGCAGTGGCCATCCTGGGTGGTATTGTCGGTGATGCAGCCTTCTCACCCAGTTTCAAACTATTTTTCGAGCGTTTTCTGTCACCAGAGATCGCTGAACAAGTCAGTTTTATCTGTTCGTTTGTACTGGTGACCAGTATGTTCATTCTGTTCGCCGATTTAACGCCGAAGCGCATCGGTATGATTGCACCGGAGACCGTTGCGGTGCGGATCATCAACCCAATGCGTTTCTCAATCATGATTTGCCGCCCACTGGTCTGGTTCTTCAATGGAATGGCCAACCTGATCTTCCGCCTGTTTAAACTGCCAATGGCGCGTAACGACGATATCACCTCTGACGATATCTATGCGGTAGTGGAAGCCGGTGCACTGGCTGGGGTACTGCGCAAACAAGAACATGAACTGATTGAAAACGTCTTTGAGCTGGAATCACGTACCGTACCCTCTTCGATGACTTCCCGTGAAAGCGTGATCTACTTCGACCTGCGTGAAAGTGAAGAGAGTATCAAAGAAAAAATCTCTACCCATCCTCACTCCAAATTCCTGGTCTGTGATGGGCATATCGATCAGGTTGTCGGGTATGTGGACTCTAAAGACCTGCTAAACCGCGTTTTGGGGAACCAGAGTCTGGCATTAAGCAATGGCGTACAAATCCGTTCTGCGTTAATCGTACCGGATACACTTACACTGTCAGAAGCATTGGAGAGCTTTAAAACTGCGGGTGAAGACTTTGCGGTGATCCTCAATGAATATGCACTGGTAGTTGGTATTATCACTCTGAACGACGTCATGACCACATTGATGGGTGACTTGGTGGGGCAAGGCCAAGAAGAGCAAATTGTTGCCCGTGATGAAAACTCATGGCTGATTGAAGGGGGAACCCCCATTGATGACGTGATGCGTGTACTGGATATTGATGAATTCCCACAGTCAGGCAATTACGAAACCATCGGTGGTTTTATGATGTATATGCTGCGCAAGATCCCAAAACGTACAGATTTTGTAAAGTATGCTGGTTACAAGTTTGAAGTTGTTGATATCGATAGCTATAAAATCGACCAACTTTTGGTTACCAGACTGAGCGATAAGCCAGCGTTGGTTCACCCCAAAGCAGAAGATACTCTGCCTCCGGTATAAATATCCTCGTCGTCACTCAAGCGGCCAGAGTTCTATACCGAAGTTAAATGGAATTGCAGGACAAAACGCAGCGCGTTTTGAACAGCGCTTGCGCTGGCTCCGCAGGAGCAAGGCCCTAATGGGCCGAGTAACGCGGCAACTGAGCGACAAATCGGTCAGGAACCGATTTGAACGCCGCTGGCGGCGGCCCCGAAAGGGGCGAGGTCCACGGACGGACCTCGTAACGCAGCCAACACCGCTGCAGCTTCATTGACGACGGGTATGTGCAACTTGAATGACGATGGCAATACCACCTTTAGCCTATTTCTGCCTGTAACAACGACACCTGCTGATTGACCTCAGACATCACACTAAAGTGGCGTAAATCACGTACCTTTGGCAGCAGAATTTTGCCTTTGTCGAACTCAAACGCCCCCACATCCTTGATATACAGCCTACCTCGGAACAAAATCTTGACATACTTAGCCACTCTTTGTGGATTATAACGCTGGAAAATTTTCATACTTTTCGCTTTCCTTCCATTATACCCGTTGCCATTCAAGCAGGGTTCAACACAGGCTGCGTTTTGCCCGGCAACTTGAGGAACTCGGGCAGAGCTCCCTGCATTCAGTCAGTGGCCAAAGTGGCAACTTAAACATCCCGAATGCAATCAATCACATTTTAATAAACTATATTATACAACAAAAATAGATGAATTAACTACACCTACAGTTATAAGCCGATCTTCGCGTGGAGTTAATTAACTTTATTAGCATATAAGTTCAAAATTAACGTCTCTTCAGAGCAAGGGAAAACTGCAACCCGCTAACAGGACAGACCTCTGATGGTTACCTATGCTTTAAGCATCTAATGTTGGTCAACACGTATTCCTTGATGCCGGAGCACACATGAAAAAAAGTATCCTATTAGTGATCTCGTTACTGTTAGTGCCCATGTTAGCCAGCGCCCACAACTTCCAGCTCCAACAGCGTGTGCCACCCACCGGGGTCAGTGACAAAGGGGAACTGTTGTACCTTAATAACCAGTTTAGCTACAAAACCTGGAGTAGTGCTCAGCTCAATGGAAAAGTGCGCGTGGTACAGCATATTGCTGGTCGCACCTCAGCCAAAGAGATAAACACCCCGCTGATTGATGCCATCAAGGCAGCCAAACTACCTCATGATTATTACCAAACGACGACAATCATTAATACTGATGATGCCATTATCGGTACCGCCATGTTTGTCCGTAACAGTATAGAGGACAGCAAGAAAGAGTTTCCTTGGTCACAATTTATTGTCGACAGTAATGGCATCGTCCTGAAGGCTTGGGAGCTACAGCCCAAAGGTTCGGCGATAGTAGTGCTGGATAAAGAAGGCAAGATCCAGTTTGCCAAAGAGGGCGCACTGACTCCGCAAGAGGTAATACAGGTGATGGCGTTACTGCACCAACTGCTAAAATAGCTTTGATACCTCTCATTCTTCAAGTTGCAGCAATATCAGCTGCAACTTGAAGAATGAGAGGCAACGGCAGGACAGTGCCAGACTAAAACAGAGATACCCGAAAACCCGGGTTCAAAAAAGACTCACGGGGGGTATAACATAATGGTTTACCGTGCCAATCATGGATTTGAGCACCCGCTGCCACCGCCACGGCATGCCCTGCGGCGGTATCCCAAATATTGGTTGGTCCAAAACGTGGGTAGAGTTGAGCTTTTCCTTCCGCCACCAGGCAAAATTTCAGTGATGAACCGACCGGAATCGTTTGATGTTCACCTAATTGTTGCAAATATTCACGTAACTCATCATCAACATGAGAGCGGCTGACCACCACCACGGGTAGTTGAGCAGGAATGACATTGATCTCTTGCCGACAACCCGCTTCCTCTTTCCAGGCTTTACCGCGCTCAGCCAGATACAACAGATCCAATGCCGGGGCGTAAACCACCCCCATCACCGCTTCCCCCTCTTCAATCAAGGCAATGTTGACGGTGAATTCACCGTTGCGCTGCAAAAACTCTTTAGTGCCATCAAGTGGGTCCACTAACCAGTAACGTCGCCAGTTGCGGCGGATTTCCCAGGCAGGCGGATCCTCTTCTGACAGTAGGGGAATATCAGGTGTCAGCGCCGCCAACCCCTGCTTGATAATATGATGTGCCGCCAGATCCGCAGCGGTGACGGGGGAGTCGTCTGGTTTCTTTTCTACGCCAAGGGGTTGTTCACCGTGATATACCGCCATGATTGCCATACCGGCTTCCCGCGACAATTGGCAAATCTGTTCTAACATAGTGCGCCTCTCACATTCAGCTTTATGGGGGAACCCTCTTCCCAGCAACTCACAGTATTTGATCAACAACGCTTCGCTATCACAACTTTATGCATCTGCAGGTTACATGGATAAATTTTCTGCCAAACTTCACATTTTGGCGAGGTATCAAATGATAGTTACATAAATATTTGAGATACATACCTAAGTTCATTCAAGTTGCCAGACAGAACCCGCTGCATGTTCAACAACGCTTGCTGCTTTGCCAATGGGGGCGAGGAACCGTAGCCAACACCCTTGTAGCTTGAGTGATAACGGGTATCACTCATTCCTCAATGCTTATCGAACAACAGCCAGACGGCAGGATAAGTCCCTTCTGCCAGACGCGCTACCGTTAGAAACCGCACAGGAATCATTACAATATGGAGATAGCCAATGATTAAACGTTCTCTGGGATTATCCACTTTAGCCTTGTTGGTTTGTGCCGCAACGCAGGCCGCCACCGTTGACCTGCGTGTGCTGGAAACCACTGATCTGCATAGTAATATGATGGACTTCGATTACTATAAAGATAAGCCGACTGACAAATTCGGCCTGGTTCGCACCGCCAGCCTTATCCACCAGGCTCGCCAGCAGGTGACCAACAGTGTACTGGTGGATAATGGTGACCTTATTCAGGGTAGCCCATTAGCGGACTATATGGCCGCCAAAGGGTTAAAAACAGGGGATATTCACCCTGTCTACAAGGCGATGAACAGCCTGGATTATGCGGTGGGCAACATCGGCAACCACGAATTCAACTATGGGCTGGACTACCTGAAAAACGCACTGGCTGGTGCCAAATTCCCCTACATTAATGCCAACGTCATTGATGTAACCACGAAAAAGCCGTTATTCACACCTTATATTATTGTCGATACCCCGGTAAAAGATCGCGATGGAAAAACACACACGTTGCGGATTGGCTACATCGGCTTTGTGCCGCCACAGATCCTGAGCTGGGACAAAGCCAACCTGCAAGGAAAAGTCACGGTTAACGATATTACCGCAACCGCCAAACACTATGTGCCAGAGATGCGTAAGCAAGGGGCGGACCTGGTAGTGGCCATCCCGCACTCTGGCCTCTCCAGTGAGCCTTACAAAGCCATGGCTGAAAATTCGGTGTACTACCTCAGCCAAGTGCCGGGTATTGATGCCATCATGTTCGGCCACGCTCACGCGATATTCCCCAGCGCGGATTTTGCCAAAATTCAGGGGACGGATATCAACCAGGGGTTACTCAACGGTGTACCCGCAGTGATGCCAGGCCAGTGGGGTGACCATCTCGGGGTCATCGATCTCCAGTTAAATAACGACAGTGGCCGTTGGCAGGTCACCGCAGCAAAAGCAGAAGCCCGACCAATCTATGACAAAGAGAACAAGAAATCGCTGGCAGATGAAGATGCCGCATTACTGAAGATCCTGGCGGAAGATCACCTGGCAACACGTGATTTTGTCGGTAAACCTATCGGCAAATCTGATAGTAACATATACAGCTATTTGGCTTTGGTGCAGGATGATCCTAGCGTCCAGATCGTTAATAATGCACAAAGAGCTTACGTTAAACACTATATCCAAGGTGATCCGGATTTGGCCGACCTGCCGGTACTCGCTGCCGCCGCACCCTTTAAAGTCGGTGGACGCAAGAATGATCCCGCCAGCTTTGTCGAAGTTGAAAAAGGCCAACTCACCTTCCGCAATGCAGCTGATCTCTATCTCTACCCCAATACGCTGGTGGTAGTCAAAGCCAGCGGCAAGGAGGTGAAAGAGTGGCTGGAATGTTCCGCTGGGCAGTTCAATCAAATCGATGTCAACAGCAGCAAACCACAAGCGTTAATCAACTGGGATGGCTTCCGCAGCTATAATTTTGATGTAATCGACGGTGTCAATTACCAGATTGATGTCACTCAACCCGCACGTTATAACGGTGAATGCGAGCTAATTAATAACCAGGCCGAGCGCATCAAGCAGCTGACATTCAATGGCAAACCGATCGATCCTAACGCCACTTTCCTGGTGGCAACCAATAACTACCGCGCCTACGGTGGTAAGTTTGCAGGAACAGGTGACAAGCATATCGCCTTCGCCTCACCCGATGAAAATCGCTCAGTACTGGCAGCCTATATCAGTGCAGAAACCCAGCAACAAGGTGCGGTACGCCCTCAGGCTGACAATAACTGGCGTTTAGCCGACATCAAAAGTCAACAACCGCTGGATATCCGTTTTGAGACCGCAGCCAGCGAAAAAGCCGCTGCATTTATTCAACAGAACGCCCAGTACCCAATGAAACCCGTGGGTAGTGACAGCATTGGATTTTCACTCTATCAAATTGATATACAATCAAAATAATTAAATAACCGGGCGCATTCCCATGCGCCCTTTCCATCGCCCGCTTGCCGTTAATTAAATAGAGAAAAATGCCACTCTGCGGTTCAATGTTTTGCAAACAATTGCAAATAATCTATCGACAAAGTTGTACAAAAAAATACAATCGTGTAACTTTGCTCACTCAAATGCAGAGGGTCTGTTAATGTTCAGCAACGTGCATAACAACGACAGCACAAGGTTAGTTGCTCAAAATTCGCTCTAGCAGTTAGTATCACCTATCTGCAATTTAACGCTTAGCTCGAAGGAATGAATGGCGATGACTACCACCCCGTCAGTGATAAGCAAATGTCTTGATTTTTACTCAGAACTGAACAGTGAAAAAATCGCATTACTCCCGTTAATTTATCATCCACAGATCGAGTTGGTTGATCCCTTGGGTCAGCACTCTGGGATCGCTGCAGTTGAAGCCTATTTTCGCAGCTTATTGACTCGCACCGCTCACTGTCGATTTTCCATCGACACTTATTTCTCTCAAGATCAGCAGACCTGTCTAAACTGGATCATGTCCTACTCACATCCTAAATTGGAGAAAGGGCGCACTCTTGAATTGGAGGGCTGTTCCATATTACGCGTTCAGGACGATAAAATTATCTGGCAACGCGATTACTACGATATGGGAGCCATGCTTTATGAGCATATTCCATTACTAGGTCCGGTGATTAAGCAGTTGAAAAAGAGGGTCAACCAGTGAAATCAATTTTAGTCACGGGGGCAAGCTCAGGTATTGGTGAGGAATTGGTCAAGGCTTGGGCCAAGCAGGGATATAAACTGATTGCCTGCGGGCGCGATCAGCAACGCTTGGCTGCGCTACAACAATATGATGCCAACATCATTACACGATCCTTTGATATGACTGATGCCGAGGCTTGTCGAGCAGCATTGCAAGATTGTCAGGTCGACTTGGTGGTGTTGTGTGCCGGTACCTGCGAATACATCGATAACGGCAAGGTAGATGCCGCTTTAGTCAAAAGAGTAATGGAAACCAATGTGTTAGGGCCAGTTAACTGTCTAGATGCCTTGCAGGAACAACTCCAGTCGGGTAGCCGAGTTGCCTTCGTCAGTTCAGCGGCTCAGTGGCTACCCTTCCCGCGGGCAGAAGCCTATGGCGCTTCCAAGGCCGCATTGACTTACCTGGCAAATAGTTTGCGCCTTGACTGGGAAGCTAAAGGCATTGCTATTTCGGTCATTTTCCCTGGTTTTGTCGATACTCCCCTTACACGGAAAAATACATTTCCGATGCCAGGCCGGATCAGTGTTGAAATGGCAGCAAAAGCCATTATCAAGGGGCTGGATCAAGGCCACAATGAGATCCGATTCCCGTATGTTTTTTGTCTGGTTTTACGTTTATTAGCCTTGTTACCACTATCTCTTCAAAACAGATTACTCCGCCGGATGGTTACCCGATGAAAATAGCAATTATTGGTAGTGGGATCTCAGGTTTAACCTGTGCGTGGCGTTTGGCTGGTCATCATGATGTCACTCTGTTTGAAGCCAATGCAGTCGCGGGTGGTCACACAGCAACAGTGGATGTTAAAACTGAACAAGGTGAGATGGCCATAGACACCGGGTTTATCGTTTATAACGATCGAACCTATCCACGTTTTATCGGCTTGCTCAGTGAATTGGGTATACAAGGACAAAAGACGGAAATGAGCTTTTCCGTTCAAAATCCACAAACAGGGCTTGAATATAATGGCCATACGCTGACCACATTATTCGCTCAATACCGTAATGCGCTTAATCCAAAATTTTGGCGACTGTTAAAAGAGATTATCAGATTTAACCGTTGCGCCAAGCAAGAACTCAACAATGGCATCAACAAAGGCCACACCTTAGAGACATTCCTTACCGTTAACAAGTTTGATGCTTTTTTCTCTCAGCATTATATCTTGCCTATGGGAGCTGCCATCTGGTCCTCTTCTTTAAAGGATATGCGCCAATTTCCATTAGCGCTTTTTTTGCGTTTTTTTGATAATCACGGCTTACTGGATATTCTACATCGCCCCCAATGGTATGTAGTGCCTGGTGGTTCTCGCGAATATGTTCGTCAGATTATAGAAAAGTTATCTCCTCGGATGCAGTTTCGTTTTTCAACCCCGGTATTGAGTGTGACACGCACCGATAGCGGCGGCCTGGTTGGTACTGAAAGTGGAGAGGAACATTTCGACAACATTATTTTTGCCTGCCATGCTGATCAAGCTCTTGGGTTACTAAATGACCCGAGTGAACAGGAAAGAGAGATCCTCAGTGCGATATCTTGGCAACGCAATGATGTGGTGCTGCACAAAGATAAATCCTGGTTGCCTGTAGAGCGTCGAGCCTGGGCAAGTTGGAACTATCTGCTTAACCCAGACCCCACTAAGCAGGAAGATACTCCGGCTTGCGTCACTTATAATATGAATATTTTGCAAGGCTTGCCTGCTAGCAGCCCGTTATTCTGCGTCACTCTTAATCCAGACAAGCCTATTGATGAGCGCCATGTTTATCAACGTTTTGTTTATCACCACCCTATTTTCAATGCGCAAACCTGGCAAGCTCAAACACGCCGTCATGATATCAATGGACAACGTCATACCTGGTTCTGTGGTGCCTATTGGTATAACGGTTTTCATGAAGATGGAGTGCACAGTGCCTTGGATGTGGTAGAGGGTATTGCACTCAGCCAGGTAAGAGGTCTGGTGTAATGAATAGCTGTTTGTACCAAGGCGTTTTGCGCCATCGGCGCTATCATCCTAAACACCATTTTTTTACCTACCGTATTTTTATGGCATTACTGGATTTGGATGAACTGCCTTTGCTCGATAAAGTTGGCATTGCGTATAACCGCATGGGGATAACCGCATTCTTTGATCGCGATTATCCACTCGGTCAGCCGCTCAAACAGGCAGTGCAAGATAAACTGCGGCAGCTCACAGGCGAGATCATCGATGGGAAAATTTTACTACTGACCCAACTGCGTTATTTCGGTTTCCATTTTAATCCAGTTAATTTTTATTATTGCTATGACCATGCTGGAAACTTCCGCTACTTACTGGCAGAAGTCAGAAATACACCTTGGAACGAACGCCACTATTACGTCGTTGATGCTTATCATCCACAGCCGACAGCAAAAGCCTTCCATGTTTCACCTTTTAACCCCATGGATATGACCTACCATTGGCGTTTTAAGGTACCGGGCAAAACCTTACAAGTACATATTGAAAATCATCAACATAACAAGGTATTCGATGCAACCCTGTTGCTAAAGCGGCAAACACTAACTCGCGCTAATATGATAAATTTGTCGATTAAATTACCTTTTATGACAATAAAAACAGTGCTGACTATTTATTGGCAAGCATTGCGTTTATGGCTTAAACGCGTGCCCGTTTATTCCCACCCTGGCAATAGAAAACTTTAATCATGACTGACCCTACCTATCCACTCACTCAGACTCTCTCCCGTCGTGCTCGTATAACCCGACAGGTTTTATTTCATCTGCTATCACAGATCAAAGGCGGGGGGTTAACCCTGCATGAGGGGAACCAGCAATTTTGCTTTGGTGAGATGGCCGCAGCTCGTCAGGCGGTGGTGGTGATCCATTCGCCTTCAGTATATCGTCGTTTGTTCTCCGGGGGCAGCATTGCCGCAGCGGAAACATGGATGGACGGCGAATGGGACTCGCCAGATTTAACCTCAGTGCTTGAAATTCTTGCCCAGAACAGCACAGTGATGGATCAACTGGAAAATGGCTTCAAATGGTTGAATAAGCCTTTCGCACGATTACAACACTGGTTTAACCGTAATAACCGTGATCAGGCCAAGCAGAATATTGCCGCACATTATGATCTCGGCAATGACTTTTATCGTTCGTTTCTCGATGAAAGTTTACTTTATTCTAGTGCGTTATTTAGCACGGGCATCAATGATTTACCTTCAGCGCAAGTCGCCAAAATGGCCCGTTTGTGTGAGCAGTTAGCTTTAACCGCTGACGATCATCTGTTGGAAATCGGCACCGGTTGGGGGGCCTTGGCAGAATACGCAGCGCGACATTTCGGTTGCCGAGTGACCACCACCACCTTATCTCAAGCACAATATGATTACAGTACCAAACGTATTGCACAGGCTGGCCTGACTGAGCAGGTCACCGTATTACTGAAAGATTATCGCGATCTCGATGGTGAGTTTGACAAGATAGTGTCAGTTGAAATGATAGAGGCAGTCGGTGAAGCCTTTTTACCGGTATTTTTCCGTAGCTGTCAGCAACGGCTACGACCTGGAGGGAAAATGGTGTTACAGGCGATCACTATCCAGGATCAGCGCTATAAACAATATAGCCAAAGTGTAGATTTTATACAGCGCTATATTTTCCCTGGCGGTTTTTTGCCTTCAATCTCAGCCTTGAGTAACGTCATGACCCATCACACGGATTTTGTGATCCGTAACCTGTTTGATATGGGTATTGATTATGCGCAAACCTTGAACCACTGGCGTCATCGTTTTCTTCATGCTTGGCCTCAGATCAGCAAGCAGGGGTTTGATGACCATTTTCATCGAATGTGGTTATTTTATCTGTGTTACTGCGAAGCGGGATTTCAAGCTCGTACCATTAGCGCGGTACAAATGACTGTTGAAAGAACATGAGTCGATCTCAGCAGCTCGTATTAACCACTATTGCTTTTGATATCTATTGGTTTTTGGTGGTTTTTTTCCGTGACAGATTCGTTCTGTTATGGCTTGCCATGGCGATCCTGGTCTGGTGTTTATTGCCTCCACCGCAGCGCCGAGCGGCCTTATTACTGGCGATAGTGGGTAGTGGAATAGATGCCCTATGGGTAGCAACAGGTATCGTGTCATTTGATGGTTCGGGGTTAATCCCCTTGTGGATGCTAGCATTATGGCTGATGTTTGCTTGTCTCTGGGCACCGCTGACATGGCAATCGGCGTTACCCAGCTGGATTTGGCTGGTGATGGGGGCAGTTGGTGGGCCATTTGCCTATTTTATTGGCAAAAATATGGGCGCAATGACTTTTCATCAGCCTCTGTTTATCACTCTCAGCTTGCTAGCCATCGGCTGGGCAGGCTTGATCTTGTTATTCAACGTTCTCTATGTTCAGTTTTTTGCACGTCGTAACTAGGCAACAAAACCAGGAAGCGATTTGAACCAGGCTTGTGCTGAACTGTAGGATAAGATTCATCATCTCACTGGGTGTAGAGAAACGGGATGACGATACCCATCCCACGCCCCCCAATGACAAGCATGGTGGCGAGTATATTAACGGAGGAAAGATGTGAAACACTCTCTAGGCGTATTGCTGTTATTTGTCTCGCTCACAACATATGCAAATGAGTGGTTGCAATGGCCAATGAGCGGTGTTGCAACCTTAAATTGGGGACCGTTCAAGATCTATGATTCCCAGTTACGTCTTCCTAAAGGTCATTATGCGGGGCCATTGGCCGATCAGGCATTAATCATTACTTACCGGCGTAATATTGATAGCGATGATTTAATTGATGCCACACGTGAGCAGTGGCAGGCCCTAGGCGTATTGAGTCAGGAGCCGCAAAGTGAAGCCTGGTTAGCCCTGTTACGCAAACTCTGGCCTGATGTTCAAGACGGCAGCCAGTTGGCGTTTGTACTGCAAAATAAACAGGGACAATTCTGGTATCGTCCGGCGGGCAGCACAGCTGCTTTTTCCCCATTGGGCGGCCCCCTCTCAGCCGACTTAAGTCGTTGGTTTCTAGCTATTTGGTTAGATGCTCGTACCTCGTATCCTGAATTACGCCAACAGTTATTGGGAAGAGCCAGATGATAACCAGAGAATCTAGAATAGAAACAGGAGATGTTAAATGAAAAAAATACTCAAGATTGGTAGTTTACTGGTCATGATGTTGACCGGATGCAGTGCTGATATCAACGACTATCGAGCATCAACACCCACACTGGATATCTTCGATTATTTTAACGGTAAAACAGAAGCCTGGGGGATGGTACAAGACTTCAGCCAAAAACAGGTTCGTCGTTTCCATGTGGAAATTGTCGGTAGCGTTATCGATAATACACTGACACTACATGAAAATTTTGTTTATGACGATGGAGAGAAACAACAGCGCACATGGCATATACGTCGTCTTGAAAATGGTCGTTACGAAGGAACTGCCAATGATATAGAAGGTGTCGCCAGCGGGCAGGCGGTAGGAAACACCTTTAATTGGCAGTACAAAATGAATGTCACCACAGGGGGAAAAACCTGGTTACTCAGTTTTGACGACTGGATGTACCTGCAGGATAATAACCATCTGTTTAATCTTACCAAGCTTAAAAAGTTTGGTGTCACTGTGGGTACCGTGACCTTGTTTTTTGATAAACCAGCAAAGCTGTAGGCCATGCTTACACTTTATACCATCAGCGAATTTGCCAACCTCTGTGGTGTTAGCCCGACCACATTACGGGCTTGGCAACGCCGTTATGGTTTACTTAAGCCTGAACGTACAGAAGGGGGGCACCGGCTCTATAGCCAATCGGATCTTGAACGAGTACTTAGCGTCTTAGATTGGATAAAAAAGGGTGTCCCTGTCAGCCAGATAAAACCGCTACTTGAAAGTGACCACAACCAAACCAATAATAACTGGCAGCAGTTGCAGGAAAAAATACTGTTACTACTACAACAAGGAAAGATCGATGCCTTGCGTCAGTTACTCTTTGCTTGTGGACGAGATTACCCTCGCAGTTATCTGGTTGATCATGTATTGCGCCCTTTACGTGTGTTAATAGCAGCAAATACTGCACCGATGCTCACATTACGCACCATCCTTGATTCGCTGATTATCGGCTATACCTCTTTTTGTCTGGATGCAGATAAACGTTCTCGGGGAGAAAAATATATTTTAGTAGGGTGGAAGCTTAGTGATCCGGCAGAGATTTGGCTGGAAGCCTTAAAATTGTCAGGCGCAGGCAAGAGGATAGAAGTGCTGGCATGGCCATGTACCCTATTGGCTCCTGAATTATTTCCTGATTATCATTGGATCCTACTCACCTCTACCAAACTCACCGCACTAGAAGAAAAACAGTGCGAGGTATGGCGTAATTACGTTTTATCACTGCAGGTCGCCCTGTTACGTTAATCATGGGTTGTACAGACAGTATTGGATTTTCACTCTATCATATTGATATAAAAACAAAATAATTACATAACCGGGCACATTTCCATGCACCCTTACGATTTAACCTCTTTTATTGATGGTACACTCTTTAAATTGCATTTAAAATGCATGTTATAGGTTTATTCACTTTAAGAGGCACTAACATGGATTATCGTAGCCAATCCCTCGGCGCACTCGCCATCGCTATCCCGCAAGCCAGTAAACTATTCCGCGACTATGGCTTGGACTTCTGCTGCGGAGGAAAACAAACCTTGGAGCGAGCTGCCAGCCGCAAAAATTTGGATCTGGAGAGATTGGAAAGTGAACTGGCTGCACTGGCAGCAGACTCCGTAGATAACCGCGACTGGCATCAGGCCCCGCTGTCGGAGATCATCGATTACATTCTGCCACGCTTCCACCAACGTCACCGCGAACAGTTGCCAGAGCTGGTATTAATGGCAGAAAAGGTCGAACGTGTTCATGGCGACAAGCCCACTTGCCCACGCGGGCTGGCGAAACAGTTAAATCTGATCAATCTCAGCCTTGAAAACCATATGATGAAGGAAGAGCAGATCCTGTTTCCGCTGATCAAACAAGGTATGGGGCAACAGGCGGCGGGGCCAATTTCGGTAATGGCGTATGAACATAATGAAGTGGACGAACAGTTGGAGGTTGTGAAATTCCTCACTAATAACGTGACGCCACCGGCAGGTGCCTGCAATACCTGGCAGGCATTATATAATGGGATCAATACGTTTATTGCCGACCTGATGGAGCATATCCATCTAGAGAACAATTTGTTGTTCCCGCGTGCCCTTAATGGTCAATAAAGTCAGGGCGTCACTAAGGCGCCCATGCTTCAAGGCCGTAACCTATTACAAAATTTCCAGCAATTCAACGTCAAAAATTAATGCGCTGAAAGGTGGGATTGATGCGCCGGCGCCACGTTCACCATAGGCCAGGTTATGTGGAATATATAACTGCCATTTTGATCCCACAGGCATCAGTGTCAACGCTTCGATCCAGCCGGGGATCACTCCACTAACCGGGAACTCTGCTGGCTGACCACGCTCAACAGAACTGTCGAACACATCACCATTGATCAGGCGGCCAGTATAATGCACGCGTACCCGATCCTGACGGGATGGGATAGGGCCATTACCCTGCTCCAATACGCTGAACTGTAAACCCGACTCAGTCTGCGTCACGTCGTCACGTTTGGCATTATCCTGCAAGAACTTCTGACCTTCTACGGCCATTGCCTTTTGACGTTCAAGACGTACCGCATCTGCACGCTCATGGATTTCACGTAGTGCGCGGTGAACCACATCGACCGGTACAGCCGGTGCGTTCCCTTCCAACGCATCACGCAAGCCAGCCAACAAAGCTTCTGGTTGTAAACCTTCGAGACCAGACTCTTGCAGTTGCTGACCGACCTGTAAACCAATCCCGTAACTTGCTTGCGCTTCAACGCTATCAAAAGAAGGGGTTGTCATGGGTTTTTCCTTTAATCTGTAAAAAGTCGAAGATGCAGCATAACAGTGCCTGAAAGCCGGGTAAAATCTTGTGTAGATAATGATGACTTTTGTCGTAGAAAAAGAAACAATAAGTTATTGTTAACACTTGGGGCCATTCCCCTCGCCAACACCCAAATGGGTGAGACAAGTAACGCAGCCAATGATCGGCAGCTTACATATTCTGATGTAGTCGAAGAGAGGTCACCATGGGCAGAATCGCGCCCAGGAAAAGGAAAACCCCCTGGGTCTATCAGACGCTATCGCGCCTCTGGCTGAATCTGAACCAGCGTTTCAAGCCTAGGCTGACACCCACAGAGCAAGAAACGATCCAGACACCAAGCTTTAAAAATAGACTAAAAGCCTTGTTGTTGAGAATATGGCACCTGCCAGACAGCTTCCAATGGATGGAACCTTTACCCAATTTTCACCGCCGTTGGGTGATTATTTTTGGTACCACCTTGCTGCTTTCATTACTGTGGCCCTACTCCGACGATAGCGCACCACATCCATTCCCGGTGACCAACCAGGAAAATAGTGCCCTTATGCAGGCTCAATTACTGAATAATGGCGCGCAACAGCCACAACAACAGCAACCCACCACGACGGGTAGCCCTAACTGGCAAGGCTATGAGATCAAGGCAGGACAGACTCTAGCGCAACTATTCCGCGACAATGGCTTACCGGTTAATGATGTTTTTGCCATGGCGCAGGTAGAGGGTCGCGATAAACCGCTCAGTAATCTTAAGGCGGGGCAAAAAGTACGTATCGAGCGTAATGCCAATGGGGTGATTACCACTCTCGCTATCACTACGGCGGATAATAGCGAAGCACTGTTTCGGCGCCAGACTGATGGCAGCTACCTTCGCCTGCGTTAGGTTTTACTTTGTTCCTGCAGAAAATCACGCAGTACAATTCATAGGTGCAGTTCAATCCTTTGGTTGCGCTGTGTGTCTTTGCTGCAATACAACAGTGTCAACATCTGGCCTTGCTGCAATTTACTTATGCAAAACAGACGAAATAATACTTTTTAGCGGTGATTAAAAAGCAAAACGCCAGCACAAGGCTGGCGTTTTAACTTGGCTAACAGCAGCGATTAAGCTTCTGCAACCACAACTACATTCAGCTGTGCAAACACGTCGCTGTGTACTTGGAAATGCACTTCGTGCTCACCAGTGGTACGCAGAACGCCGTTTGGCAGACGAACTTCGCTCTTGGCAACTTCAACACCAGCCGCAGTCACTGCGTCAGCGATGTCACGGGTACCGATAGAGCCGAACAGTTTACCTTCGTCGCCTGCTTTAGACGCGATGGTTACCGTGGCCAGTTCGTTGATCTTGGTTGCGCGAACTTGGGCTGCAGCCAGAACTTCTGACAGTTTGGCTTCCAGTTCAGCACGGCGTGCTTCAAAGAACTCTACGTTTTTCTTGGTAGCAGGAACAGCTTTGCCCTGTGGTACCAAGAAGTTACGGGCATAACCCGCTTTAACGTTAACCTGATCACCCAGGCTGCCCAGGTTTGCTACTTTATCAAGCAGAATAACTTGCATTACCTTATCCTCTCAAAGTCGTTAATGGACAGTGGCCGATTACTGATGACTATCAGTGTACGGCAACAAAGACAGGTAGCGCGCGCGCTTGATAGCACGGGCCAGTTGGCGCTGATACTTTGCACGAGTACCGGTAATACGGCTCGGGACAATTTTACCACTTTCAGTGATGTAGTTTTTCAGCGTAGCGATGTCTTTATAGTCAATCTCTTGAACGCCTTCCGCAGTGAAACGGCAGAACTTGCGACGACGGAAATAACGTGCCATTTGGCTAGTCTCCAGAATCTATCAATTCAATCTGCTCGGCATGCAGGACCAATTTATTCAACCCGTTGCGCCCTTGATGGCAGCTAACAAAGCCTTGAATAGTGACCTGAGTGCCGACCGTTAATCTTTGAGTTAAAGCTTGTGACTGTTGTCCACTGGCAACCACGGGCATTCGGCACCATGCTTGCCTGCTGAATCCGGCTTCCTGCTGCGTTGATCGGTGCTCAAGCACAAATTGGCAGTGGGGTATCCCGGAAGGACTTACTTTTCGTACCGGCGTCTTGCACACTGTGCCAGACAACACCAGACGATTAGCCGTCACGGCGGCAATTACTCTTCAGAATCCCCAACATCATCATCAGCGATTTCATTAGCGAAGTCTTCGCGGCGATCGCCACGACGTTCATCTTTCGCTTTAACCATCGGAGATGCTTCAGTTACCGCGTGCTTAACGCGCATAACCATGCTACGGATAACGGCGTCGTTGAAGCGGAAGTTAGTTTCCAGCTCATCGATCGCTTCCTGCGGAGCTTCAACGTTCAGCAGAACATAGTGAGCTTTATGCAGTTTGTTGATCGGATAAGCCAGTTGACGGCGGCCCCAGTCTTCCAGACGATGGATCTGACCTTGCGCGTTAGTGATAGTAGCACTATAACGCTCGATCATGCCCGGAACCTGTTCGCTTTGGTCAGGATGGACCATAAAAACGATTTCGTAATGACGCATCGAATTGCTCCTTACGGATTATTCAGCCTCCTGTCAGGGTCAACCGCGGCCCATGGAAGCAAGGAACGTGTGTATGTGTGCGGCTGAAAAATGACGCGTAATCATACTGGCGGAGCGCTGGAAACTCAAGGGATGAATGGGATTTATTACGGTTTTCTACCCGTCGTCATGCCAATTGCCGTGGGCTTGGCATGACGACGAGTCTCAACTTAGCTTATTAACTGCGCTGACGTACCGCTTCAAACAAGCAGATACCGGTTGCGACGGAAACGTTAAGCGAAGAAACCGTCCCTGCCATCGGAATACTGATCAGCTCATCACAATGTTCACGGGTCAAACGCCGCATACCATCGCCTTCCGCCCCCATCACCAGGGCCATCGGGCCGGTCATTTTGCTTTGGTATAAAGTATGGTCCGCTTCACCTGCGGTGCCTACCACCCAAATATTCATCTCTTGCAATAACCGCAAGGTACGCGCCAGGTTGGTGACCTGGATCAATGGCACGTTTTCTGCCGCCCCACAGGCGACTTTCTTTGCCGTTGCATTCAATTGGGCAGAACGATCACGGGGGACAATCACTGCATGCACCCCTGCCGCATCGGCACTACGCAGACAGGCCCCCAGATTATGTGGGTCCGTAATGCCATCCAATACCAACAAAAATGGGGTATCGATATTTTCTAACAGGCCCGGTAAGTCGTTTTCCTGATACTTCCGCCCTTCACGTACCCGCGCAATAATCCCTTGATGGACCGCCCCTTCCACCTTCTCATCCAGCCATTGGCGGTTTGCCACCTGGATAACGATACCGCTAGCTTCCAGCTCAACAATCAATGGTTGCAAGCGACGATCGTCACGCCCCTTGAGAATAAATACTTCCAGGAAACGTTGTGGATCTCGTTCTAATAGGGCTTTGACGGCGTGAATACCGTAAATAATTTCGCTCATGATGATCTTTTAACTGTGTGGCCAGGGTCTTCCTGGCCGGTGATAACAAATGCGGCAGATTATTTCTGCTCTGCAGCTTTCTTCTTGCTGGCACGTTTAGCTTTGGTTGCCGCCGCTATCTTTTGGGTTTTATCAGACACTTTTTTGGCTTTCGCCTTTTTGTCCTTTTTCACCTTATCAGCAGGCTTAGCCTCTTTATCAGGCTTAGCCTCTTTATCAGGCTTAGCCTCTTTCTTACGAAAAACGCTATCTGCCTCAAAATTCGCAGGTGCTTTACCACTGCGGGATTTACGTGGCTTCTGGCCTGGCTCTGCCCCCTTGCCATCACGTAATCTACGAGGGTTACCGCTTTTGCTGCGTTGTCGTTCAGTTTTACCCTCACCCCTTGGCTTGCGCGTGCTCGATACCAAAGCAAAATCAATCTTGCGCTCATCCAGATGCACTGCATCAACACGAATTTCCACCGCATCACCCAGACGATAAACCATACCGCTGGATTCACCGATCAGGCGCTGACCAATATTATCGTAGCGGTAGTAATCGTTATCCAAGGTTGAGACATGCACTAAACCATCAATAAACAGATCGTTTAAACGCACAAAAAAGCCAAATGAAGTGACACTGGCAATAATCCCGCTGAACACTTCACCGACGTGATCCTGCATGAAATCACACTTCAACCAGTCCGCGACATTACGCGTAGCTTCATCCGCACGGCGCTCCGTCATCGAACAGTGTTCGCCCAGTTGCAGCATCTCTTCGAATTCACTGTGCCAACCACCGGTGGGTGTCCAGCGCTCCTTCGGCTGACCATGCTCTTTAGCCAGCAGATATTTGATAGCCCGGTGTAACGACAAATCTGGGTAACGGCGAATTGGCGAAGTAAAGTGAGCATAAGCCGCCAATGCCAAACCGAAGTGACCACGATTCTCGGGATCATAAACCGCCTGTTTCATCGAACGTAGCAGCATGGTTTGCAGCATTTCCCGATCCGGACGCTCAGAGACCTCGTCCATCAAAGTGGCGTAATCTTTCGGTTGCGGTTTCATTCCCCCACCCAAAGTCAGACCAAGCTCACTCAGCACACTACGCAATGCCGTAATATGATCGTCACTGGGGCGATCATGCACGCGGAACAGTGCAGGCTCATTATTCTTTTCAACAAAACGTGCTGCCGCAACGTTTGCCATGATCATGCACTCTTCAATTAGCTTATGCGCATCATTGCGTACCGTTGGCTCAACACGTTCAATACGGCGTTCAGCATTGAAGATAAACTTGGCTTCTTCTGTTTCGAAGGCAATACCGCCACGCTCAGCACGAGCCTGGTCCAACACTTTATACAGCGCGTGTAACTCCTGCAGGTGTTTAACCAAAGGATGGTACTGTTCACGCAGTTCCTGATCCCCCTGAAGGATATGCCACACCTTGGTATAGGTTAAACGTGCATGAGAACTCATCACTGCTTCATAAAATTTAAATGAAGAGAGACGGCCCTGTGCAGAGATGGTCATCTCACAAACCATACACAGACGATCTACCTGCGGGTTGAGAGAACACAGGCCATTGGAGAGCACTTCCGGCAGCATCGGCACCACTTGTGAAGGGAAGTAGACCGATGTACCTCGGCTACGGGCTTCATCATCCAGCGCGGTGCGTGGACGCACGTAATAGCTGACATCAGCAATGGCAACCCACAAACGCCAACCGCCACCACGTTTCTTCTCACAGTACACCGCATCATCAAAGTCGCGGGCATCTTCACCATCAATGGTCACCAGTGGCAGTTCACGCAGGTCCACACGCCCTTTTTTAGCGGCCTCTGGCACTTGCTCGCTGAGGTCGGCAACCTGTTTTTCCACCTGCGGCGGCCAGGTATGCGGGATCTCGTGGGTACGCAGAGCGATGTCTACCGCCATGCTCGTGCCCATTTTATCCCCCAGTACCTCGACTATCTTACCCACGGCTTTGGTACGACGCGTTGGGCGTTGAGTCAACTCGACGACGACCATATACCCCATACGCGCACCACAAATGGCGTCAGCGGGTATCAGGATGTCAAAATTGAGGCGGCCATCATCAGGCACCACAAAGCCGGTACCGGCATCAGTGAAATAACGCCCGACAATCTGACTGGTTTTAGGCACCAACACACGCACAATCCGCGCTTCGCGGCGCCCCTTGCGGTCTTCACCCAATGGCTGCGCCAATACCACATCACCATGGATCGCCATTTTCATTTGTTCGGCGGAAAGATACAGATCGTCTTTACGCCCTTCAACACGCAAAAAGCCGTAGCCATCGCGATGACCGATCACGGTGCCACGCAGCAAGTCCAGTCGCTCTGGCAAGGCATAGCACTGGCGGCGAGTAAACACTAACTGGCCATCACGCTCCATCGCCCGTAGACGACGGCGCAAAGCTTCCAGTTGTTCTTCTCCAGATAAATTCAGTTCATTACCCAACTCTTCGCGGCTGGCTGGCGTTTCACGTTTCGCCAAATGGGCCAGAATAAATTCACGACTCGGAATTGGGGATTCATATTTTTCTGCTTCTCGTTCCAAAAATGGATCTTGTGACATTAGGATTCCTCGGTTGTCATCAGCAGGATGTCATTGAGCCTGATTGGCTCAGCAACGCTTTATTTGACAAGCAAAAGCCTGTAGAGCTGTGAGTTGTCTTCAACCATATCGGCCAAAGTATAATCGTCCAGCTCCTTAAGGAAATTCTGTACCGCCTGTTGAAGTATCGACTTTAAGCGACAGGCTGGCGTTATATGGCAAAAATCACTGGCACAATTCACCAGTGAAAGAGGCTCCAGGGCGCGTACTACATCGCCCAAACGAATAGTGCTGGCAGGTTTACCCAGGCGAATCCCGCCGTTTTTGCCCCGCACGGTAGTGACAAAGCCTGTATGGCTTAACTGATTGATAATTTTTACCATATGGTTGCGCGAAAGACCGTACACTTCCGTCACTTCAGAGATACTGGTCATTTTCTCTGCCGGTAATGATGCCATATAGATCAATGCCCGTAGGCCATAATCCGTAAAACTGGTTAACTGCACGTCTACCTCTGGGTAACTGTTTACCCATTTAATATGCCGACTCTCGGCGATTTCTTAATATTTCATCATCATGCAGGCCGCTGAGACACAACCTGGATATTGATATCTGATTGGATAATAAACCAGCCAGAGAGTTCGTTGCTAATTATTTCTACCGTTTATCATCCAAGCGACAGAGAGCCAGATGAATTTAGGCATAACGAATTTTCAATACGAAGGGGTTATCGGGGAACGGTGATCAGACAAACCGGGACAGCTCCCGGTTTGCTTTATCGCTAGTATCATTCAAGTTACAGAAATACCTTCTGCAACCTGAATGACGGGTACATCACAGCATAACAACAGATTATGCATCAAACGGGTCACGTAATATCATGGTTTCGCTACGGTCTGGCCCGGTAGAAATAATATCTACTGGCACGCCCGTCAGCTCTTCGATACGTTTGATATAATTTAGCGCCGCCTGTGGCAATTGGCTGTAGTCTTTCACCCCAAAGGTGGTTTCACTCCAGCCAGGCATGCTCTCATAAATCGGTTCAATACCTTCCCAACCTTCTGCCGCCAGCGGCGTAGTGGTGATTTCAGAACCATCTGGCATGCGGTAACCCACACAGATCTTCACTTCTTTCAGACCATCGAGAACATCCAGTTTGGTCAAACAGAAGCCCGATAACGAGTTCAGTTGCACAGCACGGCGTACTGCTACTGCATCCAACCAACCGGTACGACGACGGCGACCAGTGGTAGCACCAAACTCATTGCCTTGCTTACACAGATATTCACCTGTTTCATCGAACAGTTCAGTTGGGAATGGGCCAGCCCCCACGCGGGTAGAATAGGCTTTCACGATGCCCAGCACATAATTCACATAACGTGGGCCAATGCCAGAACCGGTTGCGACACCACCTGCGGTGGTATTAGACGAGGTAACATAGGGATAAGTACCGTGGTCAATATCCAGCAAGGTACCCTGTGCGCCTTCGAACATCACGCGTTCACCGCGTTTACGCGCACCGTCCAGCAATTCGGAAACATCCACCACCATTGAGGTCAGGACATCTGCGATAGACATCACGTAATCAAGGGTTGCCTGGTAATCAACCGCATCGACCTTGTAGTAGTTAACCAACTGGAAGTTGTGGTAATCGATGACCTCTTTCAGCTTAACCGCGAAGGTCTCTTTATCAAACAGATCACCCACACGCAGACCACGACGAGCCACTTTATCTTCATAAGCCGGGCCGATACCACGACCCGTGGTCCCGATCGCTTTAGCACCACGCGCTTTCTCACGCGCATTATCCAAAGCGACGTGGTAAGGCAGGATCAGCGGACAGGCTTCAGACAATAACAGCCGCTCACGCACCGGGATACCACGCGCTTCGAGTTCCCCCATTTCTTTCATCAATGCATCTGGAGCCAGAACCACACCATTGCCAATGATACTGGTCACGTTTTCACGCAAGATACCTGAGGGAATTAAATGAAGAACGGTTTTTTCACCGTCGATAACGAGAGTATGGCCTGCATTATGGCCACCTTGGTAGCGCACAACATATTTAGCCCGTTCGGTCAGCAGGTCTACGACCTTACCCTTACCTTCGTCACCCCATTGGGTGCCCAGTACGACGACGTTGTTACCCATTTTTACCATCACCGGTTGCTTAAAAATGGATTCTAACACCGTAATTTGTGAGTTTCAGCACTTTTAACCGACAACTGCCTACTTTTTCGACTCCCGTTTATCCCCCGGCACGGCTACTCAACATGTAGTAGATCACGCAGCCAGCAACCACTAGTCCACCACCAAAACGCCGTAAAGTTGAATCTGGCAACTGGGTCATCGCCAGGATCATTTTACGCCAAGCCTGTGGAAACAGCATTGGCCCCAACCCTTCGAGTACCAAAACCAATCCGAGTGCCAGCCAGATCGTTAAATTCATCATGTTCCCTCAAAAAAATCAGGGCTCGCATTTAACGAGCCCCGATACCTACCCTTCTCTTTCAAAACCGTTCTCTTTCAATACATGGTCAGAAAGACATTAGGTATTTTATCTATTTCGTGTTGCTTCCGGCGACTTCATATAGCGGAAGAAATCGCTGTCCGGACTCAATACCAGCACATCCTGGTTACCTGAACCAAAACTGGTTTCATAAGCACGCAGGCTACGGATAAAGGAGTAAAAATCAGGATCCTGGCTAAATGCATCCGCAAACAATCTGGCGGCTTGTGCATCACCAGCACCACGAGTAATACGTGCCTGACGCTCAGCTTCTGCAATGGTGCGGGTCACCTCATAGTCGGCAGTCGCTTTCAGCTTCTCCGCTGCTTCTTTACCCTGAGAACGATGACGACGTGCTACTGCTTCACGTTCTGCACGCATACGCTGGAATATTGCATCAGACACTTCCGCTGGCAGGTTGATCTGTTTGATACGCACATCAACCACCTCAATACCCAATGCAGCCATGCTGTTCGGGTTAATCTGTGGCTGCTTACCGGTGGTTTCGCGATCAACGCGGGCTGCAGCAGAAGCGATAGCATCATCAGCTTCAGTGGTAGCCACCACCTCACCATCACCCACAGTACCAGTATTCAATGCGTCACGGACATCGGCCATCAAGCGGCCACGGGAGTCAGTAACAATATCACGCACATCCAGACGACCAATCTCCGAACGTAGACGGTCACTAAATTTACGCTTCAACAGAACCTCGGCCTGAGAAACATCACCACCACCCGTTGCCAGGTAGTAACGGCTAAAATCACTGATGCGCCACTTCAGGAAGGAGTCAACGATCAGATCTTTCTTCTCGCTAGTGACAAAGCGATCCGCCTGGTTATCCATGGTCTGAATACGTGCATCCAAGGTTTTCACAGTTTCAATAAAAGGAATCTTGAAATGTAACCCTGGCGCATACACCTGTGGTTTATTTTCGTTGTCACGCAGTACTTTGCCAAAACGCAACACAATGCCACGCTCACCTTCCTGTACCACAAACAAGGAGGTATACAGCGCTACCAGCACCACGGCAACGATAACTATAAATGACTTACGCATTGATTATTCTCTCCCTACGCGAGTATTGTCGCTACGCTGCGTATTGACACGGCGTTGGTCCATAGTTGAACCACTCGTGGTATTGTTGGGACTGGCATCCGAAACACTGTCAGTGGATGGAGCAGGGTTGAGACGAATCAGGCTGGTATCACTATTACCTTGGCTTACTGTCGGACCGGCCTGGTTACGCAACATTTGATCCAGTGGTAACACCATCAGATTATTGTTGCCTTTGTCATTCACCAGCACCTTACGGGTATGGCTAAAGACTTTTTCCATGGTCTCGATATACAGACGTTCACGCGTAAGTTCTGGTGCAGACTTATACTCCGGCAGCAGCTTGGTAAACTTCGCTACTTCACCCTGAGCTTCCAGAACAGTACGTGCTTCATAAGCTCTGGCGTCTTCCAACAAACGCTGTGCCGCACCATTGGCGCGCGGCTGAACTTCGTTGGCGTAAGCCTCTGCTTCACGGATGAATTGCTGTTCATTTTCACGTGCGGCAATAGCATCATCAAACGCCGCTTTCACCTCTTCCGGCGGACGAGCAGCCTGGAAGTTGACGTCAAGCAAAGTGATCCCCATTTTGTACGGACGAATGGTTTCTTCCAGTACACGCTGCGTATCGCTACGTACAATGGTACGGCCTTCGGTGAGGATCTTGTCCATGGTGTATTTACCAATAACACCACGCAATGCGCTATCTGTCGCTTGTCTTAAGCTATCATTGGGATCAGTAACGCTGAACAGATAAGCCGCCGGATCCGTGACACGATACTGAACGTTCATTTCCACGCGCACCACGTTCTCATCCGACGTGAGCATCACGCCTGATGCCGCCAGTTCACGCACGGACTCCACGTTGACCGCGATCACCTGATCAATAAATGTCGGTTTCCAGTTTAAACCCGGTTGTACCAGATGACTCAATTTACCGAATCGAGTGACGACACCACGTTCAGCTTCTCTAATGGTATAGAAGCCACTTGCGGCCCAAACCACCACAGCGGCAACCACGGCAATAACGATGATTCTGCCACTGAAATTCTTGGCTGAACCAGTACCACCACTGTTATTGCTGTTGGAGCCCTTATTCCCACCCAGGCTGCTCAATTTCTTGCTCAGCTTACGGAAAATATCATCTAAATCCGGGGGCCCTTGGTCGCGCCCACCTTTATTATTGTTACCGCCAGAGTTGCCGCCATTATTATTGCCGCTCCCCCACGGGTCGCGGTCTTGTCCGTTATTACCGGGCTGATTCCACGCCATGTTTTAGCTCCATTATTCTGTGATTAGGTACTTCAGGCTAACGCTTTGCCCTTCGTCTTTGAAAATGCAAGGGTTATCCCCATTGTCATGCCAACGGCAGGAAGAGAGATCCTCATTCCCCTGTTACCGGATTTACCGAGAGCCAGGGGCCTCACTCTGCCAATGACATGTTGAAAACTATGGGTATAGCCTAGTCAATTGTTAAAACGAGCGGCTAAATGTAACAGGATACAATCATACGATAAAGTTAATCAGATCCTGTTCCTGTTTACAGAGGCGACGCCACTCCACGATCGGCATACGTATTATCACACCGATACTACCGTCCTCTTCATTCCATTCTTTCTCGATTGCCTGAAGCTGATAAAAACGACTACGCAGACGACCGGCCTGTGGTGGCAATCGCAGTTGGTGATGCACGATTTGCCCCGATAAACGTTCTGTCAACGCCTGAAATAGCAACGGAATACCTTCACCACTGGCGGCGGATAACCACACTCGGATGGGTAAATTTTCATCGTTGCGATCGATACGCGGGACAAAATCATCCAGCATATCTATTTTGTTCATCACTAACAGTGTCGGGATCTCATCCGACTCAATCTCTGCCAACACGCTATTCACTGCCTCAATGTTCTCATCCACCCGGTTATCCGCGGCGTCGATCACATGTAACAATAAAGAGGCTTGGCGCGTTTCCTGTAAAGTGGCCTTAAAAGCAGCAACAAGATCATGCGGCAAATGCCGGATAAAACCTACTGTATCCGCCAACACGGTATCACCCACATCCGCTACTTCAATACGTCGTAAGGTGGGATCCAAGGTGGCAAATAGCTGGTCCGCCGCATAAACATCGGCAGAGGTAATTCGGTTAAACAAGGTTGACTTACCGGCGTTGGTATAACCTACCAATGAGACTGTCGGTACATCAGCACGGGTGCGAGCTCGCCGGCCCTGTTCACGTTGCTTCTCTACGCGTTCCAGACGGCGCAGAATCAAACTGATGCGGTCCCTCAACAGACGGCGGTCAGTTTCTAACTGGGTTTCTCCAGGCCCCCGCAAGCCTATGCCACCTTTCTGACGTTCCAGATGGGTCCAACCACGCACCAAACGCGTAGCAATATGGCGTAACTGCGCCAGCTCTACCTGCAGCTTACCTTCGTGGGTACGAGCACGCTGAGCAAAAATATCTAAAATCAAACCCGTACGGTCAATAACCCGACATTCACATAAGCGCTCAAGATTTCTCTCCTGCGCAGCGGAAAGGGCATGATCAAACAAAACAACAGACGCACCAGCAGCTTTCACCGCCTCGGCGATTTCTTGGGCCTTTCCTTCACCGACAAAGTATTTAGGATGCGGCGCTTTGCGACTACCTGTCACCACCTGCAAAGCTTCGACACCAGCAGAAGAGACCAGTGACTCAAACTCACTGAGATCTTCACTATCTTTATCTTGCGAGAAATAAATATGAACCAGTACGGCCTGTTCACCAGTTTCATAGCGGTCAAACAAACGTGCGACCTCTCAAACGGAAAAAAACCGCGGGTTCGGGGGGCATAAACCGCACATTGCAGCCTAGGCTCCCCGTCATGGTTAATTCGCGATAAGCTTTATTCAGCGTCATCGCTTTCCTGCTGCGGTGCAGATGGATTATTACCATGGTGATAACCACCTGTCGTACCGCCACTCGGATTGTTACTGTGATGCGACACCGGGCGCGATGGAACAACGGTAGAGATCGCATGCTTATAAACCATCTGGCTTACCGTGTTCTTCAACAGAATGACAAACTGGTCAAAAGACTCAATCTGGCCTTGCAGCTTAATACCATTCACCAAATAAATAGAAACCGGAACTCGTTCACGACGCAATGCGTTCAGGAACGGATCTTGCAAAGATTGCCCCTTAGCCATTCTATCTTTTCCTTATTTGCTTGTTGTTTGTAACAAAGAACCTATTGGCTCTAAAATAAACGACCTAAAAAATTTGCGCGCCGAATATCTGTCAATTGTACACAATCGCCCAACCTATGCACTAACAACCTGTATTACTGTGTTCAAAGCCTCTCCCTGTTTATCACTGTCTAGCCAATAAACCGACTCCCAACCCCGTAACCAGGTCATTTGGCGTTTAGCCAATTGACGTGTTGCACAAATACCACGAAAAACCATCTCATCATAACTAATATCGCCCGATAAATATGACCACATCTGGCGATAACCAACACAGCGAATAGCGGGCAAATCCTGATGCAAATCACCCCGAGAGAACAGAGCACGCGCTTCCGCTTCAAACCCTGCAGCCAACATTTGCTTGAACCGCAGTTCGATACGTTGATGTAACAACTCCCGACTGGCTGGCGCTATTGCAAATTGGTGAACTTGATACGGCAACGATTCACCTGCAATTTTAGTCAGTTCCGTTAAAGTTTTACCCGAAATACAAAAAACTTCCAGTGCTCTGGTCAGTCTCTGCGGATCATTTGGATGAATACGCTCTGCCGCCACTGGGTCAATTTGCTGCAATTGACGATGCATCGCTTGCCAACCCTGCTCCGCAGCTTGCTGTTCAATCTGTTCACGCACCGCCGGATCCGCCGAGGGCAACGGCGATAATCCTTCTAATAGTGCTTTGAAATAAAGCATGGTCCCCCCCACCAACAGGGGAATACGACCAGCAGCAGTGATGTCGTGCATCTGTTGCAGCGCATCGCGACGAAAATCTGCCGCTGAATAGGCTTGTGCCGGATCACGAATATCTATCAACCGGTGTGGTGCTCGAGCCAACTCTTCTGCCGAGGGCTTGGCGGTACCCACATCCATACCACGATAAATCAATGCAGAATCTACACTGATCAGCTCCACTGGCAAGTGCTCACGTAATGCCATTGCCAACGCAGTCTTGCCGGATGCGGTCGGGCCCATAATAAAAATAGCCGATGGACGAGAGTTCATTTCAATTTCAGTCATGTTTCAGTGCCGCCAAAGCAACGTGTAAATCTACAGGCTGTAAAAGGTTACCTGGCGGAGACTTTACTAATTGTGGGCACAACCGCTCAAGGTCAGTCAACAATTGTATCGCTTGCGAGTTGTTCCACTGCTCATGCTCACTGCTGAGTTGCCCCGCAACCCAGCGAGCCAATGTGGCAGGTGATACCTCCTGACATTCGGCGAGGTAGCCTAACAGCTCAGGTATCAACTTTTGTAAATTTTGTTGGCGTAATGGTAAAGGGACTGCGCGCAACATCACATACCCATGTTCAGGTTGTAGTTCCAACCCCATGCTGACCAGTAAAGCCTGATGCTGTACACACGCAGCCACTTCATTTTTATTCAACGTCAGCTTAATCGGGATCAGTAATGGTTGTGGTCGTAATCCCTCTTCCGGGGGGCATAACTGCACCTGGCGTAACCCCTGCTCAGCAATCGTCAAATTGAGTAGCACCAACTGCTGGCGTTGCTCCAACAACGCATAACTGGGGGGATAAATCATCAATACCCGACCAAAACTATGTTGGTTACCCGCCAGCGGTATTTGTTGTTCGGTCTTGGCTGCTGGAAATAGCGGTTTTTTTGCCTCACCTATTGGTGTGGCCTGCAATAACTTACCGTACAATTCACCTTCACGTTTTTGATAACCAGGACCTGCCTGATAGCTCGGTTGCGGCGCACGCTCACGCGCCTCTGTCGTTGCTGTCGTTGCTGTCGTTTCCGTCGCTGGCGATGGCTCTCGCTGTGGCGCTGGCTGTGCAAAATGGTTACCACCAGCAGCAATGCGGTTTTCCGGTTGCCAGGCTGGCGTGGGTTGTCCGTTGGGTTCAGCAAGTGGCAATGGCATATGGGCCGCCTGCTGAAGCACCGTTGTTACCGCCTGGTAAATAAAATCATGCACCAACCGTGCTTGGTGAAAGCGCACTTCATGCTTGGCTGGATGAACATTGACATCCACCTGGTGAGGGTCCACCTCCAGATAGAGTACATAGGCAGGTTGCTGCTCGTCTTTCAACTGGTCCTGATACGCCTGACGAATGGCATGATTGATCAGTCGATCACGCATCATTCGGCTATTAACATAGCAATACTGCATTTCACCCAGTTGGGCCGACCCTTGTGGATCGGCAACCCAACCACGGATACTGAGCTCACCATGCTGCCAGGACACCGCTAACGCATGTTGTAAAAAAGCCGGGCCACAAATGCTTGCCAAACGTCGCTCATGCTGGCTCTGATCTTTGGCAGCTCGATATTGGCGTATCAGTTTGCCGTTGTGACTCAAATTGAGGGTCACATCCAAACGAGCCAGAGCGATACGCCGCACCACTTCATCGATATGACCAAATTCGGTTTTTTCCGTGCGCATAAACTTACGCCTGGCGGGTGTGTTGTAAAACAGGTCCAGCACTTCAACCGTACAACCCACTGGGTGTGCGGCCGGTTTGACGGTCACTTGCTGATCTCGCCCTTCCGCATACGCCTGCCAGGCTTCCCCTTGCTCGGCGGTCCGTGAAGTTAATACCAAACGTGATACTGAACTGATACTGGCGAGCGCCTCACCACGAAAACCCAGGCTGATGATCGCTTCAAGGTCATCCAACGTGCTGATTTTGCTGGTTGCATGACGGGCCAGCGCCAAAGCCAAATCCGTTTTACCAATTCCACAGCCATTATCACGGATACGAATCAGCTTGGCACCACCACGTTCAATATCGATATCAATACGCGTCGCCCCTGCATCCAGGCTGTTCTCGACCAGTTCTTTCACTACCGATGCCGGGCGTTCAACCACTTCCCCGGCAGCAATCTGGTTGGCTAATTGTGGCGGTAATACCTGGATAGGCATACGGACCCCTCTGTTTTTGGCATCAATCCTGCGGAATAATGAGCGTGCGATCGAGCGGCGCTACGTCCGATTTTAATTTGTTAACCCGTTTAAGCTCACTCACACTAACACCATAGCGCGTCGCGATGGATGATAACGTATCGCCACGCGTCACTTTGTGTTTAGTCGCCTTGGTACTTTTTGCCTTGGTTTGCGCTGGTGCGGCTGTTTTATTCCCAGCGGGCACTTTCAAACGTTGGCCTACCCAGACTCCCTCTTTCTTCAATTTATTCAGCTCGCGTAGCGTCGCCATGCTAGTACCGTAACTTTCGGCAATACCAGAAAGTGTCTCTGCAGGTTTTACCACATGGATTTGCGTTTTCCCGACACTCACTTTCGCACTGCTGGCGCGGCCCACAGGCTGAGGTTGTCTTAAATCTTGCGTCCTTGGATTAACCGCCGCTGTGACGCCCAGCGGACGGTCTTCCACCTTTGGGTCGGCTTGTAGCGGATGCGCCAGGAAATAATTGCGCAAACCGTTATGGATTGCCCGCGCAATTTTATCCTGATAAGCGCCACTGCCCAGCAGTCGCTCCTCTCTGCTATTACTGATAAAACCGGTTTCTACCAACAGCGATGGGATATCTGGTGAACGCAGCACCCCCAGACTGGCATGCTCAGGGCGGCGTTTGTGTATTGCACCCACAGTTTGCAATTGGTTCAGCACCCTCACTGCGACGTCGTAACCGACGCGTTGTGAATGACCAAATTGCAGGTCGAGCACCGCCTGGCTAAGATAAGGGTCTGCTTTGCTATTTGCCAGCAAATCACCCGCTCCCCCCAATAGCTCAGATTGTTTCTCGTGTTGTTCCAACCAACCCGCCATTTCACTGTTCGCCCGGCGATTAGACAGAACCCAAACCGAAGCGCCACTGGCACTACGATTAGGTGCCGCATCGGCATGGATGGACACCAAGACATTAGCCGCCTGCTGGCGCGCCACATCGGAGCGCCCCATCACCGAGATAAAATAATCGCCATTACGTGTCATTACCGGTTTGAACACCGGATCAGCCTCCAGCAGGGCTCGTAGACGCTGGGCAATAGCGATGGTCACGTTTTTCTCTTTGAGACCATTAGGCCCGATGGCGCCTGGGTCTTGCCCACCATGACCCGCGTCAATAGCTACCACCACACGATCGCCAGAGCCGCCAGAAGAGCGGCTACTGCGCGCTGTCGGTTGCGTTGCCGTGGTAGTCGATGTGGACGTGGATGTTACTGCTGGCTTATTGGTAAAGGGGTTAACCCCTGCAGGTGCTTTACGCCCAGCATCGCTGACTGTCGAAGTTGACGTCGGCACTCGACGTACGATGTCCTTACCAACTGTTTCCTTACCAGCTATGTCCTGCTTCGGGCTCTCTTCGGCAGTAATGGTGAAGACCACAATATAGGTGTTCCCCTCCTGACGCATAACCGCCTGGGTTTTCGCCCGTTGGGTGAGATCAAACACCAAGCGTACCTTCTGAGCATCCGGCGCCTTAGCGCTACGAATGCCTTTGACCAGATTCTTGCCACTAAAATTTAAGGGTAGACCACCCACTTTCCCACTCTGTTTCACATCCAGCAGGACGCGCTCCGGGCTATGCGCCGAAGAAAACGTATACTCTGGTGGGCCGGTAAAGCTTACCGATACGACGGCCTCGCGTTGCGCATTGGTCACTTTGATATCAGCTAAAGAAGACGCTGCCCAGGCCCCCATTGGCCAACACAGTGCAAGCAAGGCGATGACAGCAAATGTTCTTAATCTATGCATCATTGCCCTGTCATCCTTGCTGTCGGTGAATTCGTTCTAGCAACTGCCCACCATAGGAGGAAACAGCCTGGATCTGCGCTTGTCGACCTTGGTCATGATAAGCAAGATGTAACTCCAGGTCTGGAGTAGGGAGTACACCAGCCCCCTGCTGCGGCCATTCAACCAAACAAATGGCATCTTGGGCGAAATAATCACGAACCCCCATAAATTCAAGCTCTTCTGGTGAGGCCAGACGATACAAATCAAAGTGATAGACGGGTAGCGGCTGCAAGGTATAAGGCTCAACTAAGGTATAAGTGGGGCTCTTCACCTTACCTTGGTGCCCCAATGCCTGCAGAAAACCCCGGCTAAAGGTGGTTTTACCGGCACCTAAGTCGCCATAAAGATAAATAACACTGGCACGATCACATGCCTTGGCCAAAGTGGCCCCTAATGCCACTGTCGCTGCCTCATCCGGCAGAGGTAAAACAAGCTCTTTCATTCGATTAATGTCTATTTTACCCATTCAGGGTTAACGTAATGGGGAATCATCGGCAACAAATCGGTTGCCAATAATCCTCTTGTTCCTTGCTTCGCCGCAATGTTGTCTGCCACTGCGCCATGAACCACACAACCTGCACAGGCGGCATCATACAGTGAGAGCTTTTGTGCCAGCAAACCACCGATAATACCCGACAGCACATCGCCCATACCACCGGACGCCATACCTGCATTGCCCACATCGGCAATCGCCATTTCCCCTTGCGGCCCGGCAATCAATGTACCAGCCCCTTTCAGCACCGCCACACCGCCACACCGCCATATTGCACAGCCAGTTTGCGTACTGCTAGTAAGCGGTCACTCTCAATATCAGCGGTGCTACAGCCTAATAAACGCGCGGCTTCACCTGGGTGTGGGGTAATAACACGATTCTGACGCTTCTCTGGCGCTAATGCCAGCATGTTAAGTGCATCGGCATCCCATAACGCTGGTTTATCACTGGATTGCAACCGCTGTAACGCATTCCTGCCCCAATCACCTTGGCCTAGCCCTGGCCCCACCACGATCACATCCGCCCACTCGATAGCCTGGTGCAAGCTATCATCCGTTAACGGCTGCACCATCAGTTCTGGGCGAGCGGTTAATAACGGCGCGACATGTTCATGGTGAGTAAGTACTCGCACTAAACCTGCACCGCTACGCAGTGCGGCTTCGGCGGCCATGCGTATCGCACCACCCAAACCATGATCGCCCCCCACCAGCAGCAAGCGCCCATGATCCCCTTTATGGGAACATGGACGACGCGGTTTCAGCCACTGCCCCAGGTTGTCCGCGGTAATCCGCTGAATTTGTAGCGGTTGTGTTACCAACCAGTCTGCTAATCCTAGCGTATTACAGTGCAATTGCCCCACCCAATCGCGGGCTTGCCCGGTAAGTAACCCCGGTTTGAGCGCAATAAACGTTAATGTCTGTGTCGCGCGAACCACGGCTCCTGGTGTGGCACCACTTTCAGCCAGCAAGCCAGAAGGGATATCCAATGAAATAATCGGTACACCCACTTTATTAGCCGTTTCGATCAACCCATCATAAGGTGCTCTTGGCGCAGCCGCTAATCCGGTCCCCAACAAACCATCAATAATCAGGTCAATATTCTCTGGCCAGTGGCTATTGGCCGACTGAATTTCGCCACCGCACTCAAGCCAGGCTTGCCGTGCAGCCGCAGCTTCCGGCGGTAGGGAGTGAGCGCTTTGTACCGCAATAACCGTGACCTGAGTACCTACTGCTGCAGCCAAACGAGCGACAACATAGCCATCACCCCCATTGTTACCGTGCCCACACAAAACCAACCAATGGTTACTATGCGGGTAGCGCTCATGGGCCAGCGCATAAGCCGCAGCACCTGCTCGCTGCATCAATGAATAGAGTGAAATACCCTGTGCTGCTGCCGCTAGCGGCTCCGCCTGCCTGATCCAATCTGCAGACCAGACAGAGTGTGGTAAACTGGAGCTGTACTGTTCCTTACTATGGCTCGTCATGACACACCCCTTCGATCTCAATCAACTTGCCCAACATATCAAGCAATGGGGGCAATCGCTAGGATTCCAACAAGTCGGGATCTGCGATACCGATCTGACTGCTGAAGAACCTAAATTGCAGGCCTGGCTGGATCAGCAGTACCACGGTGAAATGGCCTGGATGGCACGGCATGGCATGTTACGTGCGCGACCACACGAGTTATTACCCGGTACACTGCGGGTTATCACAGTACGTATGAATTACCTGCCTGCCAACGCACGATTCGCCAGTACGTTGAAAAACAGCGAGTTGGGTTATATCAGCCGCTATGCCCTGGGGCGTGATTACCACAAGCTATTACGCCAACGACTAAAAAAGCTGGGAGAGCAGATCCAGGCCTATTGCGGTGAATTAAATTTCCGCCCGTTTGTTGATTCGGCCCCCATCATGGAGCGCCCTCTGGCCGCCAAGGCCGGTATTGGCTGGGTGGGTAAACACTCACTACTCCTCAACCGTGAGGTGGGTTCATGGTTCTTTCTCGGGGAATTGCTGATTGATCTGCCCTTGCCAGTGGATAAGCCAGTGGAAGATCACTGTGGCCGTTGTGTCGCCTGTATCACCACTTGCCCCACAGGGGCGATTGTCGCACCTTACACTGTTGATGCCCGCCGCTGTATTTCTTACCTGACCATCGAGCTGGAAGGCACAATCCCTGAAGAATTCCGTCCATTGATAGGTAACCGTATCTATGGCTGCGACGATTGCCAGCTGATTTGCCCATGGAATCGCTTTTCACCACTCAGCGATGAAGCGGATTTTAGCCCACGGGCGGCGTTACATGCCCCACCTCTCATCGAGTTATTCAGTTGGAACGAAGAAAAATTCCTGCGCATCACCGAAGGTTCCGCCATCCGCCGTATCGGACATCTGCGCTGGTTGCGTAATATCGCAGTGGCTCTCGGTAACGCCCCTTATCAGGATATTATTGTCATCGCATTACGCTCCCGACTGGGTGAAAATCCGATGTTGGATGAACACATCACCTGGGCAGTGACACAACAACTGACGCGACGTGAAACATTAGGGATTGAGGTACAAACCACACAGCAAAAACGTTTAGTTCGCACCATAGAAAAAGGATTACCAAGGGATGCTTAAGGCCAATGGCAGGCCTATCATTCCCACCTCGCAATGCCCTTTGTGGATTTGTGCATAAAAATAAAAATGTGTTGTCTTTCAACCGTCACAAAAAGAACAAGTGATCTGGATAACATTTTTTGATAAATAAAACTAAATATTTATCAATGAGATATAGAATTCACTTAGATTGCGTTGTATTTTTTAGCGACAGACGGAATGTACACAAGTTGTGGATAACTCTGTTCACAACATTTTATCTGGATATGTTTCAAGTTGCAGTTAATCCCTCTGTCACTTGCGTGGTGATCGGTATCTGCTCACCATTAATCAAGTCAACAATAACATTCTTATTCAGGCTGACGAATGACGTCTTACAGGAGAAAAAAATGTCTGAAGCATTACGGTACCGTTTGCTGTTTTCATTATTAATGTCAGGTTTAATGACTTTTTTAATCCCTGCCTGGGTGACTTTTATCAACCTCGGTTATCACCCCGGTTTTTTCCGGCAATGGATGCACGCTTTTCTGCTGGCATGGCCAGTCGGTTTCACTGTCGTTGCTTTATTTGCCCCGACAGTGCAAAAAATCACTCGCCGACTATTACAATCCGAGTCTTGACCCTTCCTCACAGAGTAAGGTCTTCGTTAACCGCGAAGATCTTGCTGTTGTTATTCTTTGAGGCTCAAGGGGTGAGTTGAGGTTTGGCACCGCGTATTTTGACGTTGGTTACAGCAAACCACAGGGCGACATTCTGTGCTTAGACTGGCAATAGAGAAAAGTACGGACGATGTTATTGCAACAGGCCGATGTACTTGAATAGTGACTTCTTGCACATGGCTTTTAGGGGATAACCCTGAATTTAAAAATGACTCATCACTTTAATTTTCAAACGGTTTTAGACATCAATGGAAGTCTAAAACCGGAAAATTGGAGCGGGAAACGAGACTCGAACTCGCGACCCCGACCTTGGCAAGGTCGTGCTCTACCAACTGAGCTATTCCCGCCCGGCGTATCGATGGTGGCAATGTCATAATTGTTCATCGGTACGGGGTGCGCATTATACGAGAAATCTTTTTCGCCGCAAGCCCCCGAAAGCAAAAAAATCGCGAATTTTGTTTAATCGCTGTTTTAAGCGCCAAGGTGAATAATTAATCTCCACAGCAAGGCATTGCAGGGGGATTTTACGCATTACAACTGAATAAAATGTTCGCGATAATAAGCCAGTTCTGCCACTGACTCACGGATATCATCCAGTGCCTGGTGAGTCCCCTGTTTCTGAAAACCGGGCAATATTTGCGGTTTCCAGCGGCGAGCCAGTTCTTTCAAGGTACTGACGTCAAGATAACGGTAGTGGAAATAGGCTTCTAATAGCGGCATATAACGGAAAAGGAAACGTCGATCCTGACCAACGCTGTTACCACAAATGGGGGATTTACCCGCAGGAACCCACTCTTGCAAGAAAGCAATCGTCGCCAGTTCAGCGGCACGATCATCAAACTGGCTGGCTTTGACCCGTTCCACTAACCCACTCCCGGTATGAGTGCGAACATTCCAATCATCCATCAACGCCAGTTGCTCATCAGATTGGTGTACAGCGATCACCGGGCCTTCAGCCAAGATATTCAAATCTGCATCCGTCACGAGGGTCGCAATCTCGATAATACGGTCACGTTCAGGATCCAGCCCTGTCATCTCCAGATCGATCCAAATCAGGTTATTCTCTTTTCCTGCCATGATGCTTCCCCACTTACAAGTAACTCGGATTATTTTGAGTATAGATTGTCCTTTCAAGCTCATCGGGACAGGTAATTTACCCTCTGACTGCAACTTGAGTGAACTTGGGTATAAAATAGTGTGTATCATAGCCTTTTTGCTCACCCCGAGCGATAAAAGCCCAAGACTCAAGTGAGGCGTAGTGACTAAGAACAAACTGTCCAAAGGCCAACAGCGTCGAGTGCAGGCGAATCATCAGCGCCGCCTCCGCAGTGACAATAAACCTGAGCTGGATGACAACCAACTCGGTGAACCGCAGGATGGTATCGTCATCAGCCGTTTCGGCATGCATGCCGACGTGGAAGCAGCCGATGGCAAACAACATCGTTGTAATATCCGCCGTACCATTCGTTCACTGGTCACCGGTGATCGTGTAGTATGGCGCCCAGGGGTGGGGCCGCTCGAAGGTGTCAAAGGCATCGTCGAAGCGGTACATGAACGCACTTCAGTGCTCAATCGCCCAGATTTCTACGATGGTGTCAAACCCATCGCCGCCAACATTGATCAGATCGTCATCGTCTCAGCGATTCTACCGGAACTTTCACTCAACATGATTGATCGTTACTTGGTTGCCTGTGAAACACTGGCTGTGGAACCATTGATTGTGCTGAACAAAATCGATCTGTTGGATGATGGTGGGCGCAAGCGGGTCAATAACATGATGGGGATCTACCGTCATCTCGGTTATCGCGTTCTAGAAGTCTCCAGCCAGCCCCGTGAAGGTATGGACGTTTTTGAGCAGGCACTGGTTGGGCGTATCAGCATCTTCGCCGGGCAATCCGGCGTTGGAAAATCCAGTTTACTGAATGCCTTGCTACCATCGACAGAAAAGCAAATTCTGGTAAATGAGGTTTCCGAGGTATCCGGCCTGGGGCAACATACCACCACAGCGGCACGACTGTATCACTTTCAACATGGCGGGGATGTTATCGACTCCCCTGGCGTGCGTGAGTTTGGTCTGTGGCATCTGGAACCTGAACAAATCACGCGTGCCTATGTGGAATTCCGCGACTATTTAGGCGGGTGCAAATTCCGCGATTGCCGCCACGATACCGATCCGGGCTGCGCTATTCGCCAAGCCGTCGAGAATGGAGCCATAGCGCAAGAACGTTTTGATAATTATCACCGTATTCTGGAAAGCATGGAGCAAGTTAAAACTCGCAAACACTTCCCAGATAGCGATAACTGATCTGCTGGTCTGGAACACAGGTTCACGCAAGCGACCACTAAAAGGCAATTCGCTGGTAAAACCAGCAACACAATGGTGTTGTGTTTTCGACATCATGATTATGTGCATTTTTATACGTTTTCACGAGGTTAACGTGCTAGATAGTCTCAAAATTAAATTACAGTATTGGCTGCCAAAACTGGCACTGACCCGTCTTGCGGGTTGGGGAGCAGAAAAAGAAGCTGGTTGGCTGACGCAACAGGTGGTGAAACTCTTCGCCCGCTATTATCGTGTGGATATGCAGGAAGCACAGAACCCTGACCTGAATTCCTACGCCACCTTCAATGACTTTTTCGTGCGTCCATTGCGCGAGGGTGCGCGCCCCATCGTTGCAGAACCTGATGTGCTAACCCTGCCTGCCGATGGCGCTATCAGCCAATTAGGCCCGATCCTTGATGATCAGATTTTCCAGGCTAAAGGCCACCACTATGGGCTAGAAGCCTTATTGGCAGGCAACTACTTGCTCGCGGAATCATTCCGCAATGGCCTGTTTGCTACCACCTATCTCGCCCCCCGTGACTATCACCGTGTTCATATGCCTTGTGATGGCACATTGCGTGAAATGATTTACGTGCCAGGGGATCTGTTCTCCGTGAACCCATTAACTGCCGCCAACGTGCCAAACCTGTTTGCCCG
Source organism: Serratia sp. HNCC26DJ244 (assembly GCF_057180565.1). Taxonomy (NCBI): domain Bacteria; kingdom Pseudomonadati; phylum Pseudomonadota; class Gammaproteobacteria; order Enterobacterales; family Yersiniaceae; genus Serratia; species Serratia sp. HNCC26DJ244. Next base: position 48,104 of record NZ_JBXUGO010000009.1, on the reverse strand, counting down.
TAATGAACGCGTGGTCTGCGTGTTTGATACCGTCGTTGGCCCAATGGTGCAGATCCTGGTAGGTGCAACCATTGTTGGCAGTATCGAAACCGTCTGGGCAGGTACTGTCACACCACCACGTGAAGGCATTATCAAACGCTGGACCTATCCTGCGGAAGGGATGGAAGGTGCCATCTCGTTGGTTAAAGGTGACGAGATGGGCCGTTTCAAACTGGGGTCTACCGTGATCAATCTGTTCACTGCCGGCAGCGTGGAGTTCGCCCCTCATCTGAACAATGGCACCGTGACCCGTATGGGCCAGGCTTTCGCACAAATCGTGTCCATGCCAGACGCTAACATCACTTCGCCAAGCTAAGGAGCTGACGCTGTGCGCCTGATTATTTCATTACTGTTCAGCCTGTTATTCGTTCAACCGGTTCTGGGGGCGACGGTCCCCAACGAATCGCAATTACAGCAGGAATTAAAACAGGTTGAGAGTAACAAAAATGCCCCTAATCAGGCGGAAACCATTGAGGCGTTGCAAAGTGCGCTAAACTGGCTTAATGAGCGTAAAGAGTCACAAAGCGACGCTGAACAGTTCCAGCGGGTGATCGACGGCTTTCCGAAGATGATACAAGAGTTGCATAAGCAACTCGCCGAAGAAGAAAGCAAAACCCCGTCCAATGGCGACAATCTGCCAACCAGCGAACTGGAACAACTGATCCTGCAAACCAGCAGTCAGTTATTAGAGCAGGCACGTCTGTTACAACAAGAGCAGGAACGCTCACGGGATATCAGCGACTCTCTCAACCAATTGCCACACCAGCAAAGTGAGGCGAGACGCTTATTAGCAGAAGTGCAACAGCGGCTACAATCCCAAGGGAAAAACCAAACTACGCCACTGGCACTGGCGCAGTTGGCACAATCACAAGCTGAATTGGCAGCCAGAAAAGCGAGAGTCGATGAACTGGAACTGGCTCAACTTTCCGCTAATAACCGTCAGGAATTGGCACGTGTCCGTGCCGAAATCCATAAAAAACGCCATGAAAAAACAGATATACAACTGCAGGCCTTGCGCAATAGCCTTAATAGCCAACGCCAGCGTGAAGCTGAGCTCGCACTAGAGAAAACCGAGCAATTAGCAGAGCAGAATAACGATCTGCCCAAAAGCATCAGCCAGCAGTTACAAATCAACCGCGAGCTGTCTACCGCCCTGAACAATCAGGCTCAGCAGATGGAGTTGATCTCTTCCCAACAACGCCAAGCCGCGGCTCAGACACTGCAGGTCCGTCAGGCGCTCACCTCAATCAGGGAACAAGCACAATGGCTTGGAGCCTCTACGGCATTGGGCGAGACACTGCGTGCACAAGTAGCTACGTTGCCAGATGCGCCCAAACCACAGCAGTTGGATCGCACCATGGCCAATCTGCGGGTACAACGTTTACAGTTTGAAAGTCAGTTGGAAAAGTTACCCCAGCAGGCGAGAAATCTGAAACAGGATGATGGTTCTCCACTGACCGATGCCCAACAACGCATTGTTGATGCCCAGATACGAACACAACGTGAACTGCTGAATTCACTCCTGTCTGGCTGTGATACCCAAATTCTTGAGCTGACCAAGCTAAAAGTTGCCAACACTCAGTTGGTGGATGCACTTAATGACATCCGTGATGCGACGCATCGCTACCTGTTTTGGGTCGCGGATGTCAGCCCGATAACACTCGCTTACCCACTTAATGTCGCCTCTGACCTGACCCGACTGCTGTCACTGGATACCCTCACCCAGCTCAGCGGCGCCTTTATGATGATGGTGACCAGCCGGGAAACAATAATCCCCCTTTTTGGGGCCGTCTTATTGGTGATCTTGAGCATCAGTTCACGCAGGCACTACCACGCATTTCTCGCGCGGGCCAGCAGTAAAGTGGGTAAGGTGACACAAGACGAATTTTCGCTAACGTTACGTACTGTCTTCTGGTCAATTCTGGTGGCCTTACCCCTACCGGTATTATGGGCGGCAATGGGTTTTGGCCTGCAAAATGCTTGGCCGTATCCCGTCGCTGTCGCAATAGGGGATGGCGTCACCGCGACACTGCCCGTGTTATGGGTGTGTATGATCAGCGCAGCCTTTGCCCATCCGCAGGGGCTGTTTATCGCTCATTTCGGTTGGCCAGTGAAACAGATCTCCCTCGCCATGCGTTATTACAAGATGTCGATCTGGCTGATTGTGCCGCTGATTATGGCATTGATTACTTTTGACAATTTTAATGATCGTGAATTTGCCAGCACCCTCGGACGCCTGTGTTTTATCTTGTTATGCCTGGCGCTGGCACTACTTACTAACAGCCTGAAACGCGCCGGTATTCCGTTGTACCTGGATAAAAAAGGGAGTGGTGAGAATATCGTCAATAGCGCATTGTGGGGATTATTACTCTCAGCCCCACTGATTGCCGCATTTGCTTCGGCCATCGGCTACCTGACTACCGCCCAGAAACTACTGGCACGTTTAGAAACCTCGGTGGCCATCTGGTTCCTGCTATTAGTGGTTTATCATATTATCCGCCGTTGGATGTTGATCCAGCGGCGCCGCATTGCATTTGAACGAGCCAAGCAGCGCCGTGCTGATATTCTGGCCCAACGAGCCAAAGGTGAGGGTGAGTCAACACAGGCGCCCAGCAGCACAGAGGGGGCAATTGAAGTTGATGAGACAGAAATTGATCTTGATACCATCAGTGCACAGTCACTGCAGTTGGTACGCTCAATCCTGACCATGATTGCCCTGGTTTCAGTGATTGTTTTATGGTCCGAAATACATTCCGCATTCGCTTTTCTGGAAAATATTAAGCTCTGGGATGTGATGTCTACCGTCAATGGAGTCGAGACCGCCCTACCCATCACCATGGGTGCCGTGTTGATCGCCATTCTGGTCATCACCGTTACCATGCAACTGGTGCGTAACTTGCCTGCACTGCTGGAATTGGTGGTGTTGCAGCATTTGGATCTGACCCCTGGCACTGGCTACGCCATCACCACCATCACAAAATATTTGCTGCTGCTATTTGGCGCAATTCTCAGTTTCTCTTGGATTGGTATTGAATGGTCAAAGTTGCAATGGGTAGTTACCGCACTCAGTGTGGGCTTGGGCTTTGGTATGCAAGAGATCTTCTCCAACTTTATCTCGGGCCTGATTATTTTGTTTGAAAAGCCGATTCGTATCGGCGATACAGTGACCATCCGCAACCTGACGGGGAATATCACTAAAATCAACACCCGGGCGACCACCATTTCAGATTGGGACCGCAAAGAGATCATCGTGCCCAACAAGGCATTTATCACCGAGCAGTTTATCAACTGGTCGCTGTCTGACTCCATCTCTCGTGTGGTGTTGACCGTCCCGGCCCCCGCAGAGGCTGACAGTGAAGAGGTCACCAGGATCCTGATGACGGCAGCAGAACGCTGCGCGTTGGTGCTGGATAACCCGGCACCGGAAGCCTATCTGGTGGATCTGCAACAGGGTATTCAAATTTTCGAGCTGCGTATTTATGCCGCCGAAATGGTGCATCGTATGCCGCTGCGTCACGAGCTCCACCAGTTGATCCTCAGCGGTTACCGTGAGCACGGTATCACCTTGCCGTACCCGCCCTTCCAGGTTCGTCGCGAAACCCTCTCACGCCTGAACAATAATGGCCGCCCCGCGCAAGGAAACCCTGGCCGCGAACCTGGTGAGCTATAAAACAATCAGGGTTCAGTCAACTGAACCCTGATAACACAAGTGACAATACCCACTCACGCTTATGCTCGATCAACCGGAAACGCGATCACATCACTTAACTTTTCCGCCCCTAAGGCCAACATCACCAGGCGGTCAACACCCACCGCGACCCCTGCACACTCAGGCATGCCCTTTTGCAACGCGTCCAGCAAGTTATTATCAATCGGCTGAGCCGTCAAACCGCGCGCCACGCGCTTACGGTTTTCCTGCTCAAATCGCTGACGCTGTTCATTACCATCTGTCAGTTCACGAAAACCATTCGCCAGTTCAATACCTTTGAAATAGACCTCAAATCGTTCCGCTACGCGGTGATCCTCGGTACTGATCTCGGCCAAAGCCGCCTGAGAAGCAGGAAAATGATAAACGAATGCCGGTTTATCCTGGCCAATGTAGGGCTCTACCCCCACGGTGAACAGCAGTTGCAATAACGTATCGCGATCTTCTTCCGTGTCAGCGATATTACTCAAATCAAGCTTCGCGGCAGCCTCACGCAATTGCGCTTTCTCGGCCGACAAGGGGTCTATCGCCAAATGGCGCTGGAAAGCCTGCTGATAAGAGAGTGTTTCTGCACTGCTGCAGTCCAATACCTGCTGTAACAGATCATCCACCTCATTCATCAGACGGTACATATCGAAATGCGGACGATACCATTCCAACATAGTGAATTCAGGATTGTGATACCGACCCGCTTCTTCATTACGGAAACTGCGGCACAACTGATAAATCGGCCCGCTCCCGGCAGCCAGCAGGCGTTTCATGTGATATTCCGGACTGGTCATCATGTATAACGTCAGGCCATCTGGCACACCTGGGCCAACGAAACGTGTTTGGAAGGGGACCAGATGGAGGTCAGTCACTGTTGCTTGACTCATTGTCGGTGTTTCCACTTCTAACACGCCACGATCAGCAAAAAAACGCCGGATTTCTGCCAATATCGCCGCACGCTTCAACAAATTGGCAATTGGGGCACTGGGTTGCCAGCTTGCCGTTTCGCTCATGATTATTACTCCGAAATAAAACAGGGGTGCAGTCTACTCGTATCCAGCCAAGCAAACAAATCATAAGAAAGCGAGCGTTGGGCGCCTAATTAAAATCATAAAGAACATATTAACTATACAAATCACAGGTAATAACCTCGCTCGAAAGCAACGCCAAGATATCTTATTATTTTTTGCCCAAATGCCTTTCGTTTTATGGTTAAAAGGCAAAATAATCGATCACATCAAATTTATCCTACTTAAGATTAGTTATAATTACGTCCTCATATCCGGTAAGGGTTATCTATCCTTAGTTTTTAAGTTGCCATATTAATGAATCGCCTAAATAGATTAGCAGGCGAATTATGTTATAAATATTAAGTATAGATATGAAATTGATAGTATTAACAAGAACTTTGGAGGAGTGCAGTGCAAACCTTTAACGCCGACCTAGCCATTATTGGCGCAGGGGGAGCAGGTTTACGGGCAGCAATCGCCGCCGCAGAAGCCAATCCCCAGCTAAAAATTGCTCTTATATCAAAAGTTTACCCAATGCGTAGCCACACCGTGGCCGCCGAAGGAGGATCTGCAGCAGTCACTCAGCCCCACGACAGCTTCGACTATCACTTCCAGGACACCGTTGCTGGTGGCGACTGGTTGTGTGAACAAGATGTGGTTGATCATTTTGTCCACAGTTGCCCACAGGAAATGACCCAGCTTGAACTATGGGGCTGCCCTTGGAGCCGTAAACCGGATGGTTCAGTTAACGTTCGTCGCTTTGGTGGCATGAAGATCGAACGTACCTGGTTCGCCGCCGATAAAACCGGCTTCCATATGCTGCATACCCTGTTCCAGACCTCACTGAAATACCCACAAATCCAACGCTTTGATGAGCACTTTGTACTGGATGTGCTGGTGGATGATGGCCAGGCTCGTGGCGTAGTCGCCCTGAACATGATGGAAGGTACCCGCGTCCTGATCCGCGCCAATGCGGTTATTATGGCGACCGGGGGTGCAGGCCGTGTGTATCGTTATAACACCAACGGCGGCATCGTCACCGGTGACGGTATGGGGATGGCATTCCACCACGGTGTTCCTTTGCGTGATATGGAGTTTGTTCAGTATCACCCAACAGGTCTACCAGGTTCCGGTATTCTGATGACCGAAGGCTGCCGTGGTGAAGGCGGTATTCTGGTCAACAAAGATGGCTACCGTTACCTGCAAGACTACGGTATGGGCCCAGAAACCCCATTGGGCGAGCCAAAGAACAAATATATGGAACTGGGCCCGCGTGACAAAGTTTCGCAGGCTTTCTGGCACGAATGGCGTGCTGGTCGCACCATCCCTACGCCACGCGGCGATGTGGTCTACCTGGATCTCCGTCATCTGGGTGAGAAAAAGCTGCTGGAACGTTTGCCATTTATCTGTGAATTGGCAAAAGCTTATGTTGGCGTTGACCCAGTTAAAGAGCCGATCCCGGTTCGTCCAACCGCGCACTACACCATGGGTGGGATCGAAACTGATCAAAACTGTGAAACGCGTATTAAAGGGTTGTTCGCTGTCGGTGAATGTTCTTCCGTCGGCCTGCACGGTGCCAACCGCCTGGGCTCCAACTCACTGGCTGAACTGGTGGTCTTTGGCCGTGTAGCGGGTGAAAATGCAGCTCGTCGCGCACTGGAAGCCACCCCTGCTAACGACAGTGCTCTCGACGCACAAGGTCGCGATGTTGAAACACGTCTCAGCAACCTGATGAAGCAAGAAGGTAATGAGAACTGGGCTAAAATCCGCGATGAAATGGGTCTGTCAATGGAAGAAGGTTGCGGGATCTACCGTACACCTGAACTGATGCAAAAGACCGTCGATAAGTTGGCTGAATTGAAAGAGCGCTTCAAGCGCGTCAAGATCACTGACTCCACCAATGTGTTCAACACCGATTTGCTGTATACCATCGAATTGGGTTACGGCTTGGATGTTGCCGAATGTATGGCCCACTCCGCGTTGAACCGTAGAGAATCACGCGGTGCACACCAGCGTCTTGATGAAGGCTGTACCGAGCGAGACGATGTGAACTTCCTGAAGCATACGCTGACGTTCCATAACCCGGATGGCGCACCACGCCTGGAGTATAGCGACGTGAAAATTACCAAATTGCCACCAGCGAAGCGTGTTTATGGCGCAGAAGCTGAAGCACAGGAGAAAAAGGATAAGGAGCAAGCGAATGGCTGAGATGAAAACCATAAAAATCGAAGTCATGCGCTATAACCCGGAAAGCGACGCTGAGCCGCATTTCGAAACGTTTAGCGTACCTTACGATGAGCAGACTTCGCTGCTGGATGCACTGGGCTATATTAAAGATAACCTGGCACCGGACCTGTCCTACCGCTGGTCATGCCGTATGGCTATCTGCGGCTCCTGCGGCATGATGGTCAATAGCGTGCCGAAACTGGCATGTAAAACCTTCCTGCGTGAATACACTGCGGGCATGAAGGTAGAAGCGTTAGGCAATTTCCCGATTGAGCGCGATCTAGTGGTCGATATGACCCACTTTATCGAAAGCCTGGAAGCGATTAAACCCTACATCATCGGCAATGATCGCAAACCAGCAGAAGGGACCAACCTGCAAACGCCTGCGCAAATGGCCAAGTATCACCAGTTCTCCGGTTGTATCAACTGTGGCTTATGCTATGCCGCCTGCCCACAGTTTGGACTCAATCCGGAATTTATCGGACCAGCCGCCATTACCCTGGCACACCGTTATAATCTCGACAGCCGTGACCACGGCAAGAAAGAACGTATGCCGCAACTCAATGGGCAAAATGGTGTTTGGGCCTGTACGTTTGTTGGCTACTGCTCTGAAGTCTGTCCGAAGCATGTCGACCCCGCCGCTGCCGTACAGCAGGGCAAGGTGGATAGTGCCAAAGACTTCATGATAGCAATGCTGAAACCGCAATAAGGGAGGGGAGACAGCAATGACAACACAACGTAAACCCTATGTACGTACCATGACGCCGACCTGGTGGAAACAGTTGGGTTTCTACCGTTTCTATATGCTGCGTGAAAGCACATCATTCATGGCCGTGTGGTTCAGTATCGTGCTGCTCTACGGCGTATTTGCGCTTAAAGGTGGCCCTGAAGGCTGGGCTGGGTTTGTCGGTTTTCTGCAAAACCCAATCGTGCTATTGATTAATATCGTGGCTCTGTTGGCTGCAGCACTGCACACTAAAACCTGGTTCGATTTAGCACCCAAGGCAGCCAATATCATCGTAAAAGACGAGAAAATGGGGCCGGAGCCAATTGTTAAAGCCCTGTGGGCGGTGACAATTGTCGTTACGGTAGTCATTCTCGCCGTAGCGTTACTGTAATCCGGAGGAAACATGATAAATCAATCACCTAAACGCTCTGATGAGCCGGTTTTCTGGGGATTATTTGGCGCAGGTGGTATGTGGGGAGCGATTGTTGCCCCTGCAATCGTGCTGCTAGTCGGGATCTTGCTACCGCTAGGCCTGTTCCCTGGCGATGCCTTGAGCTATGACCGCGTATTGGCATTTTGCCAAAGCTGGATTGGCCGCCTGTTCCTGCTGCTGATGATTATTCTGCCACTATGGTGTGGGCTGCACCGCATCCACCACGCCATGCATGACCTGAAAATCCATGTGCCTGCTGGCAAGTGGGTCTTTTATGGTCTGGCAGCCATCCTGAGTGTGGTTACCCTGATCGGGGTTGCTACTCTGTAACCTCTCTGGCGGTCAACTTTCGTTGGCCGCCAATTCTCCCTACAGCCCTACCTGAATTTTTCTCTTCTGCTGTTTAGTTGATTGCGGATCTATACTGTTTATCTGTACCGATAAATAGGAATAAGCCATGAACTTCTGGTCAAAGCTTTCTGTCATATTATCTGCCCTGCTTGCGGTGGCCTGTAGCGTCAGCCCGCCAAAGGATGTCAAGGTTGTCGATAACTTCGACAGCACACGTTATCTTGGTACTTGGTATGAAATCGCTCGCCTGGACCATCGGTTTGAACGGGGTTTACAGCAAGTCAGCGCCAATTACAGCCCACGAGAAGATGGGGGTATAAAGGTGATTAACCGCGGTTTTGACGTTAAAAAACAACAATGGAAAGCCAGCGAAGGTAAAGCTTATTTCATTGGCTCACCACAGACCGCCTCATTAAAGGTCTCTTTCTTCGGCCCTTTTTACGGGGGCTACCATGTGATCGAACTGGATCCTGAATACCGTTACGCTCTGGTTTCTGGGCCAAGTAAAGATTACCTGTGGATCCTGGCGCGTACACCGACACTCGATAGCGCTACGCGGGAAAGATTGGTTCATATTGCCAAAGGATATGGTTTTAACACTGAAGCCCTGCTCTGGGTCGAGCAGCGCCCCAGCCAATAACCACTGACCCACTAACTGCTAAATTTCAGCCCTAAAATGCCGGCGATAATTAAGCACAGGCTAAGAATACGCATCATACTGGCAGATTCGCCAAGTAGTATCATGCCCATTATCGCCGCCCCCACCGCCCCAATACCGGTCCACACGGCATAAGCGGTACCTGCTGGTAATGTTTTCATCGCATTGGCCAGCAATATCATACTGGCAGCCATAGCGGCAAGCGTAATCAAACTGGGCATTAAGCGGCTAAAACCGTGGGTGTACTTCAAGCCAATAGCCCAAACGACCTCTAACAGCCCGGCAAAAATGAGGATAATCCACGCCATGAAACGGCTCCCAAACAAATAGGGTCGTCCCCGGATAAAAGAAGCGCAGGTGGGTCGTCCCATCTGGCTGAGTAGATAATTATCCCCTAGGGTTTGAATGACCATGGGGATAATTTGCAGAGGCCACAGGCGGTGACCTCTTTCAACAACGGCTTATTTAACGCGAGAAACGTATTCGCCAGAGCGGGTGTCAACCTTGATCACTTCGCCAATCTGCACGAATAGTGGGACCTTAACAACAGCACCGGTGCTCAGCGTAGCGGGTTTGCCACCTGTCCCCGCGGTATCACCTTTCAAACCAGGATCAGTATCAACGATCTCCAGTTCTACAAAGTTTGGTGGTGTCACCGCAATTGGCTGACCATTCCATAACGTCACAATACACTCTGCTTGATCCAGCATCCACTTGGCACTATCACCAATCGCTTTTTCATCCGCAGCCAACTGTTCAAAAGTTTCGTTGTTCATGAAGTGGTAGAACTCACCATCGTTGTACAAGTAGGTGAGGTTCATATCAACAACATCGGCACCTTCGGCAGAGTCGGTAGATTTAAACGTTTTCTCAACACGGGTACCGGTCAATAAACGGCGCATTTTAACACGTGCAAACGCCTGACCTTTGCCGGGCTTGACGAACTCGCTGGATTCGACAGCGTAAGGTTCGCCTTCGAACATGATTTTAAGACCCGGACGGAAATCGTTGCTAGAATAAGTCGCCATGATGGCCCTCTGAATAATTAAACTGGTAGCTTAGCCAAAAAAATGGCACACATTATAACCCGAAATACACCGCATAGAGAAGATTGGTTACATCAACTTGCCGATGTTATTACCGATCCCAATGAATTGCTGCAGCTTTTATCGCTGAATAATCACCCCGAACTACTGCAGGGGGGTGACGCTCGCCGCCTATTTGCCCTGCGCGTACCCCGTACCTTTGCCGCCCGTATGCGCCATGGCGATGCCAACGACCCATTACTGCGACAAGTTTTAACCAGCAGTGCTGAGTTTATCAACACCCCCGGCTTTACTGTCGACCCGTTAGATGAACAACGCAGCGTAGTACCGGGTTTACTCCATAAATATCGTAATCGCGCCCTTCTGTTGGTCAAAGGGGGTTGTGCCGTCAACTGCCGCTACTGCTTCCGCCGCCATTTCCCTTATCAGGATAATCAGGGTAACAAAGCAAACTGGCTACAAGCGTTGGATTATATCCGCCAACACCCAGAACTGGATGAAATTATTTTCTCCGGTGGCGATCCATTGATGGCCAAAGACCAGGAGCTTGATTGGCTGATAGGTGAACTGGAGAACATTGCGCATCTCAAGCGGCTACGCATCCATACCCGTTTACCAGTGGTGATCCCCGCCCGCATCACCACCACGCTTTGCCAGCGTCTATCAGCATCGCGCTTGCAAGTATTGATGGTGACACATATCAATCATGCCAATGAAATTGACCAGGAACTGTGCGCCAAGATGACGCAGTTACGCCACGCTGGTGTGACATTACTCAATCAAAGCGTTTTACTGCGAGGCATCAATGATTGTCCCGATACGCTAGCTGCACTCAGCCACGCCCTGTTCGATGCAGGTATCTTGCCCTACTACCTTCATCTGCTCGATAAAGTACAAGGCGCCGCTCATTTTATGGTCAGTGATGATAAAGCTAGAGTGATTATGAAAGGCTTGTTAAGCCAGGTTTCAGGTTACCTGGTACCACGCTTAACCCGCGAAGTCGGTGGGGAAGCCAGCAAAACACCGCTGGATCTGCATCTGATGGAAAAATAATGGCTTGTTATACGAAAGAGGAATGCCAGCACACTCCTCTTTGAACCTACCTAAGTCGTACTAAGTAGTCATTCTGGTGTTAGGGACACTTATACACTTGGCCAATCATTTTGCTTTCTCCGGGCACAAAGCTGGAGAGAAACGTCTGGCTTGGGCTGCTCACGCCATAAAGGAGATTGCCCCCCATTGCGGCGGCCTTGTTACGCAAATCATTGGCTGCACCCCGCATGGAACCACTTTCACCGTCATTGCCTGCCAACCAGTTACTTTGAGAACCGGTTACTTCACCGATAAATTGGCATTCTGCGGCAGGTTTGGTCTCAGTAAATTTAACTTGCTCCCCTGCAGTACTCAGTTCGTTGCTAGTGCTACAACCCGCCAGCAACAATGCTGCCGATAGACCCAGTAAGGTTTTAATCCGCATTTTTTCCCCCATCTAATATTGAGAATGACGCAAAACTTATCAAAGAACGCTGCTATGTTTCTAGCATCCATTGCCAGCGGCCACTGGAGCCTGATCAACACCTTGAGCGACAGTTGATGAGCTATCAGTTTACACACTAAATCAACATGATCTGCAAAAATATGTGCAACAGCGGCATTTATCCCCCATCGCGAAGCAATTTCTGCTCACCCGTCACACTATTGGGACATAGCCATAAAAAAACCCGGCACGAAGCCGGGTCTCAATACACATCGGTGCTTGGGGGGATTACATCATACCGCCCATACCACCCATACCGCCCATGCCACCCATACCACCAGCACCCATATCAGCTTTATCGTCTTTCGGCAGATCAGTCACCATACATTCGGTGGTGATCATCAGACCAGCGACAGAAGCCGCATACTGCAGTGCAGAACGGGTCACTTTGGTTGGATCCAGAATACCCATAGCGATCATATCGCCGTATTCTTCAGTGTAAGCGTTATAGCCGAAGCTGCCTTCGCCTGCTTTCACTTTATTGGCAATCACAGAGGCTTCTTCACCCGCATTGATCACGATTTGACGCAGTGGAGACTCCATGGCACGCAGAGCCACTTTGATACCCACATTCTGGTCTTCGTTATCGCCTTTCAGGCCAGCAATCTTGCCTGCTACACGAATCAAGGCCACACCACCACCAGCAACCACGCCTTCTTCTACCGCTGCACGGGTCGCATGCAAGGCATCTTCAACACGGGCTTTCTTCTCTTTCATTTCAATTTCAGTTGCGGCACCGACTTTGATAACTGCCACACCACCGCCCAGTTTAGCGGCGCGTTCCTGCAGTTTTTCGCGATCATAGTCAGAAGTCGCTTCTTCAATTTGCTGACGGATCTGAGTAACGCGGCCTTTAATGGCAACCTCATCACCCACACCATCAATAATCGTGGTGGTGTCTTTGTTGATAACCACGCGTTTTGCCTGACCCAGATCTTCCAGAGTCGCTTTTTCCAGCTCCAGGCCAATCTCTTCAGAAATGACGGTACCGGCAGTCAGGATAGCAATATCTTGCAGCATGGCTTTACGGCGATCACCAAAGCCCGGTGCTTTAACCGCTGCCACTTTGACGATACCACGCATGGTGTTAACCACCAGGGTCGCCAGCGCTTCACCTTCAACATCTTCTGCGATGATCAACAGTGGCTTACCTGCTTTGGCAACCGCTTCCAGTACTGGCAGCATTTCACGGATGTTGGAAATTTTCTTATCAGCCAGCAGGATATAAGGGCTTTCCAGTTCAATAGAACCGGTTTCTGGCTTGTTGATGAAGTAAGGAGACAGGTAGCCACGGTCGAACTGCATACCTTCTACTACATCCAGCTCATCTTGCAGACCAGTGCCTTCTTCAACGGTGATAACACCTTCTTGAGTCACTTTTTCCATCGCTTCTGCAATCAATTTACCCACGGTGTCATCGGAGTTTGCAGAGATGGTGCCTACTTGAGCGATAGCTTTAGAATCAGAGCAAGGTACAGACTGCTTTTTCAGCTCTTCAACCGCCGCAATAACGGCCTTGTCGATACCACGCTTCAGGTCCATCGGGTTCATACCTGCAGCTACAGCTTTCAGGCCTTCGGTGATGATGGATTGAGCCAGAACAGTGGCAGTGGTGGTGCCGTCACCTGCAGCATCATTGGCTTTAGAGGCAACCTCTTTCACCATTTGAGCACCCATGTTCTCAAACTTGTCTTCCAGTTCGATTTCACGAGCAACAGATACGCCATCTTTAGTGATGGAAGGTGCACCGAAAGATTTATCCAGTATGACGTTGCGCCCTTTAGGGCCCAAGGTCACTTTCACTGCATCAGCGAGTACATTCACGCCACGGAGCATCTTCACGCGAGCGTCATTACCAAATTTTACGTCTTTAGCTGCCATTAGTATTTCCCTTCAACTTGTTCAGGTTATTAGAAGATATAAAGCGTAATTAGGCTTCAACAATCGCCAAAATGTCGCTTTCAGACATGATCAACACTTCTTCACTGTCGATCTTCTCTGCTTTCACGCCGTAACCGTCGTTGAAAATTACGATGTCACCCACCTTCACATCCAGCGGCTGGACGTGACCACTTTCCAGAACGCGTCCTTTACCAACGGCTACAACTTCACCACGCGTGGATTTACCCGCTGCAGAGCCAGTCAGAACGATGCCGCCAGCAGATTTTGATTCAACTTCTTTGCGCTTGACGATAACGCGGTCATGTAATGGACGAATACTCATTGAACGCTCTCCTGTAAGAAAGTTTCTATCAGATTTAGGGTTGTTCACCGGATTATTGATACCGGCTCCGTGGGATTTGAAATGGGGGCGTTCCATTTCCCTTCAAGGGGCAAAATCAAAAAAAATTTTAATTACTGCCAATTATCGGCTCTCTATTCAGGTTTGTTAGTCCTGCAATGCTCCTAAGGTTGACATTATGATGAGGATAGAGACAAAAATGCGGCCTGTTAGCCGCATTCGAGAAAAAATCATCGATCTTTAGGTTTATCATGATCATCCGGTTGATGATCCAGCGTGTAACGCTCATCATTTTTACGCTGGAACTCCCCGTCGAAGGTATTGCCACTGGCCGCCCCCCCATTCTGGCTCCCCCCACCTGTGCGATAAATGGAAAGGTGTGGCATCAATTTTAATGTCAGCAATTTCTGCACGGGTGGCAACAACAGCAGCAGGCCAAGAAAATCGGTAAAAAAACCTGGGATCAATAGCAGGACCCCCGCCAACACCAAGGAAACACTTTTTACCATCTCTGCTGCAGGACTTTCCCCCACAGCCAGTTTCTGTTGCATCTGCACAAAGGTTTTCACCCCCTGATTACGCACCAGGGAGACGCCAACACAAGAGGTAAAAAGCACCAACAAGAGCGTTGTTAGTACGCCTAATACCGCAGCAACTTTGATAAATAAGGATATTTCTATATAAACCAACAGAAATATCAGAAATAACGGTAACCAGCGCACCGGCTTCTCCTCTCGATAGAGTCGGCGTATCCGCACAATAGCGCATACACCACGAATAAGTTCTACAACAGATCTATTTTACTACAATGGGGACATCATAGAGTCATTTCAATCTGACGGATATTTTTATTACCCCGTTAAAAAATGTGAAGTGAACCACAGAAACAACACGCCGCCATTTTTGAAACATCAGATAGTGATCTGCGCCCACTCATTTATTACCAAGCAGCATATGATCTGGGCAGCAACAATCAGTGTGGTTAATACTTCCATACTTGATGCTATCGGCAACATTATTTTGTTATCACACATATAATTATTCGGCAGCGATATTTAGAGAAGGTTCTCATGTCAAACAACATTCGTATCGAAGAAGACCTGTTAGGAACACGTGAAGTACCCGCAGAAGCCTATTATGGTATTCATACTTTGCGTGCGATTGAAAATTTCTATATCAGCAACAGTAAAATCAGCGATGTTCCTGAGTTTATTCGCGGCATGGTTATGGTGAAGAAAGCCGCAGCAATGGCCAACAAAGAGCTGAAAACCATTCCTCGTCAAATTGCTGACACCATCATCCAAGCCTGTGACCAGATGCTGGATAAAGGCAAGTGCATGGACCAATTCCCCGTGGATGTGTTTCAAGGGGGAGCAGGCACCTCACTGAACATGAATACCAACGAAGTGTTGGCTAACATCGGTCTGGAGTTGATGGGACACCAGAAGGGGGAATATCAGTACCTGAACCCTAACGACCATCTCAACAAGTGCCAGTCCACCAACGATGCCTACCCAACTGGCTTCCGTATCGCGGTCTACGCCTCCAACCAGAAATTGATCGATGCCATTAACCAACTGCGAGAAGGCTTCGACCGTAAGGCCCAAGAGTTCGCCACCATTTTGAAAATGGGCCGTACCCAGTTGCAAGATGCCGTACCGATGACGCTGGGTCAGGAGTTCCGTGCTTTCAGCATCCTGCTGCAAGAAGAGACGCGCAACCTGCACCGTACTGCCGAGTTGTTGCTGGAAGTCAACCTGGGTGCTACCGCCATCGGTACTGCACTGAACACCCCAGAAGGCTACCAGCATCTGGCAGTGCAGAAGCTGGCGGAAGTCAGTAACCTGGCCGTCGTTCCAGCGGAAGACCTGATCGAAGCCACCTCAGACTGCGGTGCCTACGTGATGGTACACAGCGCGCTGAAGCGCCTGGCGGTGAAACTTTCCAAAATTTGTAACGATCTACGGTTACTTTCTTCCGGCCCACGCGCTGGTCTGAACGAAATCAACCTACCAGAGTTACAGGCGGGTTCTTCTATTATGCCAGCCAAAGTGAATCCGGTAGTCCCAGAAGTCGTCAACCAAGTGTGTTTTAAAGTGATCGGCAACGACACTTGCGTTACTATGGCAGCCGAAGCAGGACAGTTACAACTCAACGTAATGGAGCCAGTCATTGGTCAAGCGATGTTTGAGTCCATACACATTCTGACCAACGCCTGTTATAACCTGCTGGAAAAATGCATTAATGGCATTACTGCCAACAAGGAAGTGTGCGAGCACTATGTCTTCAACTCTATCGGCATCGTCACTTATCTGAACCCATTCATTGGTCACCACAATGGTGACATTGTTGGCAAGATCTGCGCCGAAACTGGTAAGAGTGTGCGTGAAGTCGTGCTGGAACGCGGGTTACTGAGCGAAGCTGAGCTGGATGATATCTTCTCTGTGGAGAACTTGATGCACCCGGCCTATAAAGCGAAACGCTATACTGATGAAAATGACCAATAATAGACTCATCCGGTAGCCCGAAAGGCACGCAAATCCATTGGATCGCGTGCCTTTTTTCTTTCTTGCGTCACAGTTTTTTAACCTTTTATTTTCATAAAAAATCATTTTGAATGGGGTAAATATTATGTTAGTCGTGGAATTAATCATCGTTCTACTGGCCATATTCCTAGGGGCTAGGCTGGGCGGTATTGGAATAGGTTTTGCTGGGGGTCTTGGGGTGTTGGTGCTGGCAATGATTGGCGTAAAGCCAGGCAGCATACCGTTCGATGTTATTTCAATCATCATGGCCGTTATTGCCGCTATCGCCGCCATGCAAGTCGCTGGTGGGATGGATTATCTGGTACAGCAAACGGAAAAACTGCTACGTAAAAACCCGAAATACATCACCATTCTGGCCCCGATCGTCACCTATTTTCTGACCATCTTCGCCGGTACTGGTAATATCTCGCTTTCTGCGCTGCCAGTGATTGCCGAAGTAGCCAAAGAGCAAGGCATCAAACCTTGCCGCCCACTGTCTACCGCCGTTGTTTCCGCCCAGATTGCTATTACCGCATCCCCCATCTCTGCTGCCGTGGTGTATATGTCTTCGGTGATGGAAGGGCACGGTGTCAGCTATTTGCATTTGCTGATGGTGGTAATCCCATCCACTTTCCTCGCGGTGTTGTTGATGGCGCTGTTGGTCACCTGGCTGTTTGACTCCAAATTGTCTGACGATCCAGTCTACCAAAAACGCTTTGAAGAGGGCCTGATTGCCCTGCGCGGTGACCGCGTTCTGGAGATCAAACCCAAAGCAAAAATGTCGGTACTGATGTTCCTGGCTGGCGTGCTATGTGTGGTGGCTTATGCCATTATCAACAGCCCAAGCATGGGTTTGGTGGCAACACCACTAATGAATACCACTAATGCCATTTTGATCATCATGTTGAGTGTGGCCACCCTAACCACTATTCTGTGCCGCGTTGATACCGACCTGATATTGAATTCCAGCACTTTCAAAGCCGGCATGAGTGCCTGTGTTTGTATTCTGGGTGTTGCCTGGCTGGGTGATACCTTTGTGCAGGCTAACCTTGATTGGATCAAAGCCACTGCAGGTACCGTGATCCAATCACACCCTTGGTTGCTGGCAGTCATTTTCTTCTTCTGTTCTGCACTGCTTTATTCTCAGGCTGCTACCGCTAGAGCTCTGATGCCAATGGCTCTGGCACTCAACGTTACCCCACTGACTGCTATCGCTTCCTTTGCTGCGGTTTCCGGCCTGTTCATTCTGCCAACTTACCCAACACTGGTGGCGGCAGTACAAATGGACGATACCGGCACCACACGCATTGGGCGTTTCGTATTTAACCACCCATTCTTTATCCCTGGCACCATGGGTGTGGTATTTGCGGTAATCTTTGGCTTCCTGATAGGTGGCATGATTTTGTAATTGATTGGCGGGGTTTCGGCCCCGCTTTTCTGCAATCCCCTCAATTACTGCCTATACCGCCTATCTGGCGCTGAGTCTGTCCCTGATTGAAGCCAATATTCGTTCTGCTGCGATGCTGTTTTTGTCGGTGCCAGAGGTTTATGCCAAAAATATGCGGTTGTGGCACTGGAAGGTGGTGATATTTATCACCCTGTTCCTTGTGGCAGCCGTGATGATCATGGGCAAAATATATTCGACCCTGCGCAATAAATTCATCTTGGTGGAAGGGGCTCTCTCTTTACCAAAAAATAAGTGCCCATCCTCAATAACGCTATACCCTAAATAATTCGAGTTGCTTGTAGGCGGCAATAGAGAGAATCCCGATGAGCTTACATTAGTAAGTGATTCGGGTGAATGAGAGCAGCCAACACCTAAGCAACTTGAAGGATAACGGGTATATCCGGTTTGTTGCCGGAGAGCGCTTTAACTTACTGCTTTTTTTAACGTCGATGCTGTATCCATCATATTTATGACACAAGGAGAATCTACTATTGCTCAAAAAATTTTTTATTGTAAATGGAGTTTTTTATGAAAACAGTTTGGCCAATTGGCGCTCTCTTTATCTCCGCCGCTTTTCTGGTGGGATGTGGCGATACCGACAGCAAGCAGGTACTGTCACCTACTCCGACGGAAGAAAAACCAATAACAGAACCTCCAATAGATAAGAGCCCGGTAACCGTGGCGTTTATGCCAGATGTCCATTTTCATGATGTTTATGGTTCCTTCGAAGGCAACGCCTTCGCTGGCCTGATGAACAGTAAAAGCGGCCAGTCAGCCATGATCCGCACCATGTATGCGCAACTGACATCGACCCGGTTATTCAATGAGAACTACTTCGCTTTTCTGGCGGCGTTGGACGATGCGGCACAGCGTGGGATCAAGTTGGTCGCGTTACCCGGTGATTTCAGTGATGATGGCCAGCCAATCCATATGCGTGGGCTGAAAAAAATTCTGGATGAATACTCCCAGCGCTATGGTATTCAGTTTTTCGCCGCTCCCGGCAATCATGATCCTAATGTGCCGTTTGAACGCCCGGGTGGGAAAAGCGATTTTCTCGGTGAGGAGGGGAAAGAACAGCGTATCTATAGCAAGGGCGCTGCTGAATGCAATGGTTACAGCGATGCCTGGGCGATTATTGACGCAGGATATGAATTACCCACCGTCTGTACGGAAGATATCCGTGAGTTGGGCTATGAAGGGGTGACCACGGCTCTTGCCGAACACGGTTTTATGCCCAAAGCCTCCTATCTTTATTGGGAAACCCCATACAGCACCTATTCAACCACCAGCTACACATTTGATACCGCGCGCCAGCAGGCCGATTGGCAGTACCGCCATTATGAGATTTGTGCCGAAGGAACCGGTGGCCGCTACAAGCAAAGTGATTACACCCATTGCTTGCAGGTGCCGGACGCCAGCTATCTGGTCGAGCCCATTTCTGGGGTCTGGTTGCTGGCGATTGATGCCAATGTCTATATCCCCAAGTCTTCCGCCGATGACGCAGACCCTGCCAACCCTAAAAACTTTAATGGCTCAGGCAATGCGGGATATAACCGTATGCTGACGCATAAAACTCACGTGATTGAATGGATCAAAACCGTGGCGCAGCGTGCCAAAGAGCAGAATAAACAGTTGATCACCTTCAGCCATTTCCCGATGACCGAATTTTATAACGGGGCATCTGACGATATTGAAGCGCTGTTTGGCACCGGCAGTTTCCAAATGGCTCGTCGGCCTGCAGAAGATACTGTACACGCATTGGCTAAAGCAGGGATCGAGATCCACGTCGGGGGCCATATGCACTTTAATGACACCGGTATTCGCAAGTACGACGATGGTTTTCTGGTCAACATTCAGGCACCTTCGATGGCGGCTTACGTCCCTGCCTATAAATTGCTCACTCTCAATAACAAAAGTACCATCGAGGTGGAAACCGTTCGATTGAATCAGGTTCCGCGTTTCGACGAACTGTTTGAACATTATCAGATGGAACACCAACATCTAGCGGCTCAGGGTTCGGCAAAATTATGGAATGCCGATATCCTCGCCAGTAAGGATTACCATGAGTTCAATAACCTGTATCTCTCGGAGCTGACCCGCCTGCGGTTTTTACCCAGCGAATGGCCCTGTGAAATGCGCGAGATGCTGTTCAGCATGAGTGGGCGCGATATGCTGATCCTCTCGCAGTTGGACACCGCTGTGACGTTGGCCCAGTTACAGGCTAATCCGTCTTTGTCGCCGCTAACCACGCTAGCCAAGTGCACTGCGGCTTCGCCTCAGGTACCTGTAAGCGTAACGCCAGAGACAATAACCGCAGACTGGGAGCGTGCCCAAGCTAAGGCAGCATCACTGGCGCAGGCAAATAACCTCAAGCTAGATGATTTTGCTGCATGGAGCGGGTTTGATCTGGCCACCGATTTTTATCGCTTGGCTAACGCTGGCGATCTGGCGCTGGATGACATCACTCCTGAGCGGATTGGTCAATACAGCGTGCTGGCTGATGCCTTGGCGAATACCCAAGCCACCGTTCATTTCTCTGATAAGAAAGTGCTGGATGACAATAGTGTCAGCCAAGTATTTCAGAACCGCTTTGGCGCCCTATTTGCCATTTTGCGTAAATTAGGAACTTCATTGCCACCCAGTGACCACTTTATGATTAATCTCGAGCAGCGTGAGGTTATCAATCTGAGTGATAAAAAGGGATTTGCGGAATAATCGTATTAACACCCAATGCTGGCTGATTGGTGTTGGGTGTTACACTTTTTGGTAATGAAACCAACTAATTGAATTTTATCTACAATACACAGTTTTGAACGCTACTCATGGACAGCGTTAATGTTCATTGTCCTCATCTTGGCAACCTGAAGATTAAAGAGTATAGCCTCAGGGTATGCTATCCTGCAGATAACCTGGCTAAGAGGGCTGAATATGTCTGATTGCGAAGCTATTGTCATACTTTGTACCGTCCCCGATGAAGCGACAGCGCAAGAGTTGGCCGCGAGAGTACTGGCTGAAAAACTGGCCGCCTGTGCCACACTGTTGCCCGGTGCCTCCTCGTTATATTACTGGGAAGGCAAATTAGAGCAGGAATACGAAGTACAAATGCTGTTCAAGAGTGACCAACATCATCAGCAAGCGCTGCTTACCTACCTGAAACAACATCACCCATATCAAACACCCGAACTATTGGTGCTACCGGTGTTAGCTGGAGATAAAGATTACCTGTCATGGATCAACGCCTCATTAAACTGATATTACTGCTTTGCAGCCTGTTTTTCTTGCCGCAAGCCGTTCAGGCCTCGCTGTTTAACCAAAACAGCGGTAACCAGTTTATGCTTGTCGATCAAGCCTTTGCTTTTGATTTTAAACAGCAGGACCACCAACTGACACTGAGTTGGGAAATTCGCCCGGGCTATTACCTGTATCGCCATCAAATCAAACTGGTGCCACAGCATGCAACTCTGGGCCAATTTGAGTTACCGGCCGGGTTGAATCATAAAGATGAGTTCTTTGGTGATGTGGCCATTTTCAAGCAGCCGTTGACCCTGACCATTCCGCTGTTGCAAGCCGGCAGTAACGCCAGCCTGAGTGTCACCTATCAAGGGTGTGCCGAAGCGGGGTTCTGTTATCCACCCGAGACACGGATCATTCCTTTACGTGCCGTCGCTGCAGCCGCAACCACAGAGCCGCCGGCTACAGCACCTGCCGCCGCAGAACCAACCGGACTGCCCTTTTCCCCACTCTGGGCACTATTGATTGGTATCGGCATTGCATTCACACCTTGCGTGCTACCCATGTACCCGTTGATTTCCGGCATTATTCTTGGCCGAGAACGACCACAGAGTAATAGACGCATCCTGGTGTTGGCCTTGGTTTATGTACAAGGTATGGCATTAACCTATACCTTGCTTGGCCTGGTAGTTGCCGCTCTCGGGCTACAATTTCAGGCTGCACTGCAACACCCTTATGTGTTGATCGGGTTGTCTGTACTGTTTATTGCCTTGGCCTTATCCATGTTTGGTTGCTTCTCCTTACAACTGCCCGCCGGCCTACAAACCCGGCTGGCGAACTGGAGCAATACTCAACAGGGGGGCTCACTGCTCGGCGTATTTGTTATGGGTGCGTTGGCCGGGTTGATCTGTTCCCCCTGCACCACCGCCCCTCTCAGTGCCATCCTGCTCTACATTGCTCAAAGCGGCAATATGTGGGTAGGTGGTGGTACGTTATATCTGTATGCACTGGGGATGGGGATCCCACTGGTGATAGTCACCCTGTTCGGTAACCGCCTGCTGCCACGCAGTGGCCCTTGGATGCAATATGTTAAAGAAGCTTTCGGTTTTGTTATCTTGGCGCTACCGGTATTTCTCCTTGAACGAGTGATAGGCGATGTTTGGGGGCTACGTCTTTGGAGTCTACTGGGGCTGGCATTCTTGGGTTGGGCATTCGTTCTCAGCTTGAAATCATCCCATGGTTGGGTGCGACTTGTGCAGGTTATATTATTGGTGATGTTGGTGATCGCCGGGCGCCCCTTGCAAGACTGGGCATTTGGCCACAGCAGCGCCCCTCAAAAGCAAGCGCAAAACCAGCTAGGTTTCACCCAGGTTCATAACCTTGAACAACTGAATTTGGCACTACAACAGGCGCAGGGTAAATCGGTGATGTTGGATCTGTATGCTGATTGGTGCGTCGCCTGCAAAGAATTTGAAAAATACACGTTCAGTGATCCTGCAGTACAAGGTCAACTAACGAATTCAGTGCTATTGCAGGTTGATGTTACTGCCAATAGCGCCGAACAGGTGGCCTTGCTAAAACACTTGCAGGTGCTTGGGCTACCCACCATTCTTTTTTTTGACTCTGCGGGACAAGAGTTACCCGCCGCTCGTGTCACCGGGTTTATGGATGCTGCGGCATTCAACGCACATTTGCAGAAACACATTAATCAATAACAGGTGCAGTGGTTCAACATTCTTCTGAGAGGAAGCACAAGTGCAACGTGAACAAGTTTTAAATACCGCGCTGAAGCTGTTGGAAAAGCAGGGGCTGGCGATCACCACACTCGATATGCTGGCCACCAAGTTGGGTGTTTCAATCCATGATATACAGCCATTCTGGCCAGATCGCGAAGCTTTGCTGTATGACTGCTTACGCTATCATGGCCAACAAATTGATACTTGGCGCCGCCAGTTGCAACTTGATGAAGCTTTTAGCGTACAGCAAAAGCTGTTGGCACGTTATGATGTGTTGACCGCACATGTTCTCAATGAGCGTTATCCTGGTTGTCTGTTTATTGCTGCCTGTAGTTTGTTCCCCGCCAGCGACCACCCTATTCACCAGTTAGCTGAGCAACAGAAATTAGCTTCTTTCCATTTCACCCGTGAGCTATTGCGAGAGATGGATGTCGATGATGCCGATTTGGTTGCCCAACAAATGGAACTGGTGCAAGAGGGATGTCTCAGTAAATTGCTCGTCAACCGGCAGTTGCAGGATGTCGCTGTCGCTAAACGTCTAGCAGCAGATATTCTACAGATTGCTCAGTGCCGTAAATTCGGTGCATTAAGTTAAGCAACAGCAAACACCCCGTTAGGTGGAAAACCGTGCCTGATATCCCCGGACTGCAAGCCGAGGTTTTATGGCATGCAGGATAAAGATAGCATTTTGAACACCTTGACTGAAAAGCCAGCAATCAGCTCTGTTTTCAGTTTTTTTTCCATAAACCCGTTGACGCCACATCAGCAATACGGTTTAATGCGCCCCGTTGCCCGGATAGCTCAGTCGGTAGAGCAGGGGATTGAAAATCCCCGTGTCCTTGGTTCGATTCCGAGTCCGGGCACCACTTATTCAGAAGCGCTTGTCATTCTTTCAGGATGAAAAAATGACGGGTACGAAATAAGACCTTGTTAACACACTGTAATCTATCAGGCAGCTCGACTACTTGTATAGCGGTTGTTAAAACTCGGTTCTTGAAAAGCCCACCTGTTAGCGCAGGTGGGCTTTTTCGTGTACGTGCTGATAATACGATAAAATTGAAAAACCTGAATATGTGCAAAAATTTCAACAAGGGGCAGATAAGATTCACTGTTTTTTAGAAGGAATGACACCATGAAAAAAGTAATAACCTTTTTAACCCTATGCTTTATAATGATTATTACTGGATTCGCGTCAGCAGATGACCGCGTAGTCATTAATGGTGTTACGTGGGCAACCCGAAATGTAGACGAAGTAGGTACTTTTGCCCAATCCCCAGAAAATGCAGGAAAATTTTACCAATGGAACAGAAAAAAGGCATGGAATACCACTGATAATAAAGTGACCGATTGGAATGATACTGACCCCGAAGGTACCGAATGGGAAAAGGATAACGACCCTAGCCCTCCAGGTTGGCGAGTACCTACGATGAATGAAATGATGTCTTTATTTGATAAAGAAAAAGTCAGTTACCAGCAAGCGACCCAAAACGGAATAGACGGCACAAAATTTACCGACAAAGAGAATGGCAATAGCATTTTCCTACCAGCGGTAGGTTTACGTGACAGTTCATTTAGCACACTCCACAAGGTGGGCTCAATCGGTTATTATTGGAGCAATACCAACAATAGTCTTGCATCAAAAGCTGCCGTCTGCTTGATGATTGCTGGCAATCATTCAACTCTACATGCTCTTGCATCCAGTAATGCGTTGTCTATTCGCCCGGTAGTGGAATAACATATTGTTAAAACATGAAACAGATTTTTCTTCGGTAATAGCTCGATGAGCTTTGTACCCACATCTTGATGAGTTCCCCTTATGGAAAGCGATGACCGCTGGTTGCGTGTCACGCTGGAGTCTGGCAAGTTTATTCTGGTTGGATTTAAAACTGTTTACAGGCTCAAAAATGGTGTCATTTGATAGCGTAACGAGCTTTGCCACACCCGCATCAAGACCCACCATCGACGTTGAGGTATGAGCTGGTTCAGTGACGTCGTATTCCGTCTGGATACTGACGTACCATTTACCGCATTACTGGCTGACAGCTTATTCAGAGAACCCAGCCTATGGCTGGGTTTTTGCTTTGTGGCGCTCCGCTAGATTGCTGGTCGTTGTTACCACCTATACCACAGCTTTACCCCTGAACCCCACCTCTCGACTGCTCCAGGCTCCGCTCAAATACTTTAAGGGCCAGCGCCAACTCGTCTTTCTCGCTGCCCTGAACTGGCTTCGACGAGAGCTGGCAACCCACTCCACTAGGTACCAGCAAACAACGAGAAGGGAGATTTTGAAAATTTTGGTAAGGAACAACAGCAGGCCTTTGTCATCCACTTGGTCCGAACAGCGTAACAGGCTATACTGGTCAAAAGAGCAGCAAAGAAAGGAGTAAGTCAATATGGTAACCAAACTGTCCCCCATCGTATCCGAGTTTGAAACTCAGGAGCAGGCCGACAGCTATGACCGCTGGTTCCGTGCCAGAGTAGAAGCAGCGATGAACAGTACCAAGCCCCGTATACCTCACGATGAAGTGATGGCTGGCGCTTGGAAGATTATTGAAGAAGCTAAAATGAAAAGGAAACCAGCTTGATGTTACCAGTCAAGTGGACTGACGATGCCAGAACTGCACTTTACACACTAATCGGTTTTATTGCTGAACAAAACCCTTTCGCTGCCGAGTCTTTGTTACATCGTATTCAAGACTCAACGCTTCCAGCAACGGAGCACCCTTATATTTTTCGCCCTGGTCGAGTTCCTGGCACACGAGAAATCATCGCTCACCCCAACTATATCGTTGTGTATCGGGTACTGTTCGATTGTATTGAAGTACTTGATGTTCTACACGCCCGTCAGGAATACCCATAATGCCTGACCTGTTGGTCGCACAATAGGTCAATATCCATTCTGACAACGAATTTTTGACAGAAATTGGTGAAATTTTCAATTTATTCAAATTCAAATAACACATTGTTTTTAATATATAATTAACACTCGTATTGCTCTCAAAAATATTTCTTAAGCCCCATCGTCACCGATATTGCCAGCCCCACCAGCCGGGCAGCGGGCAGCAACAATAAATTTGGGTAGACGGCGAACGGTGCTGGCAGGTCTAGCACACAAGGGATATACACTACCGATTTCACAAACCGCTCAAAACGCCACCATCTTACTCAACTTGATCTTGACCCGCCAACTGTTCTTGCCCCACTAACTGTTCTTGCCCCACTAACTACAGCCCACGAATAATCCAATACAAAAAACGAATAAAAAAAAGAAAAGTCCATGGAATTAATCACTGAAACAAAAAACAGAATATTAGATTAAAAATTAACTTAAATAAAAATTAAATCTCATTTAACCGTAATCAGACTAATGGCAGATGAAATGTTCCCTTTTTATTTAAATAAGAATAAATAACTGGCCCAAATCACCAAAAAAGGGCATGCCTGGACCTTGTATCTCGCTTTTTCACCTAATAGGACACAATAAAATGAAGATAGATTTAATAATTAACTTTAAATTACAAAACAATCCGTCTCACTATTTATTTTTATAAATAAAATCAAATAATTACGATAACGCATTACACGAACTAATAATGATTTGCATTTTATAATCTTATGATTACACTACTAGGCGAACAAGAATGCGCAGACCTCATATAGGCTTATAGCCAAAATAATTCGAGTTGCCAGACAAAACGCTGAGCGTTTTGAACAACACTTGTGCCGGGCTGAAGGGTATAGCAGAGAGAAAAGAGTGATGGTCTGCTGTTCTGGGCAGTATGTGAATAATGTTCCAACAATAATAGTTTGCCTATCATGGTTATCTTGAAGCATTAAACACAGATTCCAGGCTTAACCAAGTGAACGCGAGTTAAGTATTAGTGCAGGTGATTAAATATCGTCCACTCATGTGAACATCCTGATTCGTTTTTGTACACCTACATTTCAACAATTTGTGCCCATTCCTTAGAGATAAATTGCCTATACACACTGTTGAGAGGCAATGGCTTTTATCTTTAAAAGCACAAAGAAATCATTATATAAGAGGATTAACTCAATGGAGCTGATTGCCATCTCGCCCTATACCAAGATGTTCTGGAATGAATATATTATTAACCCGCAATCATTCGAATATAATATGGTATCCATCCAAACCATTGATGGTGATTTTGATATCAATAGACTACGTCATGCAATACAAGGTGTAGTACGTGATTATATCTTATTTCACCATATTTTGAGTGAAAAGGATGGGCAACTCCACTGGGTAAAAACAGAAAAAAGCATAACGCTTGAATTGCTTGATTCCTCTTGTGATCTTGCCTCTCTGATCTGTACACCATTTGATCTCACCGAAGGGCCGCTTTGCCGTTTTTATTTAATTGAGATGGGGTCGCAGAGATATGATTTTATTGCTGTGTTACATCATGTTCTAATCGATGGCCTTTCTGGGCAAGAATTTTATGATGTTCTGTCTTATTACTATAATCAGGGCCAGCAGGCACTGCCCAATACGCCTAACCTGGCACAGATGCAGCAACTTTATAAACAGTATGACCATGATGTATCACGCTTAAAACAAGACTTTAATTCTTTGGCTTTTTGGCGCGAGTTACTGGCAGACTGCCCTCCCCGTGTTGATTTACCTTATATTCGTACTGAGTCCTCAGGTTCGGACTCATCTGGGGGAGTCAGGTTTAGCTTATCACTTTCAGAATGGCATCGTCTGAAAGACGGCGTGAAGTATGCGAACCCTTTTCTGATTTTCAAAACACTCTGGGCACTATTAATCGCCTGCCAATCTGAACAGAAAACGGTACATATTGGTTATCCCGTGGCTGCCGAAGGGGGAAAAGAGCTTTATTATGGCGCGCAAGTAAACACTGCTATTTTCCCACTACGATTATTGCCTCAGGCCACTTTCGCCAGCTTGTATCGGGATACGTTAGATTATACAAAAAAGCTCAAGGCATCTGGCAAGCTGCGACACACAAAATTACCCACTTACGACATACTAAGCCAAAGCCAGATCCAGCAACTGAATGTGAATTTTACCCAAGCCTATCTGAAAGACTCACCGCTGGTGTTTAACGGTTGCCAGATCAGTGTGGATCACCGTTTGAATGTTGATCTGGCCGGCTCTGAACTTCTGCTCGAATATCAGCAATCCGAAAACGCTTTTAATTTCAGGCTGAGATACAAATCTGATCTATTCGATGAGACCCAAATGCTCGAACTGGCGGAGCAATATCTCTATTTGTTGCGTTCGGTATTAAATGAACCCGAACGATTGATATCCACCTTCTCCTATCTGACTCCGCAGCAGGAGCAGCGTCTGCAGGATCACTATCATAGCGCTGCTCCTCTATCCCCCTCGCAGACGACCTTGCTTAGCGGGTTTGAGAAACATAGCCACCTTTACCCTGAGCGTATGGCGCTCAAGGATGAGAGGGAGGCGCTCAGTTACCGTGAGCTTGAACAACGTAGCACCCGGTTGGCGCAGCATATACGTGCAGAATATCTGCGTATTTGCGGTCAGGAAATGCCCACCGATACGCTGATCCCGCTCTACCTTCAACGGAGCGTTGACGCAGTGGTGGGTATATTAGCGATCATGAAGGCAGGGGCGGCCTATGTGCCGTTGGATCCTCACGCTCCCGCACAGCGGCTGGCCTATATTTTACAGGATGTGAACAGTCCGTTGGTACTGACGCAAGCAAAACTGCAAGATACCATTTTACAAAACGCACCCGACAGCCACTGCTTGCTGATTGATCAGCAGGAACACACGGCGTTAATTGACAATATACCGTTGCCTGAGCTTGATAGCCGACAACTGGCTTATGTCATTTATACTTCCGGTACCACAGGGCGACCCAAAGGGACGCTGTGTGAACACCGTGGTGCCGTCAATATGATCCAGGGCCATACCCAGCGGCTCTTAGCCAACGATCATCATGTACTGAACTGCATGCAGTTTGCTACATTCGCCTTCGATGCGCATGTGTTTGAAGTTTTTATCGCCCTTGATAATGGCCACTGTCTGTGTATTGCCAATGAAGCTCAGCGCTTGGATCTGCCATTACTCACCAAGCAAATGGCCGAATGGCAGATCAACTTCTGTTTCCTTCCCCCTGCACTGCTCAGCACCAAACCCACATTTCCAGACTCGGTACGTTATCTGGGCGTTGGCGGTGAAGCAACGTCGCAGGATGTGCTTGATCACTATCTGGCTTGTGGTTTACAGGTTGCCAATATGTATGGTCCTACCGAGGCATCGGTCAGCGCCAGTGTTAATCTGTATCGCAACAACGGCGCCCGCAATATCGGTCACATGATCACCAATATGCGGGGCTATGTGGTGGATGAAAACTTCCACCTGTTGCCACTGGGTGTCGAAGGTGAACTGTACCTTGCGGGTGCTGGTTTGGCTCGTGGCTATCTTGGCCAGCCTGAACTGACGGCCAGCCTATTTATTGATAATCCGTTTCACCAAGAAATGGACTATCGCCGTCTTTATCGCACCGGCGATCGGGTTCGTCGTTTGCCGGATGGCAGTCTGGAATATTGTGGCCGTAAAGACCAACAGGTGAAAATCAACGGTTACCGTATTGAGTTGGGTGAAATCGAATCGGTGATGCGCAATCTGCCTGGCATCGCGGAAGCGGTAGTCATTGCCCGTAAACAACCCTCGCCGCAGCTTTTGGCCTGGTTCGTTTTAGCCCCCGGCAGCAACCTGACGCCGGAAGAGGTCAATCAGCAACTGGCTGAACAACTGCCACATTATATGGTGCCTGGCGCAATGATGGCGATTCCTGCGATCCCGCTGACGGTAAGCCGAAAGGTAGATTATCGTGCGTTACCCGAACCCGCACTTATTGAGCAGAACACCCCTTTCCGCACACCGAGCACCCCGTTAGAAAGTCAATTACTGGTGCTGTTTAACCGGTTGTTAAACAGCAATGCGGGTATAGACGACCATTTTTACCGCCTGGGGGGTAACTCTATTCTGGCGATTAAACTTTGCCATGAAATCAATAAACAACTTGGGGTCAACGTTTCCGCACTCACTCTGCATCAATACCCAACGGTAGCAACACTCAGCAGCTATATTGCTCAACAAGAGCCGCCCGTACAGGAAGAGACCATCCTGGCAACCGGGTGCCAAACCGCCCCCTTGTCTTTCCAACAATCGCGCCTGTGGTTTATGCAACAACTGTCAACTGAGGCCACACATTACCTGTCGCCAGTTTTGCTGCAACTTTCTGCCGATGTGGATTGTGCGGCTTTTATCAAAAGTCTGCAGGCGATAGTGGCACGACATCAGGTATTGCGCAGCCTGATAAAACAGGATAAGGCGGGGGAAGCTTGGCAAGTGGTTACCGATCAGGTGTTGGCGGTACCAGTACATGTTGTGACGGCAGAAGGCTATGCCACCTGCCTGCAACAGGCCTTACAGCAGCCCATCGATTTAACGCGCGAACTACCGCTACGCGCGGCCATCTATCAGTATCAGGATGCAACGGGGAACGCGAATACCGCAAGCCTATTAGTCTTCCACCACATCGTCTTTGATGGCTGGTCAATGGATGTCCTGATGAAAGAGCTGGCGATATTTTATCATCATTTCATGCAGCCCACCGCACCGCCACCAGCCGCCCTTCCCCTGCAATACCTCGATTATGCCCTCTGGCAGCATCAACAAAGGGAGGTAGAAATCAAGGCGGAAGATTTGGCATTCTGGCACCGAACCCTGGCGGATTGTCAGCAATTGGACATACCACCGGACTACGTTCGTCCTGCTGCGTTTGATACTCGTGGCGATAACTGTGATGTCATGCTGCCAGCCGACCTGTTGGCATCACTCAACCAGTTGGCCCGTGAAGAAAGAGTCAGTCTGCATGGGGTGATGTTAAGTGCATTCACATTGCTGTTGGCAAGGTATACCGGCCAAGATGATGTCATGGTGGGGACGCCACTGGCGAACCGCGGCCAGCCGGAGCTGGAAGACCTGATCGGTTTCTTTGTAAATACCTTACCGTTGCGCAATCGGGTGAATAACGAGATTTCAGTCTCAGCATTTATCCATCAGGTCGCCACTAACACGTTGCAGGTACAACAGCATCAGAGCCTATCGTTGGAGCAATTGGTTGATAGCCTGGCACTGCCCCGTGACTTTTCGCGCCATCCGTTGTTTCAGGTGATGTTCGCGCTAGAGGACGATGTCAATAACGCCGATTACCCGTCCTGGCTCTCGGTGGAAGATTTAAGTCGCTATGAGCAGACGGCTAAATTCGACTTAACCCTAACGCTGACGCCAACTGAAAATCAGATGTCCGCGCGTTTCAACTTTGCAACAGCGTTATTTAAAAAATCATCAATCCGTCAACTCGCCGGTTACTTTGTTTCTATCCTGCAGCAGATGGTGCAATACCGCGATGAACCGCTGAAAACACTCAGCCTGTTCCCAGCCGAGAAAATACCACAATGGCTATCCACCCATCGTGAACAGCGGTTTGGATATTCATTCGAGCGTACTTTACACCATGATTTTATGCGCAATGCTCAACAATATCCTCAAGCGGTCGCCGTGATCGACACGTTCGGGGAGATGACCTACAGCGCGTTGTATCAAGCGGCATCAACCTTGGCGACCCAATTGCGTTTACAGGGAGAAATACTGGGGGATGCCATCGCCATATTGGCGGATAAGGGGCGTCAGCAGCCGGTTGCCATGTTGGCGGCACTGATGTGTGGCAAAGCCTTTCTCCCGATGGATAAAGGGTGGCCACTGCAACGGCGTTTAGGCGTGATGGCACAAGCCGGCATCAATACTCTGTTGAGCAATGAAGCTTGGGTAACGCCAGACATTAACGTAGTGGTGCTGGACAGTGCGGGTCATGCACCAACCCTGCCGCAACCTGAATGGCTTTTGCCCCCTATTGATGCCACTCCAGACAACCTTGCCTATATCATTTTCACCTCCGGTTCTACCGGGACGCCAAAGGGAGTGGCGATTGAGCACCGCAGCGTCGTCAATATGATCGAAGGAACCAACCGCTACTTTGCCATTGACCAGAACGATCGCAGTATTGCACTCAGTGCGCTGAGTTTTGACCTGGCCATTCATGACATTTTTAGCGTACTTTCAGCCGGGGGAGCCGTAGTTATGCCCGCCGAAAGCGATCGGAGTAACCCGGAAGCCTGGTATCAACTGATGATTGCTCATCGCGTCACCACTTGGCTCAGCGCCCCAGCTTTGCTGGAACTGTTGTTGGATTATGTTAACAGTATCGGCGGAGTTTCAGGGCCGGAGCCCGCTTTACGTGCAGTGATGGTCGGCGGGGATTGGATTGCAACTTCACTACCGGAACGTTGCCGCCAATGGGCACCCCATAGCCGGTTCTGTAGCGTTGGTGGAGCCACCGAGGCCGCCGTCTTCTCCATACTTTACGAAGTGCCACACCAACCGATGTTATCGGTCAGTATTCCTTATGGCAAGCCACTGCCGCATCAACGTTTCTACATTCTGGATGCCTGGCTACGCCTGGTGCCAGAAGGCGTGAAAGGGGAGATTTACATCGCCGGTGTTGGCTTGGCCCGTGGCTATTATGGTGATAACCAGCGGACCGCCGACAGTTTCTTCTGGCATGAGTTACTGCAAGAACGGGTTTACCGCACCGGCGATGCTGGTCGTTTTCTGCATGACGGAAATATTGAGTTTATGGGGCGGATTGACCAACAGGTCAAAATCAACGGTTACCGCATCGAGTTAGGGGAAATTGAAAATATTGCCCTGTCGTATCCCATCCTGACAGCCTGCTGTGTCATGCTGATCCCGCATCCACAGCCCTATCTGGCGGCTTATATCGTGGCCAATGAACCGGTAGATATCCCGGCACTGAGCCAATACCTGCGTAGTCAATTGCCACAATACATGATGCCCAAGGCGTTTGTTCAGATCGAGAGTATGCCACTGACGGAGAACGGTAAAATTGCCAGGAAGGCCTTGCCGGTGCCGCAGTATGAGCAGCGTGATTTTGTTGTGGCTGACAGTGACTGGGAACGTGAGTGCTGCGAGATTTGGTGCGAATTGTTAAAACGCCAGCAAGTGAGCGTGGAAGATAACTTCTTCTCACTCGGGGGGAACTCGATTCTGGCGATCCAGGCATGTTATCAAATCAGCCACCGGCTGCAACGGGATGTCACCCTCAGCGATCTGGGGCAACACCCGACGATCCGTAATCTCTGCAATTACCTGAAAAAAACCGGTGATGATGAAGCGCAACCCTTAGTCATACCCGCGTTGCAGCTTGATACTTACCCGCTGTCATCCTCGCAAATGCAGCTCTGGTTTATCGAGAACCTCAATGGTGGCAGTCATCTTTACCATGTGCCGATGTTGTTCCGTCTCAATGAAGACCTTGACCCGATAGCATACTGCCAGAGTCTACGGGCTATCGTTGCCCGCCATCACGTATTACGTAGCGTTATTTGCCAACAACAGGCGCTAACCGCCCTCTCCCGGTTAGTGGATAGCGAACTGGAAATTACGCGTTTGGTGCTGGATGCCGACACTTGGCAGCAACAGTTGCTTCAGGATATCGACCAACCATTCAGGCTTGAGGCAGAAATTCCGATTAGAGCCAGTATTTACCAGGTCAAACAACCGGATAACACCCACCAGCATTACTGCCTGATCGTCGTTCATCATCTGGCTTTCGATGGCTGGTCGCAAACTCTTTTCCTGCAAGAGTGGGCGGCATTATATCAAGCCTATCGAACCGGGCTGCACCCAGCGTTGCCCGAACCAAGCCTGCAGTATGGTGATTACGCCAGTTGGCAACAGACGTATCTGAGTTCGGCAAACGCCGACCGATTGAAAGCCTTCTGGCAACAACATCTTCAGGGCTGGCAAATGCTTGAAATGCCGCTCGACTATGTGCGGCCCGCGCAGTTTGATCATCGTGGTGCCAACCATTGTGTCACCTTGCCTGATGCCTTGGTCGCGCAAACAGAACGCTTTGTACAGCGCGAAGGGGTGACCCCGTTTGCCCTTTTCCTGTCGGCGTTCAATCTATTGCTAAACGCCTTCAGTGGTCAGCAGGATATTCTGGTGGGCACCCCAGTCGCCAACCGTCCAACGGCAGAAACCCGTGCGGTTATCGGCTTTTTTGTCAATACGCTACCGTTGCGTACACAAATTGATGACAACATGGCGTTATCTGACTATGTCCATGAGGTTTTCAACACGTCACTAGCGGCACAAAAATACCAAAGCTTACCGCTGGAACAGTTGATTGATCACCTCCAGGTACCACGCGATATCTCACGTCATCCGTTGTTCCAGGTGCTGTTTGTTCTGGAAGATGCGACGCAAAATACGGCGTTACCCGCGTGGCTGGTACCACAAAGCCTGGTAGAACAGTATCAGGCGGCCAAGTTTGATCTGATGCTGAGTATCCAAAAAGACGTTGGGTGTACCCAAGCGGTCTTCAACTATGCCACGGCACTGTTTACACCAGAAACCCTCACCTGCCTGTCTCAGTATTATCTGACTATCCTGGAACAGATTGTCGAGCAAGGAAGCTGGCGAATTAACCAATTGACGCTCGTTCCTCCGGCAGAGGTAACCTCAATGCGTGCAAGTTGGCAAACCAGCCCACCAGCCTATGATTTTGAGCGTGCAGTCCACCATGATTTTATCCAGCAAGCACGACTGCAACCGCAAGCAGTGGCCATTATCGACAGCTTGGGTGAACTGAGTTATGGCGAGCTTTATCAGGCAGCATTGACGCTGTCATTGCAACTGCGCCAGTACACGGATAGGCAGAGCGAAACCATTGCGGTGATGGTGGATAAAGGGCGGGCACAGATTATCGCCGTGTTGGCGATCGTCATGGCTGGCAAGGCTTATCTACCGCTGGATGGATCCTGGCCGGAACGCCGACGCTTGGAGGTTATCGCGCAATCACAAACCCCGGTGATCCTCAGCAGCCAGCCTTGGCAGAACATCGAACAGGCCAGGCTATTGCTGATCGACCCCCATGGCATCGTGGCCGAGCTACCACCACCACAGCCTGGGGAGCCGGTATTACCCGCACCCCATGACCTCGCCTATGTCATCTTCACATCGGGATCGACAGGCATCCCCAAAGGCGTTGCAGTTGAACATCGCGGCGCGGTGAACAGTATCGTTGATACCATTCAACAACTGGGCCTTGATAAGCAGGATCGTGGCTTAGCCCTCAGTGCGCTAAGTTTTGATATCTCGGCGTTCGATATTTTTGGCATTCTATCGGTAGGGGGCACCATGGTGATGCCGTCCGAGGTAGAACGTTATCAACCGGATGCCTGGCATCGACTGATGGTCAATCACGGCGTCACCTTCTGGAACTCTGCGCCTTCGGTAATCACATTGCTGGTGGAGTACCTTGAGTCAAGGGAAACCGCTGGCGAAGGCTGGCCGATGTTGCGTACCGTGGTACTGGTTGGGGAAGTGATCGCCAAGCAGTTACCGGCACGTATCCGGCAGTGGCGTGAAGGTTGCCGCGTGGTCAGCACCGGTGGTGCCACAGAAAGTTCCATCTGGTCAATCCTCTACGATATCCCAGATGCACCGATCCTGACCCCCAGTGTGCCTTATGGCAAAGCGATGGCGCATCAGCGGTTTTATGTTCTGGACAGCCATCTGCGCGTGTTGCCACCTTGTCTGCCCGGTGAACAGTATATCGGGGGGGCTGGGGTGGCCCGGGGTTACTTCCGCAATGAAGCGGTCACTCAGGAGCGGTTTATCTACCATCCTGAACTGGGTGAACGGCTTTACCGCACCGGTGACGCAGGCCGTTATCTGCCAGACGGCAATCTCGAGTTTATGGGGCGGATGGATTTTCAGGTCAAGATCAATGGTTATCGCGTTGAACTGGGGGAAGTTGAAAGCAGCGCCCTGGCCTTCGGCACCATCAAATCTTGCTGCGCTATCGTTTGGAAAGATCAGCAACAGGAGCGTTTGGCGCTCTACTATGTGTGTGATGAACCCCTGATCGAAGCTGAATTACTCGAGTTTCTCAGCCAGCGGTTACCGCTGTATATGATCCCGACGGCGTTAATCCAACTACAGGCACTACCTTATAATTCTAGCGGTAAGCTGGATCGTAAGGCACTGCCTGCACCGCAAATAGTCGAGCAGAATGTCTATGTTGCGCCGAGTAATCCACTCGAACAACAACTGTGTGCGCTGTGGCAGAAAACACTGAAACGTGAGCAAATCGGCATGACGGATGATTTCTTCCGCTCAGGGGGAACATCGCTTATGGCGATTTCGGTATGTATGAAATTATCCGAGTTGCTGAAAACGGCGGTCCCTGTTGTCAGGCTGTTCCAATGCCGTACTTTGAAAAACCTGCTTGCCACCTGTGAAAACCATCTGGTGCTGCCACTGACTCAGATAACCCAGGGTTTGCCTGCTTTGTGGATGATTCACCCGGCGCTGGTCGGTGCGGAAGCCTTCTATCCCTTCGCCCAGACTTTGCAGGGCAAAATGAATGGTTATGGTGTCGATAATTACAATCTTTATCACCGCCCTACCATTTCTTCACTGGCTACACTGGCGGATCGTTATCTGGAGGAGATGATAACGCATGGTTTGCTGGCCGGACCCATACAGATCCTGGGGTGGTCGCTGGGGGGGCTAATCGCACTGGAAATTGCAGCCCAACTAGAAGCTCGCGGCATACAGGAGGTTTCACTCTATCTGTTAGACAGTTTTTATCAGCAGACAACGGAAAAAACCTCACTTGACACCCTACTAGCTACGCTGGGGCTCACAGGAGAAACCGCCGAACGTGCTCAGGCGGTGGCAGAGGTAGAGGATCGGCTTTCGCAGGCGAAGCTCAGCCACAAACTGCAAACCACTCAGGTTACGCTGTTCAAAGCAATGCGAGCAAACCCTGATTTGCCGGATGACGTGATGAAACCGCTGATTGCCGTGCCAGACAACGGGCTGAAAACGGTCTGTGAACATCTGCGAGTGATCCCGCTGGCCTGCCACCACCACGATATCCTGGAATATGGTGATGAGATCAGCAAGGTGATCTGCCCGCAGACAAGGTAAGGGCAACAGATGGGCAGCGGAGAACGTCCGCTGCCTTTTTACTTATCATGCAGATGGAGTTGTGGTGTGAATGGGCTCACCCGTCTTGAGTTTGCTACGCATTTCACTGTAGACGCGATCAGCATCTGCTATTACCTGTTGGATAAGCCGTCTATTGATGTGCGGCAACTATTGCCTTATTGCATGACGTTACCTAAAGAGATCCAACTCAGCATTGAATCGCGGCGCATTGAATATCTGGCGGGCCGTTATTGTGCCGTCCAAGCTCTCTACGGGTTGGGAATGGCGGCACCACGGGTGGGACGGAATGCCGACCGCTCACCTCGTTGGCCTGCGGGCACTTACGGTAGCTTGTCACACACAGATAACCGAGTCATTGCCTGTGCAGTTTGGCAGTCAGAATACGCTGGCGTCGGGATCGACATCGAAAAAACGGTACCGCAAGAGATGCTGCCATCGCTGGAGCATCTGGTCTTCACTGTACCAGAGCGAGAGTGGGTTAAAACCTCGCCGGGATTAACCGTATGCCAGGCGGCAACATTGCTATTCTCGGCCAAAGAGGCTTTTTATAAGTTTATCTATCCACAAGTCCATACCCATTTGGATTTCACCGACCTGTCTTTGGTGGCCCTGAAAGAGGGCGAGTTTGCCATTGAATTGCAAAAAGAGCTGGGCCGTGGTTGGCGGAAGGGGAAAGTAGTGCAGGGGAAATATTTTTTTGATGATGAACAGGTAATAACGTTAATTGCCGCGAAACAGCCCTAAATGGCATAAGCGTTATCCCCACCCTCTAGGCTGACAGGAACAGTCACTTTTACCGAAATCTCTTGCGATGGTTTACCGGTAACGAGAAAAATCCTAAAATTGCTACCGTATGTCTAATACGGAGAAATTCCAATGATACGCAACGACAGTTCACACTGTCCAAACCACCGGCAACCCTGGCTATTGTCTGAAATGCGTTATGTAGAAGCGCATTATGGCAAAACCCCTACCAGCAAAATTGCCGAGCACCTTGGCAGAACCGCCACTGCCGTCAGAATGTGTGCCAACAAGTTGGGCTGCAGCAAAGCTGCCTCCACCCTCTGGAGTGAAGCAGAAAAAGACATCATACGCACACATTATGCCAACGGTGAAGGTATCACCCGTGTTATGCAACTGCTGCCAGGGCGAACCCGTAAAACTATTTTTATGATGGCGTACACCATCGGGGTGGTTAGTGCACGCAACTGGAGTGCTCAAGAGTGTAAAATATTGAAAAAATATTACCCACTTCTTGGCACCGCGACGGTAGATAAGCTCGTGGGGCGCACCATCGACGCGGTGAAAATCAAAGCCAATGATATGGGGCTACGTTTCTTTGGTTGCAGTGGGCCGGGCAAGCAGCGAATGTGGCAACCGGAAGAATTAAAAAAACTGGAAAAACACCTCCATCTGCCCCTAACAGAGTTAGCGGCTTATTTCCCAGACCGTACACTCATCTCGGTAAAAAAGGCCAAGCAACGCCTGGTGAATAAGCGAAAGGGCTGCGTACAACCATCCTCAAAGGGAAAAGGATAATCTGCCCACTTGCCTGAATACTCTTCTACTGTAATAAGTCCAGGCATCAGCGCAATCATGCTCGCCAAGATAACGGCAAGTAGACACTCGAACTCAGTAAGATGGCAGGGCAGTCGCCATAAGATTTGTACCAGAGGTAGACTGGCTTTGATGGATGAATCTTAGGGATAAGATTAAAGATTACCCGGCCACAAATTAACATTGTGACCGGGCACATGGGTATCACTGCTACAACTTGGACGAACTCTTGGCGCTAGCCCCAAACAACGTATTAAGCGGTCTGTTTTGCCGCTTTATTACGCTCAGCCATTTGCCATACGGCGGCAACATTGCGCGCAGTGACACGCAAGTTTTCATCCGCTTCACCCATCGCTTCCGGCAACGTAACAATGCGGTTTACCACAGAGAATACGGCATCCAGGCCATGCTCATGAACTACCGCATAATCTTTGGTCATGCCACCCGCCAAGGCGATAGTCGGTACCGCAAAACGTTGTGCCACTTTTGCCACACCCATTGGGGTTTTACCCCGCACGGTCTGGCTATCGATACGCCCTTCACCCGTAATAACCAGATCAGCCCCTTGTACAGCTGCAGCCAGATTCAAGGCATCAGTGACGATACTGATACCCGGCTCCAGACGACCCATTAATAATCCAGATAGTGCAGAACCCATTCCACCTGCAGCCCCAGCACCAGGAAGATCAATCACCTGTCGTCCCGTTGTCTGCTCAATATGCTCTCCCCATACCTTTAAGGCAGCATCAAGCTGAGCAACCCTGTCAGGCGTCGCACCTTTTTGTGGGCCAAACACCGCAGAAGCGCCCTTAGGACCGCATAACGGGTTATCAACATCACAAGCTACCCGTAAATCGACACCCGCTAAACGCGGGTCAAGGTGTGACAAATCAATCTTGGCGATCTGAGACAGGGCGGCACCGCCACGCGCCAATTCGTTACCCTGTATGTCGAGTAGACGTGCACCGAGGGCTTGCATCATGCCTGCGCCACCATCATTGGTCGCGCTGCCGCCAATACCGAGAATAATATTACGCGCACCCTGATCCAGGGCTGCCAGTATCAATTCACCCGTACCAAATGTCGTCGTCAGGCAGGGATTCCGCTGTTCATTTGCCACCAAATGCAGGCCTGAAGCGGCTGCCATTTCAATGACCGCAGTTTTTCCATCCCCTAGCCAGCCGTAAAAAGCCTCCACGGGCTGACCTAATGGACCGGTAACCGACAGTTCGACACGTTTACCGCCAGTGGCAGCAACCATTGACTCAACAGTACCTTCGCCACCATCCGCCATCGGTAGTTTGATGTATTCCGCC
Source organism: Serratia sp. HNCC26DJ244 (assembly GCF_057180565.1). Lineage (NCBI taxonomy): Bacteria > Pseudomonadati > Pseudomonadota > Gammaproteobacteria > Enterobacterales > Yersiniaceae > Serratia > Serratia sp. HNCC26DJ244. The sequence continues at coordinate 8,195 of NZ_JBXUGO010000009.1, read as the reverse complement.
TGCGGGTATATTTCTCTAAATCCTTGTTCAATTGCGTTTGCTACATCCATCGCACTCAAACTTTCTTTAAATGAGTCAGGGGCAATAACAATTTTCATTTTTCACTCCATTAACCAGCAAGATTAAATACACCAAACATCAGCGTAGAAACGAAGGCAATGGTCAGGCCGACCAACGTTTCATAAGGCAGCAATTTCAGGCGCTCATGTACTGGCATGTAGACACAACCACCCGTAGCATGGAAAAAACTACCGTGAGGCATATGATCAAAGACCGTCGCACCCGCATGGATCATGGCGGCTCCTGCCAGGGCAGTGATACCCATATCCATCAGGGTTGAACTGAATACCGCGGAAGCGACAGCAGTACCCGCCGTGGTTGAGGCGGTAGCCATCGACATTAATGCCCCGGAGAACGGTGCCAATAGATAAGATGGCATGCCCGAAGCCGTCAGGCCGCTGATTAAGACATCTTTCAAACCGGAATTGGCGATAATACCTGCCAGCGTCCCGGTACCTAACAGCATAATCGCCACCGGGGCCATACGTGCCAGGCCGGAAGTAATGTACTGATTAGTATTACGTAGCCGCCCCATCACCAATACACCCGCCAGTCCGCCTACTGGCAGCGCAATCAGCGGGTCAATGGCAATACCGGTGATCGGACGCAGAGCCAACAACACAATGGCGACAAAAGGGGCCGTAATGGAGGCCAAGAATCCCGGCATTTCACCCTGCTTGTGTTCAACCAGTTCTGCGGCTGTCACTTTGCTGCCGCGAGTCACCAGACGACGAGCCAATAGATAGGCAATCACCAGGCCACACAGACCAGGGATAATGCCCGCCGCCATGACGGATGTTAGTGGAACGTGGAAGTTGTCTGCAGCGGCAATGGTGTTTGGATTCGGTGACATCACGTTACCGGCTTTGCCCCCACCAATCATCGCCAACAGGATAGCTGTTTTGGATAGGTCAGCACGGTGGGCTATCGCTAACGCAATGGGGGAAACGGTAATAACAGCCACGTCCACAAATACACCGACCGCAGTCAGTAGCATGGTAGCCACTGCCAGCGCCAGCAGTGCCCGATGCTCACCCACTTTACGCACAATGGTTTCGGCGATGGTATTGGCTGCACCAGATTCAATCAGTACGCCAGCCAGCACCCCCGCGGCCAAAATGCGTAATACGGCGTTGGTAATACCTTGCGCACCTGTCACCATGAGCTTGATGGTTTCTATCAGGTCTGCGCCGCCAATCAGTCCCCCGACCAAAGCACCGGCCATCATGCCGTAAACAGGAGGCACTTTTCGCAAAATTAATACAATAGCGACAATAAGTGCTATCAATGCGCCTGTTGCAGACACGGGAACAGTCACCATCTTGGTCTCCTGGAAGTGTTGTTTTGATTAAAAGTTGATTACCTTGCGCCATTATTCAAAGAAATGACGAAAAATCTTGAGAGAAACCACCAAAAAAGAGGGGCTATGGCAGAGAGTAATTTGGAGTAAAGAACAATTTATGGGTGCATTTTCATGCCGATAAACAATTGAACAATGCTATTTAACTCATTGATATTTAAATTGGTAATTTGGCCTATTTTTTGCAGTCGGTAACGCAAGGTGTTGACATGAATTTTGAGGTGTTCAGCGGTATGCGTAACATCACAGTTTTGATCAAAATAACTGCGCAATGTCGAACATAATACCGATTTACGGTCAGCGGCTTTGAGTATCAACCATGATCGACTTAACTCTTCAGCCTGCCAACTTTGGGAAAAATGATTAAAAAGCACGGGGAACCAGTGTTCCTGATAACTGGTAATACTTTTGCGTGACTGAATTAGCGTCGCCGTTTCAAACATGGCCTTGGCACTTAAATAGGAGCGATAAAGGCCATCCTCACTGGTGAAATAGCCACCCACCGCAATACGTACTGCGAACTCATCACTAATATTCTGTTTTATCCGCCGCATTACCCGGTCAATCGCCTTGTTCACCTCGGTATTGTGGGAGAGTTTGAGCGGTTGCAACAACACGAAACGATGTAACTCATTCATGGCAACCAGGCTTTCTTTACCTAAACTCGTCAGACGATTAATCAGAGCCGGTGACTGATCATGAGCCCGTTCATCTAACGAAATAATCACCGCAATACGGGGGAGTGTCATATCCAACCCGAGATAGGTCGCAATTGAACTGACCATCACCGGATCACTGGCGGGCTGGATCAAGAGTTGGACTAAATCCTCGCGATAACGTTTCTCCCACTGCGACTGCTCTAACATTTCAGCCTGTTCGATAACCAATTCTGCCGCCATTCCCACCAATTCAGCATAAGCTCTGACTTCATCCGGTGGGCCTGATATCCCAATCACCCCTACCAGCTCCTGGCGAAACAAGATGGGGACATTGATTCCCGGACGAACCCCTTTTAATAGCAATGCCGAGGCTTCGTTAATTTCCACCACGCGATTCTCGGCCAGCGCCAGTAATGCACCTTCGTGAAGCTGGTGCAAACGTGATGCATCCCCAGATGCAACGATGACGCCACGGTTGTTCATCACATTGACGGAGTGTTTCAAGATGCTCATCGCACGCTGAACTATTTGGCGAGCGGTGCTTTCCTTCAACTCAGGGGAGGGCATAGTGTTCCTTAATGTTAATGGCCAATGAGCAAAAGTATGAATTATACCTATCAGCAGGGCAAAGACGCATCTGGCTGTGCCACATAATGCGAACTCTGTGCTCGGCTTCAACAGAATCGAAGAAAGCACCCCTGCTGCTTGAATGACAACGGGTATCAGTCAATAATTCCAATTCCTTACATTCAGTAATGAATGGGTACCAGCAGGTAGGTAAACGATGACCCATATTGATTGCGTAATGCTAGCCGCCGGGATGTCAACACGCATGGGGCAGTGGAAAATGATGCTGCCTTACGGTAACGGGACTATTCTTGATACCGCAATCGCCAATGCGTTGGCGTTTTGCCAACGAGTCATTGTCGTCAGCGGCTTTCGTGGTGAGGAGTTAGCAGCTTACTATCACCAACATCCACAGATTGAGGTGGTGCATAACGCCAATTACCAGCAGGGAATGTTATCTTCCATTCGTACTGGTGTCCAACAGGTACGTAGCCCCTACTTCTTTCTGACTTTAGGCGATCTACCTTGCATCAGACATGGGATTTACGCCGCATTATGGCAAGAAAAAGGGCCCTTTGCGCTAGTCCCCCGCTATCATAAAGAGAGAGGGCACCCAGTACTGCTGCCAGCTTCCATCATTGAGCGCATTAATGTGGCTGACCCTAAATTATCAATGAAGCAGGTCATTGAGCTGGGGGATTATCGATTTCTTGAGGTGCAGGAAAACGGTATTCATTATGACATTGATACTCAAGAAGAATATCAAAAATTACTGCAGCATCCTCCCCATCAATAACCACTGTCAAAACTCGCGGATTGACAAACTGGCAACCGATACTTAAATCAATTCAAACTTCAGATAGAGAGTAGCTGAACGAATTTAGGTATCGCTACTGCAAATCAGCTCATTCATTACGTGATATGCCACACAAAAAAGAAACAAAACATCATGGTAGAAGATCAATTAACCATTTGTTGACATATCATTAACACACATAAGGAGAAAAACATGAGCCAAGTGCATAAACACCCCATTCCGTCTGCAATTGCAGAACGTGCCCTGATTAATCCAGCACGATATCAACAATATTATCAACAATCAGTACAAGACCCGGCAGCATTTTGGGGTGAGCAAGGCAAGATCCTGGATTGGATCAAACCCTATACGGTGGTTAAGAACACCTCCTTCGACCCTGGTCATATCAGTATCCGCTGGTTTGAAGATGGTACTCTGAACCTCTCTGCCAACTGTTTGGATCGTCATTTGGCTGAGCGTGGCGATCAGACCGCCATTATTTGGGAAGGGGATGATCCCACTCAGTCGAAAAAAGTGAGTTATAAACAACTGCATCATGATGTCTGCCAGTTCGCTAATGTATTAAAAAAACTGGGTGTAAAAAAAGGCGATGTGGTCGCTATCTATATGCCAATGGTGCCAGAAGCGGCAGTCGCCATGTTGGCTTGTGCTCGCATTGGTGCCATACATTCCGTGATCTTTGGCGGTTTCTCCCCTGAAGCCATCGCAGGCCGTATCATTGATTGCAACGCAAAACTGGTGATCACCGCTGATGAAGGTCTGCGTGCTGGTCGCACTGTGCCCCTGAAAAAAAATGTCGATGATGCACTAAAAAATCCTGGGGTGAAAAGTATCAACAATGTGGTGGTTTTCCAACGCACGGGTAAAGCAGGTCCCTGGCAAGCAGGCCGCGACCTTTGGTGGCACGAACTGATTAAAGATGTCACTGCTGATTGCCCAGCGGAAGAGATTAATGCGGAAGATCCGCTGTTTATCCTGTATACCTCGGGTTCCACCGGTAAACCCAAAGGCGTCTTGCATACCACTGGGGGCTATCTGGTCTATGCTGCTCTGACCTTTAAATATGTCTTCGATTATCATGAAGGGGATATTTATTGGTGCACCGCAGATGTAGGCTGGGTGACGGGTCACAGCTACCTGTTATATGGCCCATTGGCTTGTGGTGCCACCACGCTGATGTTCGAAGGGGTGCCGAACTACCCAGGCGTCAACCGCTTATCACAAGTCGTCGATAAACATCAGGTTAATATCCTGTATACCGCCCCCACCGCTATACGTGCCTTGATGGCTGAAGGGGATAAGGCGATTGAAAATACCAAGCGGGATTCACTGCGCATCATGGGCTCGGTGGGTGAACCCATCAACCCGGAAGCCTGGGAGTGGTACTACAACAAGATTGGTAACGCCAAGTGCCCTATCGTCGATACTTGGTGGCAAACTGAAACGGGTGGTTTCCTGATCACCCCGCTGCCAGGTGCTACCGAGTTAAAAGCTGGCTCGGCAACGCGCCCGTTCTTTGGGGTACAGCCCGCCCTGGTGGACAATATGGGAACACCGCAAGAGGGGATTTGTGAAGGGAATCTGGTCATTACCGACTCCTGGCCAGGACAAGCTCGTACTCTATTTGGTGATCATGACCGTTTCGAGCAAACCTACTTTTCCACCTTTAAAGGGATGTATTTCAGTGGTGACGGTGCACGCCGTGACGAAGATGGCTATTATTGGATTACTGGCCGTGTTGATGATGTATTGAACGTTTCCGGACACCGTTTGGGAACCGCCGAAATTGAATCCGCCCTGGTTGCCCATCCTAAAATTGCCGAAGCCGCTGTGGTGGGCATCCCACATAGCATCAAAGGTCAGGCCATTTACGCCTACATTACGCTGAATCATGGGGAAGAGCCGACGCCAGAACTGTATGCTGAGGTGCGTGATTGGGTACGTAAAGAAATCGGAGCCATTGCCACACCTGACGTGCTTCATTGGACTGACTCTTTGCCGAAAACACGTTCCGGTAAAATCATGCGCCGCATTCTACGCAAAATTGCCACCGGTGATACCAGTAACTTGGGGGATACCTCAACACTGGCAGATCCGGCTGTCGTAGACAAGCTGCTAGAAGAGAAACAATCCATGAGCGTTCCATCCTGATTTTTGCCGTAGCAGGCTGTTCATTGGTCTTTATCCGCTGAACAGCCTGCATATAAACTAGCGCTTACCAGACACAAACGGAATAACGACACGTAGTAACATTTGTCGCTTAAAAAACGCCAAGTGGAGCTAATTGTTTCCTAAAGTAGCCATCATCCATCCCAGAGAATTCTGCTGGGGTAGGTAATGGCTGCCTACAATTCAACAAATGAGGCAATAGAAAAAAAGTAATTAGCGATGCCATTATTTAATACCCAGAGGAGAACATCTGATGAATGAAGAGCTTTATCAAAAAATCGAAGATAATCCGCGCTTTAAATTATTGGTGAAAAAACGTAGCCACTTTGCCTGGTTATTATCAGTCATAACACTGACTATCTATGTCAGTTTTATCTTTTTGATTGCTTTCGACCCTCAATGGCTTGGAACTCCCCTTTATGCTGGCTTAACCATTACCCGAGGTATTCCCATCGGGATGGGTTTAATTGTGCTCTCTTTTATATTAACCGGCATTTACACTTACCGTGCTAACACCGAATTTGATCGCCTCAATGCTGAGATTTTAAACGAGGTGCAGCAATGAAAAAATTGTTATCACTCAGCACGCTGCTCATGTTGCCCACGCTAACCTATGCCGATGCCATTGGTGGGGCTGTCCAACGCCAGCCACTGAATGTTCAAGCCATCATCATGTTTGTCCTGTTCGTAGGAGCCACGCTTTACATTACTTATTGGGCTTCCAAACGTACACGTTCCCGTGGCGATTACTATACGGCAGGTGGGCGTATTACTGGGTTACAAAATGGTTTGGCTATTGCTGGTGACTTTATGTCTGCGGCTTCATTCCTCGGTATCTCCGCATTGGTCTATACCTCGGGTTATGACGGTCTGATTTACTCTATTGGCTTCCTGATCGGCTGGCCAATCATCCTTTTTCTTATTGCCGAACGGTTACGTAACCTCGGGCGCTATACTTTCGCTGACGTAGCCTCTTACCGATTAAAACAAAAACCCATTCGTATCCTTTCCGCCTGTGGCTCCTTAGTGGTAGTCGCTCTCTATCTCATCGCCCAGATGGTCGGGGCTGGTAAACTGATTCAGTTGCTTTTTGGCCTCAATTACCATGTCGCCGTAATATTGGTTGGTATATTGATGGTTCTATATGTGTTATTCGGGGGCATGCTGGCGACCACTTGGGTACAAATCATTAAAGCCGTACTATTGTTGTCAGGTGCCAGCTTTATGGCGCTTATGGTCATGAAAACGGTGAATTTCGATTTTAACACTCTATTCGCTGAAGCCGTAAAGGTACATCCCAAAGGGATTGCCATCATGAGCCCGGGGGGCTTGGTATCCGACCCGATCTCCGCACTCTCTTTAGGTCTGGCGTTAATGTTTGGTACCGCTGGATTGCCGCATATCCTGATGCGATTCTTTACCGTTAGTGATGCCAAAGAGGCACGCAAGAGCGTGTTTTATGCCACTGGATTTATTGGTTATTTCTATATTCTGACGTTTATTATCGGATTTGGTGCCATCCTACTCGTCAGTGTAAATCCTACATTCAAGGATGCGGCAGGAGCGTTACTTGGTGGAAATAATATGGCAGCCGTGCATCTGGCTGATGCCGTCGGCGGAAGTTTCTTCCTCGGCTTTATCTCAGCGGTGGCATTTGCCACTATTCTGGCGGTAGTCGCTGGCTTAACGTTGGCAGGGGCTTCAGCGGTCTCTCATGATCTGTATGCCTGCGTGATTAAAGACGGTAAAGCAACCGAACGTAATGAGCTTAAAGTATCCAAAATCACGGTCCTCCTACTTGGGATCATTGCCATTATGCTAGGGATCCTATTTGAGAAACAGAATATTGCCTTCATGGTAGGACTCGCTTTCTCTATTGCTGCTAGCTGTAATTTCCCTATCATCATTCTTTCCATGTATTGGTCACGTCTGACTACTCGAGGGGCAATGATTGGTGGGTGGCTAGGTTTGTTAACGGCAGTTATCCTGATGATTTTAGGCCCGACGATTTGGGTGCAAATCCTCGGTCATGCTAAGCCAATCTATCCTTATGAATATCCTGCACTATTCTCTATCTTCATTGCATTTATTGGCACTTGGTTGTTCTCTGTCACTGATAATTCTGTCACCGGCAAGCAAGAGCGCGAGCGTTTCCGTTCTCAGTTTGTACGATCACAAACCGGAGTAGGCATTTTACAGGGCAGACCTCACTAACATTGTTGTGCATAACAGTTGTTCATAACAAAAAGCCCCATGCTTATGTACGGGGCTTTCTACTTATTTGGATACCTGACTGTATTCGTCTCATCCTGAGACTTCCTGTGGGCCACCGTCAACGGCATTACCCTCAGTTCCCTATTCCGCAATGGCTTGAAGCAGAGAAGCGATAACTGTTTTATCATACACAGCAAAAAGCCCCATGCTGACGCACGGGGCTTTCTACTTGTTTGGATACCTGGCAGTGCCTACAGTATTTATCTCACCCTGAGACTCCCTGTGGGGCCACCGCCAACGGCGTTCCCCTCAGTTCCCTATTCCGCAATGGCTTAAAGCAGAGAAGCGG
>NZ_JBXUGO010000008.1:0-156291 GCF_057180565.1 Serratia sp. HNCC26DJ244 | reverse complement strand
ATATATTAGCTATAGACTCATTTCTAATAGAGTTTAAAAAAACATCACTCATCGATTGTTTAATATCATAAGCCATAAATATAGGGTATCTACCATTTGTGTGTCTAGATCTACACAAATCATTAAATACCATTCTCTCTGGCTTTGTGAAGTAATGTAACTCATCTACAAAAATAGCATCATAGCCTTCTTCTTCGCATATTCTATTCCAAATGTGCGAGTGTAAATAATTACTTAAGTCTGCAATCATTTGATCCATACTTAATGCATTCAGTTCCTTCAGTTTGTCTCTATATACATTGTGTAAGTTCAATAGTAATAGTCTATCTTCTTTGGTAACTAGTTCCATTTGCCATGTTTCACGATTCCCTTTTAAATAATCCTTAGAATTCTCAGATCCTAAGAAAATATTTTCAGCATCTAGTATGCAAGCAAACTCGTTTAAAATTTCTATACAAATAAAATGTCTATGTTCTGTATTGAATATTTTTTCTTGTAGTTTAGAAGAACATTTGTTTATTATTGAAGTGCGAAACCTTAAGTCTTTGGTAGTTTCTTCGATGAGATCGTTAACTATTTCATATTGATTTTCTCGACCTTCTTTACCATCGGTTGAAATTGGGAATATATTTTTGTGATTGTAATTTAATATTTCTTGAGCTAAATCATATAATGAGCATACTTTAATATTAATGTTTTTAAATTTCCTGATATTCCCCTCTTTATCTAGAGATAAAATCATATTGTTTACTAAGTCACTAGTTGAATGACTATGTGTAAGAAATAAAAACCTTTTCCTCACGTCTAGTTTTTCAAATGAATAACTATCTCTAATTATTTTTATTACCATCGAAATGGTTTTTCCAGTTCCTGCAGCTCCTCTTAGGCGAACAGGGTCATTATAATTCTTATCAACAAAATCTCTTTGCTCAGTCGTTAACTTGTTATCATACCATTGTTGAAAAGAATAATTATAGTAAAGATTGTCATTTATCTGTTCAGTAAGCTCAATGCCGAAGTTTATTTCATTATCTTTATTTTCTTCGTCAGGATATGTAGATTTTGCGATAGCTATATTGACACCACTGATTGCATCTACAAATACCTCATCTTCAGTTAATTCATCAGGATTACGTGGGAATTTTTCCGTGGCGTTATACAGATAAATATTTTTAGTATCCATGGGATACATATTAAAATACAACCTAAGTGAATCCTCTGCATTTCTCTGTGTGGCGAAAAAAGATATGATATTCCCTTCTGTATACTTTCCCCAATGACGTCCGCTGGTGCTATTTTTATTGAAGTGACGTACTGAAAATGATAGGCACCTTTCAAAGGCATAGATTAAATCTTTTCCTGTTAATCCCCAGAAAGGAAATTCCTCTCCAGTTTTAATGACAAGATATCTGCTATCTACGCTTGCTTTTTTTGATAATATATAGTCAAAGCCATTGAGCTTGAGAGAACATAAGTTGTTTCTATATGAAGGTGGGATTTTAAGGTCATTAAACCACTCTTCATTTATTATTGCGCGTTCAAGAAGATTGATCGCTCCCTCATCCAAGACAATAATGTTATTTCTCATATTTACCTTCAATTTTTTCAATTAACAAATTTATTGACTCTTCTCTGTCACTTTCATAGTTTTCTGGCATTCCTATCCGAGAGAAAAGGGAAGCAAAACTTTGAGAGATACTATACCGTAAATAATCACTCAATCTACCAATGCGAACGAGGCTAGTAAAATCTGAATGGTTTGATAACCTCGCATCGATCTCCTGAGTGTAAACGTTTTTTCTGTGAACCGGCCTTATCATTCTGAGTTTTAAAATCCCACACTCATCAAATAAAGAGTCAATCATTGGCAATACAAAAAACTCCTCTTTGGGTTTATTAACTGCCTCTCTTAACTCACTAATTATATTTTTAAACTTAGAGCCCTTAATCTCTTTTATTTTAATGAAGTTATCTATCGTTTCTTCACATCTTGAAGCTTCGTCTAATTTGATGGCATTTTCAATATGTTGAGTGCGCTCGATTATAGATAAATCAGCTAAAATATCATTGTAATTATTTTTTCTTAGCCATTCTCTGATGTCTGATTCTTTTAATTCGTTGCACCCATTTTTTTTATGCACTTCCAGCTCATTTATTAGCTTATGTAGTGACTTCGCTACTTCTGTTCGAATCTTCTCAAAATATGTAGGAATCCATACTTTCTCCAAATAACATGTGCTTGAGACAATAGGAAGAAAAGTGAGGTAGTTTACATTTCTAGATGGATTGGCTAAGTCACAATCTGCTGTAATCAACATGGCAAATCGTTCGTCAAACTTAAATGGTGAGTCAGTACGATTGTTTACCCTAAAGACATCTCCTTGTAAAATCCCATTGTAATTTTTAAAATCTTTATAAAAATATTCCATATTTCATAACCTTAAATGTAAAGATAGTTGTAGCGGCTATGTAAACTCTACCCTTTTTGCGCATGTGTGACTAGCGGCAACTCCTTTTTGCCAGAATCCCCTGTAGCATAGTCCTACAAGGGCTATGAGCCACGCTAGTCATCTTCAGATAGAGGTTCTCTTATGTCAGTTGAGGCTGTCTGATGGTGATCCGTTCTCCACGAATAAATAAACTTCCAAAAATTGGCAACTTCCGCTTTTGGCACAAAGCCGTCTATCAGGTTAGGCTCAATCATCAAACCATTTCTATCAGTCAACTGCTAAGGATGATCTTTGGGGGTTAGTGAACCTTAATGGATAAGTATGGATGAGTAATTATTTGGTAAAACTGATGTTTCTATTGTGGCTAGAGAGATCATGTATAGGAATGTGTATAAAAAATCGCTAGAGATAATATAAAAATACTAATTATCATGTAATTATATTAATTTCAGTACTCCTGTGATCCCCCCTAAATTTCACCAGCATCTTGGCTGTTCCTAAGCAACAGCATCACCTGGTAATTACGGGTCGTTAACGGGAATGGATTCGCAAAATAGAGTGTTTTCCTGGCTTCGACTCTTCTCACCTGCTGGCGATAGCTCACAGTTCAGCTTCACCCGGTCGTTTCTTGAATAGCCAGAGAAAACCCCGCCAAGGCGCTGACTGCTGTAAATGCTAATTTCTTGTCCCTGATGGTCGGTTGTTGTCAGCGTCCAGTGAGTCAGGCGATCTTGTGGTCCTACGGGAATAAACACATGCCAATTACCCTGCGGTGCCATTGAAAAATGCCCGTTGCTGTCGGTTTGCTCCGTGGCGATTTGGCGGTCGAATTCAGTTAACGAAACTGCTACCCCGGCCAGCGGCTTTCCAGCGTTAGTCAACGTGCCCTCAATCTGCGGGGTGGGGTAATCATGGTAAACGCAGCCGCTAAGCAACCATGGCAGAGCAAAGATGGCCAGGCTTGTGATGCGGAATGTGGTAACTGACATGGCGCGAATCCTTTTGCGTTCTGATATTTTTCTGTTGCGTGGTAGCAGTATACGCGGGCGACACAATGCACGAAACAGACTCATGCGGCGATGGAAAAGTGCGCGTTGAGTGCCGTTTTGAACAAGAAACACTATGGCTGCCCCAAGGGACTATGGCGAACCGTTATCAAGTCACTCCCCAGGCTATTACGCAACACATCAAAGCGAATCAGCGATGAAAGTTTGGATGCGCAGGCAGCCAGGCACTATATTGATATATTCAATGCCGAATAACAGGCGTGGTGGAAACAGGGCGGGTATATCCGTCATACTTGCTAGTTGCATGTGTGTCGGCTTTCCTCGCTCAGAAAGTATTATCTGCCAAATGACGCAGGATGATACGCAAGATAGTACATCTTTCACGCCAACCAGAAATATCCTGACACTGAAGGCCAGAGATGTTGATGCTTTGAGGATGTAGGTTCAGAGATGAAACAATAAGGTCGTCCTGCTGTGAGCATACCGGGTATTCTGTCCAAAGGTACTGGTCAACGGAAACATTTATAGTGCGATGGACGCGCGCTTCTCAAGATTTTTCAATCGTTCTGGCCAAATAGCTGGACAATACGCAACAAGAGGAAAAGTATGCTAATCCCCCCTTCACGTGGTCGTGTCTTTGCTCTGGCGCTGAGTTTACTTGCCGCGAGTGTTGGTATGGCGCAAGCAGCCGATACGGTGCGCGTTGGCTCTAAAATTGATACCGAAGGCTCATTGCTCGGTAACATCATCGTACAGGTGCTGGAATCTAACGGCATCAAAACCACCAATAAGTTACAGCTTGGCGCCACCAAAGTGTTGCGCGGCGCGATCACTGCCGGTGAAATTGATATCTATCCGGAATACACCGGCAACGGTGCGTTTTTCTTTGCTGATGAAAAAGACCCGGCATGGAGAAATGCTCAGGCCGGTTTTGAGAAAGTGAAAAAGCTGGATTATGACAAGAACAAAATTGTCTGGTTGGATGCCGCGCCGGCCAATAACACCTGGACCATTGCTATCCGTCAGGACCTGGCGGATGCCAATCATCTGAAAACAATGGCCGATCTGGGCAAGTGGATCAACGCTGGCGGCAAGTTCAAGCTGGCGGCATCAGCTGAATTCATCGAGCGTTCGGATGCCCTACCCGCGTTCCAGAATGCCTACGGCTTTAAGCTGAACCAGGATCAGTTGCTGTCGTTGGCCGGTGGTGATACTGCGGTGACCATCAAGGCGGCGGCGGAGCAAACCTCCGGTGTGAACGCGGCGATGGCCTACGGGACCGACGGCCCGGTAGCAGCGCTGGGGCTGCAAACGCTGGAAGATCCAAAGGGAGTGCAGCCGATTTACGCGCCAGCACCGATTATTCGTGAAGCAACGCTGAAACAGCATGCCAACATCGCTGAATTACTAAAACCGGTATTCGCCTCATTGGACGGCCCGACGCTGCAAAAACTCAATGCGCAGATCGCGGTGGAAGGTCAGGACGCCAAACAGGTTGCGGCGGCTTACCTTAAAGAGAAAGGTTTGGTGAAGGGATAACATCTCTGGCCCCCAATGGGGGCCGACATGGAGCCGGAGAGTTTCTTTGATTATTGCCGTAAAAAATCGCGTATTACTGACACTGCTTATTCTGTTGCTGCTGGCTGCATTTGGGCTGCCGTTTCTCAGTTATGCCCCCAATCGCCTGTTATCGGGCAAGAGTATTTCCCTGATTTCCCTATTGCACGGTCCGCCGCTGTGGCTGTTGGCGCCCTTGTTGCTACTGGCGGCTCTCAGCCTATTGGCACCGCTCAGGCGCAATGCGTTATTAACCGTGCTGGCGGCTTCGACGCTGCTGACACTCACCCTGTGGATAAGCGGCCATGCCGCCCTGCAGTTGGCACAACAAGGTTCCAAACTGGCGCGCACCTCCTGGGGGAGCGGTTGTTGGCTGATGCTAGCGCTGAGCCTGCTGATGGCTGCCGACGCCATCACTCGCATTACCTCCTCCCATTTATGGCGTATGCTCAGCAACCTGTTGGTGATATTGCCTGCACTGGTGCTGTTGTTCAGCCATCAGTTGGATCAACTCTCATTGTTGAAAGAGTATTACAACCGGCAAGATGTGTTTGATGCCGCGCTGTTACAGCACTTGACGATCCTATTGGCGACGCTGGTGCCGACATTATTGATTGGTGTGCCGCTCGGGGTGTTGTGTTTTCGCTCTGCACGCTGGCAGAGGCCTATATTCTCCACACTGAATATTATCCAGACAGTTCCGTCGATTGCCTTGTTTGGCCTGTTGATCGCGCCTTTGGCGGGTTTGGCGAAAGCATTTCCTTGGCTGGCAGAACATGGCGTCAGTGGCATTGGTATGGCACCGGCAATTTTTGCGTTGGTGCTGTACGCCCTGCTGCCGCTGGTACGCAGTGTTGTCGCTGGGTTGCAAACTGTGCCAGCCAGCGTGATCGAATCCGCCTGTGGCATGGGGATGACGCGTGGGCAGGTTTTCTTCTGCGTACAGTTACCGCTGGCGTTGCCGTTGTTCCTGACCGGCGTGCGTATTCTTGCGGTGCAGACCGTCGGCATGGCGGTGGTCGCGGCGCTGATTGGTGCCGGAGGTTTTGGCGCTATTGTGTTCCAGGGCCTGCTCAGTAGCGCACTGGATTTGGTGCTGCTGGGGGTTATTCCGGTGATCGTGATGGCGGTAATCGTCGATTCACTGTTCAAGTTTATGGTTTCAATTTTGGAAGTGTCACGCCGATGATTCAGTTTAATCAGGTCAGCAAGATTTTTCAGGGTAAGCCCGCAGTGGACGATCTTACATTGCAGATTGCCAAGGGTGAATTTGCCGTACTGATCGGCACCTCTGGTTCAGGCAAGTCCACAACGTTAAAAATGATCAACCGACTGATCGAACACGATCAGGGGAAAATTTACTTTGCCGGTGAAGAGATCCAGAAATTTAAACCGCAGGATCTGCGCCGCCGAATGGGTTATGCGATCCAGTCGGTTGGTCTGTTTCCGCATTGGACAGTGGAGGAAAATATTGCCACGGTGCCACAACTGCTGAAATGGCCACGCGCGCGAATTCGCGATCGGGTGACTGAATTACTGGAGCTGTTACATCTGGAAGCGGATTTGTTCCGTCATCGTTATCCGTACCAGCTTTCCGGTGGGCAGCAGCAGCGGGTTGGGGTTGCACGCGCATTGGCTGCTGACCCAGAGGTGTTGTTGATGGACGAGCCCTTTGGTGCACTTGATCCGGTGACACGTGCGGCGTTGCAAACCGAGATTTCACGTATTCATCATCTCTCCGGGCGCACCATTGTGTTGGTGACGCACGACATTGACGAAGCATTGGCCCTAGCGGACCGTATCGTGTTGCTCGACCAGGGCCGCATCGTGCAGCAGGGCACACCGCTGGAGCTATTAACCGTACCGGCCAACGATTTTGTGCGTGATTTCTTTGGCCGCAGCGATCGCGGTATCAAACTCTTGTCGTTAAGCACCGTGGCTAAGCGGGTACGCCCTGGCCATGCGGAAGGGGAACCCATCACCGCCGCCATGAGTCTGCGCGAAGCACTGTCGGTGTTTGTGGCCCGGGGCTGTGAATGCTTACCGGTGATTGGCGAACAAGGCGAGGCGCTTGGCGTGTTGTATTTCAGTGATTTGATTAGCCAAAAGGTATTGTCATGAGCCTGTCACCGGTCTTGCGCTGGCTACGCGATCCACTGCCCTGGACCTTTGCCCTGCTGCTGGCATTGGTGTTTGGCATGAATCATCTACAGGGTCTGTTTGCCGCCTGGTTCCCGGATCTGGATCGGCCTGTATATCAGCAAGACAGCTTTATCTCACTAGTATGGGCACACCTGTTGTTAGTGGCGGTCTCCAGCATGATTGCTGTGGTGATTGGTGTGGCCGCTGGGGTTGGCGTGACGCGCCGTGCAGGTAAAGAGTTCCGTTCGCTGGTGGAAACGGTTGTGGCGGTTGGCCAGACCTTTCCGCCGATTGCGGTGTTAGCAGTCGCGGTACCGGTTATGGGGTTTAGCGAAAAACCGGCAATTATTGCGCTGGTACTGTACGGTTTGTTGCCAATCCTGCAGGGTACGCTGGCGGGCATTGAATCGGTACCCAGTGCCATCCGCGAAATTGCGCAAGGGGTCGGAATGAGTGCTAGGCAGATCCTGTGGCGTGTTGAACTCCCCCTGGCGGCTCCGGTGATTGTTGCCGGTATCCGCACTTCGGTGATCATTAATATCGGCACGGCGGCGATCGCCTCCACCGTTGGCACTAAAACGCTTGGTTCGCCGATTATTATTGGCCTTAGCGGCTTTAATACTGCCTATGTGATCCAGGGTGCCGTGGTGGTAGCCCTATTGGCGATCATCACCGATATGCTGTTTGAGCGCTGGGTGCGGCATCTCACCGCCTGGTGTCAACAGACTCTAACGGTTTCTGCTGCCGAGTAAGGAAAACCTGATGCAGGTATCTTTGCCAATGTACGCAGGGTTCCACCAGGTGCTGGGGCAGTCAGTAAGGTCAACAGACAGGCTCCCCCTCATTCAAGGAGGAGAAGCCATAGATTATCAATAATCTCGTTAGTAAAGGCCCAAAATCTTCCACCATGCCAGACCGACAGTTAACAACACCACCTGATTGACCACGCTACAAACAAACCCGGTACTCCACCAGGTGGCGGTGGGAACATAGCCAGGGGCAAATAAAATTGGCCCGCGTGCATGGGTGTATTGTGTCAAAGAGCATGAGAAGCTACTGGAAAATGCCAACATCAGAGCCATTGGCATACTTGGGATCCCCAGTTGGATACCTAATGTGAGGAAAACTGAGTATAGCGCGACAATTTGCGCATTCCCGCTAGCAAAGAAATAGTGCGCATACAGATACACTGCATTCAATACCACCAATAGCACTATCCAGTTACTGTTACCTGCCAGGCCGCTCACTTCCTGGCCGACCGTGTTGCCAAACCATGACATAAAGCCCAAGTCTTTCAATTGATCTGCCATCATTAATAGCGCAGCAAACCAGATCAACGTATCCCAAGCCCCTTTTTCAGAAATCACATCTTTCCAGCTTAATACACCACTCAGTAACAGCAGGGATAAACCAATAAATGCCCCAGTGGTTGGGTCGATGTTTAACACTTTGTAAAAAATCCACAGAACCAGCAGCACAACAACCGTGCCTGCCATCATCCACTCTGGTTTTGACATTCCCCCCATTTCTGCCAGCTGTTGTTTAGCCAACTTTGGAGCATCAGGCGTGTGTTTGATTTCGGGTCTGGCAGTAAAAAAGTAGATAACCAGCGGGATAAGGATAAAAGAAACCAGGCAAGGAACCACCGCAGCCACTAACCAACCGGTCCAGGTCAAAGTAATATTTTCATTCGCGGCTAGTTTTACAATCAATAAGTTACCGGTAAAGGCTGTCATAAACATGGCGGAAGTAACATCGTTGATATTCCCCATGCAAGTCACCAGAAAAGTGCCTATTTTTTTACGTGAAGCGTCATCAGGCCGGGATTCAAAGCTACGTGCCAATGAGTCTGCGACGGGATAAAGAACCCCACCACAACGAGCCGTATTACTCGGCATAGCAGGAGCCAGAATCAAGTCAGCCAATGCCAAACCATAAGCTAAGCCTAAGGTTCTTTTCCCTAACAGGGTAATCAGTATCAGGGAAATTCTACGCCCCAGGCCGGTTTTAATGAATCCTCGCGCGATAAGAAACGCCACAACAATCAGCCAGATTGTTGAGTTATTCATATTTCTTAAGCCGGTTTTAATCGCATCAGCGGCGGTGGCATCTCCACCGGCATTGAGGACAACATAAACGGTGATCGCAATGATGCCAACAGCACCAATCGGTAGCACATTAATAACAATGCTGATGATCGTAGCAACAAATAATACCAGAGAATGCCAGGCGGCCAACTTCAGACCTTCAGGTGGCGCGATATTCCAGAATATTAATGCCAGAACGACGATGATAGTTAAAGGCAACCATTTAACATTACTTACCATAATAACACTCCTATTTGTTACAATAGCGCAGCATTTGTTTTTCGACTCAGTTAATAACCTAGCAAGTCTGACTTGAGGCAGGAAATAATATAAAAATATATATGCCTCTATTTTTTTGTTTTATTATTTTATACCCGTCATATATCAAGTCGCTTAACAAGGAGTATAAACCGGAGGGCGATCTTATGCTTTCTTCTCATCTCTGCTGTCAGATAGCAACTTGTCCAGAATATCACTTTCCGATCACCAGCTGGGCCAGTTCACCATTCTGGTTGTGCATTGCAGTGATGGCATCGGTCAGTTGAGGGGATCCAGGGCTCGGTAAAGCAAAAGGTAAATGCTTTTCTTGGTCTGGTGCGAAAAAGCTTTGTGCATGCAGGTGACGTGGTCAGGCCGTGGTCAAATCCGTTCCTGACCAGCTTGCGCTTCCCCCGCCACCTGACTCCATCCGTCAGAGCCCCGCTCCTTGGGGTAAACCGCAGGCAGTGTTCAAAACGCGATGCGTTTTGTCCTGCAACTTCACTGAGCTTGGGTATATAATCGCACAAATTATTCAACGAATTTGGAAACCAAGATGACAAAGCTCACCTTACAAGAGCAGTTGCTAAAAGCGGGATTAGTGACCAGCAAAAAAGTGGCCAAAGTCCAAAGAACGGCTAAAAAGTCACGAGTTCAAGCTCGTGAGGCAAGAGAAGCGGTAGAAGAAAACAAAAAAGCACAACTTGAGCGTGATAAACAGCTTAGCGAACAACAAAAACAAGCTGCGTTGTCGAAAGAATATAAAGCTCAGGTGAAGCAACTGATTGAAATGAACAGAATCGTTATTTCAAAAGGCGATATTGATTTCAACTTCACAGATAATAATTTGATTAAAAAAGTAGCAGTGGATAAGCCAACCCAAGCTCAGTTGATCAATGGCCGCCTCGCCATTGCTCGTTTGGTTGTTGATAGCAGTGGTGGCAGTGAATACGCCATCATCCCCGCCAGCGTCGCTGATAAAATTGCGCAGCGAGATGCCAACAGCATTGTATTAAATAGTGCGCTAAGTCAGGAAGAGCAAGATGAAGACGATCCGTATGCCGATTTTAAAGTACCCGATGATTTAATGTGGTAATTAATTTTGTGGATGCGGATGGTGAAAAGCCCCAAGGGGCTTTTCATTAAGGTTTATCTTCACTCAGGGCATATGGAAAAACGCACGTTTATTCTGGATAGGTAAATTATCTGTTTGTTTTTTTATGAACTGACAAGATACAACTTATTGAGCAATTTGACTCCCCCCGAAATAAACAGAGGAATACAGCATGCAGAGTTTGTTTTCTTTGACAGCAGGTGCCTATGTACGTTGGCATAATTTACCGGGACAGGGTATTCCAATAGTATTTGTCCACGGCCTTGGATGCGCTTCTTCTTATGAGTACCCACGAATTGTGGCGGACCCGGCATTTGGTGGGCAACGCGCCATATTGATTGACCTTCTTGGATATGGTTTCAGTGATAAACCTCGTGATTATGATTACAGCATTGCACATCAGGCAGAAGTTGTTATTGAAGTAATCAATGAATTGAAGCTCCCACATTGCCATATCTATGGTCACAGCATGGGGGGCAGTATTGCGATTGAAGTAGCCGAACGATTGGGTGAACGGATAGGTAAACTGGTGGTTTCTGAACCTAACTTTCATGCAGGTGGTGGTGTATATAGCCGCCTACTAGTGGAGAAACCGGAAGCTGAATTTATCTCGCAAGTGTACGATAACATATTGGCAAACCACACATCCCCTTGGAAAGGTTCGGCCCAAAATGCAGCCCCTTGGGCAATGTGGCGAGGCGCTAAAAGTCTGATTGATGGAGCCTCACCGTCATGGATGGAAACTTTCCTCAATCTGTCCTGTGCACGTGCACTGATTTTTGGTGAACAATCATTACCGGACAGTGACTTTGAGTATGTCAGTCATAAAGGTATATCTGTAGCAACAGTGCCACAAGCAGGACATTCTATGTCGTGGGAAAATCCGTCTGCACTGGCTATTGTGTTGCACAAGGAATTTAGCCAGGCATGAGGTTTACTTTTAGTTCTTAACTGGCTGGCAGATTTAACAGCACCTTACTGCAGAACACTTCATGCGCTCCCCAGTCGGAGAGTTGGTCGAAAATTCAGTTGTTCGGTAAAGCCGAACAACTGCCAGCAATTGAAAAAATATCAACTGCAATATGCAGTATATTTGTAATGAAAGAGGAAAAAAAATGAGTACCATACAAATCCGTATAGATGAGGAATTAAAAAGAAATGCATACTATGCGTTTGAAAAACTTAATATTTCCCCATCCGGTGCATTACGGTTATTTCTACGTTATGTCGCTGAGCATGAAAAGCTGCCGTTTGCTGAGGTGTCTGTGATAGTGGGCGAGCAAGATGAAGATGCCGATATTCTGGCGGTGGTTCGTGAACGCTTGAAAACTCCAGCCAAACGGATAAAAGTAGATCTTGATGATAGCTAATATTGAGTTTTACGCATGTGCATTAAAGGAGGCAAATTATACACACCATTCGTCTGAAAAAGGTTGCCGATTCAGTCATGCTGACGGTGCCACCAGCGCTGCTCAATGCCCTTTCGTTGGGCTCAGGTAGCGAAGTAGGTCTGAGGCATGCTGATTGTTGAACCGCGCCGATACCTGCAGGATGCGCTCACTGAACGGCTAGCGCAGTGTGACCCACCAGTTGAACTCAGTGCAGAAGAGCGTGAATGGATTGATGCACCTGCCGCTGGCGGTGAGGTAACCTGACGAGGAAAGAGGTGAAATCCGACCTTACAGGTTCAATACCGAGGGAGACGCCATGTAAGCGGCAATATGCTTATCTCCCTCTAACGCCAAAATCATCACTCCCTGATGTTAATAAAAACCTTGCTTAAGGCCGCTCACCTTTTTGCAAGCGACTATTGATATCGGCAATCACTGGTAAAATATCTGCCAAGGTGTCGATAACATAGTGTGCGCCTGCTTGTTGCAGCTTCGCCTTGGCTGGTTCTCGCCGGGCGGTGATCGCTTGTTCACTCATGGTCTGATATTCCTCCCAGGTGGCGCCAAACTCATTGCCGGAAACCGCCAGCCCTAAGGTCCACATACCGGCGTTGAGCCCTTCGGTAATCCCCGGTACCGAATCATCCACCTTGATGCAACGATGCACGCCATCAATACCCAGCTCAATCACGTTGGCAAGTGCCATCCAGGGGCCAGGGCGACCGCCTGCTTTCAGGTCGTCGCTTGCCACCCAATAATCTGGCTTATATCCCTGTTCTGCGGCAGCAGGGACCAGTGCCTCCATCACTTGGCGCGGGTAGCCAGAGCAAGAACCGATGCGCATCCCCTGTTGTTGCAACATCGCCAGCACCGGTAATACCCCGGCAATAGGCGTGGCAAAATTGGTCACTGCCTCAATTTGCAGCGGCATAAAGGTGCGATAGAGGTGCTCCACCTCTTGGTCACTCATCGGGTGGCCAAAACGTTCCTGCCAGCGGCTATCTACCGATGGCAAACGCCCTAAAGCGGTAATATGAGCGCGTTTTGCTAATCCCATCGGCTGACGGGCTTCATCCAGGCTCACCGGGAAATCATAGGCACGGGAAAAGGCTTCAACGAAGATGGAGGTAGGGGCAAAGGAACCGAAATCGACCACGGTGCCCGCCCAATCCAGGATCAGTGCTTGTACATCAGACATGGGAATACTCCTGTTCAACGGTGGTTTCAACCTGGCTCAATGCCAGATCAAGAATAGCAATGGCACGCGCAAGTTCGGCGCGGCTAATGGTGAGCGGTGGTGACAGTTGGATCACATTGCCCTGCGAGACTTTGAAACTGAGCCCAAGTGACAAGCAACGATAGAGCAGTTGTTCTGCCTCTTTGGTTGCTCGTTCACGGCTTTGCTGGTTACGCACCAGGTCAAGCGCCCATAGCAGGCCGATCCCCCTCACTTGACCGATCAGCGGGTGACGGTGAGCCAACTTGGCTAATTCATCTGCCATAAAGTCCCCATCGGCAACCACTTTGGCGAGAAGCTGTTCCTCGCGGATCACCTCAATGGTGGCCAAGGCCGCAGCACAACCGATGGGGCTTTTCTCATGGGTATAGTGACCCAGGGAAATCGCCGCCGCCTGATTGAAACGATCCCGGGTGATCAGGGCAGCAAAGGGCACGATGCCCCCGCCTAATCCCTTCCCCAGGCAGATGATATCAGGCTCAATACCAAAGTGTTCGAAGCTGAACCAGTGCCCGGTGCGCCCCAGGGCGTTGGGGATCTCATCAACAATCAACAACACACCATGGCGATCGCAAATATCGCGGATGCGTTGCCAATACGCCTTGGAGGGCACCTGTACATCGGTATTGCGGATAGGTTCGGCGATAAAGGCCCCGATTCCACCCTCTTTTTCAATCACATATTCGAGGTAATCGGCATAGTGCAGGTCTTCCCCTTCGCCACGATACCAAACCCCGCGATAGCGAGTCGGCGGTGGAATACGCTCCACCCCCGCCATCAGCGGCCCCATGCCAGCACGGAAGCAGGCCTCTCCGCCGACGGCAATAGCATCAAGGGAGGCACCGTGGAACGCATCCCACAAAGAAACCACTTTGCTGTTGCCGGTAATAAAGCGGGCCAGTTTGAGGGCTATCCCCACCACTTCGCTGCCACCAGGGGCAAACAGCACCCGGTTAAGGTCACCGGGTGCCAATTCAGCGAGGGTGCGGGCGCACTCAATAGCGATAGGGTGAGTATAACGCCGTGGCACAAATGGCAGTGATGCCAGTTGCTGTTGTACCCGTTTCACCACCTTGGGGTGGCCGTGCCCAAGTTGGTGCACGTTGTTACCATGAAAATCAAGATATTGCTTACCTGACTGGCTGGTGAGGAGCGCGCCTTCAGCAGCCGTCAGCACATCAAGGCAGGGCGTTGATAGCGCCTGGTGGAGAAAGTAGCGGCTATCTTCAGCCAGGGATTCACCAGTGGCTGCGATTTGTTCGGCCCACCACTGTTCCCGCGCCGCACTTTGGTTGATATCCCCTTCCGTGTCCGCCCCACCAGCGGGTAGTATCAACGGGTGTTTCACGCGTTGGCTTCCAGCCAGTAGCTGGCTTGCTGTATCGCCGCCAGTAACTGGTGAATTTGCTGTGGGGTGACATTGCCGATATTGCCGATGCGAAAACAATCCGCTTTCGAGACTTTGCCTGGATAGATCACAAACCCCTGTGCTTTGAGGCGCTGGTAAAAATCGACAAAACGGTAATCGGGATGAGCCGGGGAATAGAAGGCGGTGATAATGGGGGATTGCCACTCCTTGGGCAATAACGGTTCAAAACCGAGCGCCTGCATTCCGGCTACCAGCGTGTGTTGGTTTTCCTGATAACGTTGATAGCGTGCGCTGATGCCGCCTTCTTCATCCAACTCGCGCAACGCCTGGGCAAAGGCTAATACTGTATGGGTCGGGGAGGTAAAACGCCATTTTCCCCCTTGTTGTTCCATGGTTTGCCACTGGGCATGAAGGTCAAGAGAGACTGAACGGGCTTTACCGGCACAAGCGGCCAAGGCGGCGCGACGGGCAATAACAAAACCAAAACCCGGTACGCCCTGAATGCACTTGTTGGCTGAGCTGATAAGAAACTCGACACCAAGATGGCCGATATCAAAAGGAATGCCGCCAAAGCTGCTCATTGCATCGAGGATCAGGCGGATCCCATGGCGTTGACAGAGGCTGGCAACCTGTTCCAAGGGGTTCAACATACCGGTGGTGGTTTCGCAGTGAACCATGGCCAGATGGCTGATTTCAGGGTGCCTTATCAACAGTTCTTCCAGATCCTGCACCTCTGGGCGGGCGGTTTCACCACAATCCAGCACCCGATGGTTCAGCCCCAGACATTGAGCCATCTCCACCATCCGGGCACCGTAGGCACCGTTGTTGACAATCAGCACGCAGTCATCAGCACCCAATGCGGACCCCAGTACGCTCTCTACCACATAGCTGCCACTGCCTTGCAGTAATACCGCGCTGTAATCGTTGGCAAATTCCGGGCTGGTTGCCAGGCGCACCAGTTCACGGCGGATGGGCTCCACCACGCCAAGATTATAGTCAGCATCCCAGGTACAGCTGTCTTGTAACATCGCCGCTCGCACGGAAGCCGTGGTGGACAGAGGGCCCGGGGTCAACAATAGATAATCGACAGCCTCTTGTGTAGGGGGAATATGGGTCATCATTACGCTCTCTTTTGGTATAGACCAGAATAAAGCCATTGTGAGCAACTTATTCGACCAGGTCAAAGGGGGTGCCTATCGTGCAACAAAAAATTCATGTTTCACGCCCTTGATGAGATAAGCTCTCTGTTCCGGCTTTATTGGTTATTACTGGTCTTGACCAACACCAAGGTTCATCATGACGAAACCGCAATACCTGCAAATCAAAGATGCTCTTATCACCCAGATCCAGGCCGGGGGATTGGTAGCCAATGACCGCCTCCCCTCGGAGCGGTTGTTGTGCGAACTCTATGGCACCACCCGGGTGACCATCCGCGAAGCATTAGTCCAGTTGGAGGCCAATGGCCTTATTTATCGGGAAGATCGCCGGGGCTGGTTCGTCACGCCGCCGCGCTTTCAACTCAAACCACGGCATACCTCCAATTTTCACCAGATAGTGCGTGAACAGGGCGGTGAACCGCGCACCGAATTGCTGGAAAAGGGCCGTAAAGCCGTCCCACCGTTTCTGCTTAATCGGCTGTTACTCAAGCCATTTGACAGTATCTTCCTGCTCAAGCGGTTGCGTTTTGCCAATGAGCGGGCAATCTGTTATTGCGAGAACTACTGCCTGCCTGAACGCGTACCGGGCCTGTTAGATCTCAACCTTAATGGCAGCTTGACTGAGCTTTACCAGAGCCATTACGGGTTACATTACGCCCGTATGCAGGTGACCTTTTACCCCACGGCGCTACCGGATGAGGTTGCCAGCCATTTAGGGGCCACAGCGGGGCTACCGGCACTTCGCTTGGAGAGACTTAACTTCGATCAGCATGGGCTGGTACTGGATTTTGACCTGGAGTATTGGCGTCACGACAGCCTGGAAATTGAAGTGGATACCCAAGATTAAACGCATCAAGTTGTCATATTGACGTCACGGGGGTGTCATAAAGATCCCCTAATCTTTCTCCCATATCATCTGGTTTATACCAATTGTGTTGGAGAAAACATGAAACCGATAACTTCTTTGCTCATCACCTCACTGATTGCCGGTATCGCTGCACCGGCAGTGGCTAATACCGATCTGACCGTCTATACCGCCTTCGAGCCCGAGCAACTGGCTGAATTAAAAAGCGCTTTCGAGCAGCAACACCCGGATATTAATATTAAGTGGGTGCGCGATTCTACTGGGGTGGTTACGGCGCGACTGTTGGCAGAAAAAGCGCAACCTAAAGCCGACGCAGTATGGGGGCTGGCCGCCACCAGCCTGATGCAACTCGATCAACAGCAAATGCTGGCAGGGTACGCCCCTAAAGGGTTGGAGAAACTGGATAGCCGTTTCCGTGACGACAAGGCACAACCTCACTGGATTGGGCTAGATGCCTTTTTCAGCGCCATTTGCTTTAACGAGGTAGAGGCTAAAAAACAAGGGATCCCTGCCCCAGAAAGTTGGGCTGATCTCACCAAGCCTATCTACAAGGGTAAAGTGATCATGCCTAATCCCAGCTCTTCGGGTACTGGCTTCCTAAGCGTCGCAGGTTGGTTACAGACCATGGGGGAACAGCAAGGCTGGCAGTTTATGAATGACCTGCACCAGAATATCAGCCGTTATACCCATTCAGGTTCAGCGCCTTGTAAACTGGCGGCCAGCGGTGAAACGGTGGTCGGTATCTCGTTTGATTTCCCTGCTGCAAGCCTTAAGGCTAAAGGTGCCCCCATTGAAGTGATCTTCCCCAAAGAAGGCTCTGGTTGGGATATGGAAGCCGCCGCTATCATCAAAGGCACCCGCAAGTTGCAAGCCGCGCAGCAGTTGCTGGATTTCGCGGCAACAGAACAGGCTAACAGGCTGTATAACAAGTCGTTCGCTGTGGTTGCCATCCCACAGGTGGCACAAGCTCGGCCAGGTTACCCGGCTGATATCAACAGCCAGATGATCAAGAATGATTTTGCCTGGGCGGCCCGCGAGCGTGACAATACACTGACCCGCTGGAACTCTAACTTCTCTGGCAAGACTGAAGCTAAAAAATAAGTGGGTTGTTACCGCACAGGCTGACCATCGTCAGTCTGTGCTGGTTATCTCACCCTTGGTTAGTCGCGCCTTAATCAGCTTGTCACTGTTTATTCATGGCATCGTCATATTTCAACGCTAAATTGGTATAGACCAAAAATAGCCGCGAGCCTTGCCATGACCCAGCCCTATCTGGATATCAAACACCTTAACAAACACTTCAAGGCCTTTCAGGCACTCAAAGATATCTCCCTGACTGTAAAGAAAGGGGAATTTGTCTGTTTTCTCGGCCCCTCCGGGTGTGGAAAAACCACCTTATTACGGGCGATCGCCGGGCTTGACCTGCCAGACAGCGGTGAAATCTGGCAAGGGGGGCGCGATATTTCACAGCTCCCTCCGCAGAGACGGGATTTTGGCATTGTATTCCAGTCTTATGCCCTGTTCCCTAATCTAACGGTGGCGGAGAACATTGCGTTTGGGTTGCGAAATCAAGGGCTCGATAGTCAGGTAATAAAAGAGCGAGTGGACCACTGGATCGCCTTGATTGGCCTTGGTGCGCAGTCGAATAAATATCCGAGCCAAATCTCAGGTGGCCAGCAACAGCGAGTGGCCTTAGCCAGGGCTTTGGCTTTATCACCGGGGTTATTGCTGCTTGATGAGCCCCTGAGTGCCCTCGATGCGCTGGTACGTACCCATCTGCGTAGTGAAATTCGTGCCCTGCAACAACGGTTGGGGATCACCACGATTATGGTGACTCACGATCAGGAAGAAGCGCTCACTATGGCGGACCGCATTGTGGTGATGGAACATGGCACCATTGTGCAAGTCGGGACGCCGCAGGAGATCTACCACCATCCCGCAAGCCGTTTTGTTGCCAGCTTTGTTGGCAGTATGAACTTTCTCGATACGCAGGTACTCAATGCTCAGCAAGTGCGTCTTAACGAGCAGCCGCTGCCGCTGACCAATCATGCCGCTGCCGGCAGTACGTTGCAGGTGGCTATCCGCCCTGAAGCTATCAGCCTGGCACCACCAGCGCAACAAGGGCTACAAGCCAGGATTGAGCAAGTGGAGTTTCTCGGTTCTGCCCAGCGGTTGATCTGCCTGGCCGATACGCTAATGGGCCCCCAGCGGCTGCTGGTACAACTCTCTAACCATGAAGGTCAAGACTGGCGCAGTGGCATGGCGTGCTCTCTGCACTGGCCCACCAGCGCTATGCAACCTTTTTATGGGAAAGCCGCATGACACAGCATCTTGTTACCACCGCTCCTCGTTATTCAATCTGGCAACGGTTATGGGGTAGTTGGAGCCGCGATAAGGGCCTACAGTTGATTCTGTTGCTACTGGGGATTGCCTTGTTTGCAGGTGGGCTGCTGTTCCCGGTGCTCGCCATGCTGCAAAAAAGCCTGCAAGACAGTGACGGTAGCTGGGTCGGCTTTGCCAACTTCCGTCATTATCTTGCCACCCCATCGCTGGGACGTACCATCAGTAATACCCTTTCGCTTGGCTTGAGCATCACGCTATTGGTGGTCACTGTCGCCTTTGGTTATGCCTATGCGCTGACCCGCACTTGCATGCCTGGGAAATCCCTGTTCCGCTTGATTGCTCTTATTCCTCTCCTGATGCCCTCATTGTTACCGGCTATCAGTCTGGTTTACTGGTTTGGTAACCAGGGGATTGCCAAAGGGTTATTGGGTGATGCGAGCATCTATGGCCCCATTGGTATCGTGATGGGTCTCAGTTTTTGGTGCTTTCCTCATGCCTTGATGATTCTTATTACTGCTCTCAGTCATAGTGATGCACGCCTTTACGAGGCGGCCAAGGTGCTCGGTAGCCCTGCCTGGCGAACCTTTTTCACCGTGACGTTGCCTGCTGCTCGCTATGGTTTGCTCAGTGCGGCGATTGCCGTTTTCACGCTCACTATCTGTGACTTCGGGGTGGCAAAAGTTATCGGCGGGCAGTTTAGTGTGTTGGCGACGGATATCTATATCCAGGTTGTTGGGCTGCAAAACTTTTCACTGGGTGCGGTGACCAGCGTCATCCTTTTGCTGCCAGCACTATTGAGCTTTGCCCTGGAGCACCGGGTGCGCAGTAAGATGCAGGAACAGAGTAATAGCCGGTCAGTTCCCTATCAACCAGCACCACATCGCTTGCGGGACTTACTGGCTCTGCTTTGGTGCAGCCTGTGGGCGCTGCTGTTTTTCGCCCTGGTGGGGATGGCCATCTATGGATCGCTGGTACAGTTCTGGCCTTATAAACTCAATTTGACGTTAGATCACTACGCCTTTAACAGTAATAGTGTTTATGGCTGGCAACCCTTTATCAATACGCTAAAACTGGGGGCGCTCACGGCCATCAGTGGAACGGTTATCATCATGGTCATCGCCTGGGTGCAAGAGAAAGGGCAGTATTTCGCCCCGTTGCGCCACCTCATCCACCTGCTTGCCATGCTTTCGCTGGCAGTACCCGGGCTGGTGCTGGGGTTGGGCTATATCTTCTTTTTTAACCGTGCTGACAGTTTGCTAAGTGCTCTATACGGTATTTTGCCGTTGATGGTGCTCTCTTGTGTGATCCACTACTACACGGTGGGCCATATGACCGCGCTGACCAGCCTGAAGCAGTTACCGAAAGAGCTGGAGCTGGTTGCCATCTCTTTGCGTATTTCGCAGTGGAAAACATTCTGGCGGATCACCCTGCCAGCCTCACTGCCTGCTTTATTGGAAATTTTCATCTACTTGTTCGTCAACGCCATGACCACCACCTCGGCGGTGATCTTCCTCTACTCCAGCGACACGGTGTTGGCTTCGATTGCGGTGCTAAATATGGAGGATTCCGGGGATACCGCCACCGCTGCCGCCATGGCAACGTTAATCTTGCTGGCCGCCGCTACGGTTAAGCTTATTCAGCTTGGCCTCAGCCGCGCACTGTTGGAAAGAACTCAGCGCTGGCGCCAGAGATAAGAGATAAGAGATAAAAGATCCGCGAGAGTGAGGTCCCCCTCTCGCGGCATCGGCGGGAAAGGCATCAACGGTGAGACTAAACTAACCTCCTTTATCGGGTAATACGCGCAATAAAGCACACATTATGCTTAACCAATAAAAAACTGGAGCGGTAGGCTTGGCGCGTGTTTTTAGCAAAACCCGAATAACCCGACTTCATGCGGTAGAAACGTTTGAGCATAGCCAAAATTTTCGCAGCTTGATTGGCGACGGGTGTAGATAAGGAATATTTAAGATGAAAGAAGTATACAAAGGAATGACTCGCGAGCAATTAGACGCTGCATACAATAATACTAAAGCCGTTAAAAACTTTGCCGAGCTATTAGGTGAGTTTCAGGCCAGAAGCAAAAAATTATATTCAGAAAAGAGCTCACAAAGAAACATACCTTATCACTCATCCCCAAGAACCACCTGCGACTACTTCCCTGCCGACAAAAAAGGGTGCCCTACCTTTATTTTTATCCACGGCGGCTATTGGCAGAACTGTAACAAAGAGGATTTTGCCTTTATTGCCAACGGCATTTTAAATGCAGGGATTAATGTTATTCTCGCCGAATACACTTTAGCGCCCGATGCATCAATGACACAAATAGTTAGCGAGATTGGCCTACTCTTAGATTACCTCCATCAGCATCGTGCTGAATTTAATATTACCCAAGGTAAAGTCTGTCTTGGTGGCCATTCCGCCGGCGGCCATTTAACCGCTATTCACCGCAGCCACCCGCTGATTTCACATTCCATGCCAATCAGCGCGTTGATTGATTTACAACCTATCAGCCTGTGCTGGTTGAATCAGAAACTAGCATTAACCGGTGAAGAGATAGAGAAATACAGCCCCATCAATAAACTCACCCAAGGTAGACCAACCGCTGTTCATGTTGGTGGTGGGGAGTTACCTGAGCTGATAAGGCATTCTCAAGAGCTCTATGCCGGGCTTAAGGCTATTGGGTGTGATGTCACCTATCAAGAAGTGGGTCACGATGACCATTTTACTCAGTTGTATGAATTTGAACGCGCGGATGGTCTGTTGGTTAACTCATTGCAGGCGCTGTTCGAAAAAGCCTGACCGATGATTTTATTAAATAAATAGGAATATTGACTGACGCCGGATAAAAAAAGCCCCGCCATTACGACGGGGAAAATAGGGATGGTATTATGGCAAGGAAAAACAGGGTTTACTCAGTCGTACTCTACTTCTGGGCAGAAGTTCCTTGTAAACCAGAAATATGCTGCATACGTTGCTGATGCTTCTGGTCTAAAACATTTTTTTGCTCTGGTGTCAGCAGGTTATACATTTGGTTGCGTATCCGGGCCAATTCGACCTGGTGTTTTACCTGCTGATGAACCATCTTTTCCGCCTGGTCGTGCACGGCGGCTTCATCAAATTTATTTGCCGTCACCAGTTTATACATGGTGTCTATTTCTACTACATTAACCCCTGGCGGGTCGTCATGACCCTGGCGCATTAAGTCGCGCATTTGCTGGCGTTGCTGTTCAGTAAGGTCAACGCCATCAAATATGTGATTCTGACCTGAGGTTCCAAGTAAAAAGTCATCAACATAAGGCAGGTCAGTTTTCGGTGCAGCAAAAGCAGGTGTGCTAGAACCTATCACTAGCATTGATGCCATAACCACTGCGCCTACCTTAAACATTTGAGCTCCTCGCGCTTTCTGACTTTGCGAATCAACGAAGAGCAGTGTATCGCCGTACCTGCAAACATGCGTCAGTGCATGTAAAACTACGTAAAGTCATGGAATGCCAGCAGTTGATAGCGTATTTTGCCTTTGGAGGTAAAGCACAATGAATAAAATTCTGTTAGTTGACGACGACCGCGAGTTAACCTCGCTACTGAAAGAACTGCTCGAAATGGAAGGGTTTAACATTGTCGTCGCTTACGACGGTGAACAGGCGTTGTCGCTGCTAGACAGCTCCATCGATCTGCTGTTGCTCGATATCATGATGCCGAAGAAAAACGGTATCGATACCTTGAAAGAGCTGCGCCAGAATCACCAGACGCCCGTGATCATGCTGACAGCGCGCGGTAGTGAACTGGATCGGGTTCTTGGCCTGGAACTGGGGGCGGATGACTATCTGCCGAAACCGTTTAATGACCGCGAACTGCTTGCTCGTATCCGGGCTATTCTGCGCCGTTCCAACTGGAACGAACAGCAGCAGACTATGGATAACGGTGCCCCTACGCTGGATGTAGATGGCCTGCAACTCAACCCAGGTCGCCAAGAAGCCAGTTTTGATGGGCATGAGTTGGAGCTGACGGGTACCGAATTTACCTTACTCTATTTGCTGGCAAAGCATCTTGGGCAGGTGGTTTCCCGCGAGTTACTCAGCCAGGAAGTGCTGGGTAAACGTTTGACACCCTTTGATCGCGCGATTGATATGCACATCTCCAACTTACGGCGTAAATTGCCGAACCGTAAAGATGGTCATCCTTGGTTCAAAACCTTGCGTGGTCGCGGTTATTTGATGGTATCTGCTACATGATTAATAGTTTGACGGCACGCATCTTCGCTATTTTCTGGTTCACATTAGCGTTGGTGCTAATGCTGGTGTTGATGGTGCCCAAACTTGATTCACGCCAAATGACCTCATTGCTAGACAGCGAACAGCGGCAAGGGGTGATGCTGGAGCAGCACGTCGAGGCTGAGCTGCAAAACGATCCGCCCAATGACTTGATGTGGTGGCGGCGGCTGTTTCGTGCCATCGAGAAATGGGCTCCACCGGGCCAGCGCCTGCTGCTGGTCACCAGCGAAGGGCGAGTAATTGGCGCACAGCGTAATGAGATGCAGGTGGTGCGCAATTTCATCGGTCAATCAGATAACTCAGACCAACCGAAAAAGAAAAAGTATGGCCGAGTAGAGTTAGTCGGTCCTTTCTCGATTAGTGATGGTGAAGATAATTACCAGTTGTACTTGATCAGGCCCGCCAACAGCCCGCAATCAGATTTTATTAATCTGCTGTTTGATAGGCCATTAATGATGCTGATTTTCACCATGCTGATCAGCGCCCCGCTATTGCTCTGGTTGTCTTGGAGCCTGGCTAAACCTGCGCGCAAGTTGAAAAATGCTGCCGATGATGTGGCTCACGGCAACCTGAAGCAGCACCCGGAACTGGAGTCCGGGCCACAAGAGTTCCTGGCCACCGGAGCCAGTTTTAACCAGATGGTGAGCGCGCTCGAAAGAATGATGACTGCCCAGCAACGGCTGATTTCTGATATTTCCCACGAATTGCGCACCCCATTAACCCGTCTACAGTTGGCAACCGCGTTAATGCGCCGCCGCCACGGTGAAGGGCATGAGCTTGCACGGATTGAAATGGAAGCCCAACGCCTGGATTCAATGATTAACGATTTACTGCAGTTATCTCGTGGGCAGCAAAAGAGCGAACTGGCACGCGAACTAGTGAAAGCCAATCAATTGTGGGCCGAGGTGCTAGATAACGCCGGTTTTGAAGCCGAACAGATGGGGAAACAACTGGCTGTCACCGCGCCCCCTGGCCCCTGGACCCTCTATGGCAACCCTGCGGCGCTGGATAGTGCATTGGAAAATATTATCCGCAATGCCTTACGTTATTCTCATACGCAGATCGCCGTGGCATTTAGTGTTGATAATCAGGGTATTACTATCGTGGTCGATGATGATGGCCCCGGTGTCAGCCCGGAAGAGCGCGAACAGATTTTCCGGCCATTTTACCGCACCGATGAAGCCCGTGACCGTCAATCCGGTGGATCTGGTCTCGGTTTGGCCATTGTGGAAGCCGCCGTCAATCAGCATCGTGGCTGGATCAAAGCAGAAGACAGTCCGTTGGGTGGGTTGCGCTTGGTATTATGGCTGCCATTACATCAGCGTTAATCGCCAGCGTTACAAGATTTTGTTATTCTGCTCGCCTCGTCGTGAGAGGCTTTTGACATGCTGAATATCGTTTTATTTGAACCCGAAATTCCACCTAATACCGGCAATATTATCCGTCTGTGTGCTAATACCGGTTTCCAACTGCATCTGATCGAGCCGATGGGGTTCCCTTGGGATGATAAACGCCTACGCCGAGCCGGGCTGGATTACCATGAATTTGTCAGCATCAAGCGCCATGCCGATTATGCGACTTTCCTCGCCAGCGAAAACCCCCAGCGGCTCTTCGCGCTGACCACTAAAGGCACCCCAGCACACAGTGCGGTCAGCTACCAGGCTGGGGATTATCTGCTATTTGGCCCAGAAACCCGCGGCCTGCCCGCCAGTATTCTGGATGAGCTACCTGCACAACAGAAAATTCGTATCCCCATGCTGGCCCAGAGCCGTAGTATGAACCTGTCAAACGCTGTCTCGGTGGTGGTTTATGAAGCCTGGCGCCAATTGGACTACGCAGGTGCACTGATCAAAGAGTAGCGCGTACAGTTGATATTAAGCGAGAGCGGTGTTCAAAAGTGCACCGTGCTTTTATCCGGCAACTTGATTTCACTGGGGTATATACCCAAGTTCAAAGAAATTGCAGGTAGACGGCAAGCGCTGGTCCGCAGGGTGAACCTCATGGAAGAGGTTTATTAACCCCGATAAGCTTACATGGGTAAGTTATTCGGGTGAGCGAGCGTAGCCAACGCAGCGCCGCTGCCAACAACTCGAATTATTTAGTGTATAGCGCTAGATCCCGTCGCCATATTCAAATCCGTTATTGTCGCCATTGAAGTACTGGTCCATATCCATGGAGGGAGTATCACTTTCCGGGCGACCAACAATACGTGCGGGAACGCCAGCAACAGTGGTATGTGGCGGAACCGGCTGTAATACCACCGAACCCGCACCAATTTTTGCCCCTTTGCCGACTTCAATGTTGCCGAGGATTTTAGCCCCCGCGCCAATCATCACCCCTTCACGGATTTTCGGATGGCGATCACCCCCGGTTTTGCCTGTCCCCCCCAGCGTCACCGACTGCAGAATAGAGACGTTATTCTCCACCACGGCGGTTTCACCAATCACAATGCCGGTGGCATGGTCGAGCATAATGCCGCAACCAATGTTGGCGGCCGGGTGTATATCGACACAAAAAGCGACGGAGATTTGGTTTTGCAGATAAATGGCTAAAGCCTGGCGGCCTTGCTTCCATAGCCAATGACCAATACGGTAAGCCTGCAAGGCATGGAAACCTTTCAGATAGAGCAATGGCGTTGAGTATTTATCCACAGCAGGGTCACGCAAGCGTACCGCCAGAATATCGCGGGCGGCGGAAACAATCATCTGTGCATCAGAACGGTAGGCATCTTCCACCACTTCACGCACGGCAATCGCTGGCATGATGGGGTTAGCCAATTTATTGGCCAGAATATAACTCAGTGCACTGCCCAGATTTTCATGCTTGAGCAAGGTCGCATGAAAAAAGCTGGCCAACATCGGTTCACATTCAGCCAATGCCCTCGCTTCTGATTTAATATTGTTCCACACCTGTGCTAACTCTTCTGACGACATCCCTTTTTCTCCGCCTCAAATTCTCCGCCTCAAAAAAAACAGCCTTTCGCCATCACTTCAGCACCCGAGCAATACCTCGGGGATCAAACACTGCGCTTTTCGTCTTTCTTGGTACGCCCAAGCAGGCTCAATGCTGCCTCACGGGCATTTTTATCACAATACAGCACTTGGTAAACCTGCTCAGTAATGGGCATTTCCACCCCAAAACGCTGCGCCAGTGCCAATACTTCCTTGGTATTGCGGTAGCCCTCTACCACTTGACCAATTGCCTCTTGGGCTTCCTGTACTCCCATACCTTGCCCCAGCATAATACCGAAACGCCGGTTGCGAGACTGATTATCAGTACAGGTCAATACCAGATCACCCAGCCCAGCCATCCCCATAAAAGTGGCCGGATCGGCACCCAACGCTGAACCCAGGCGGCTCATTTCCGCCAAGCCACGGGTAATCAATGCGGTACGGGCGTTAGCACCAAAACCAATGCCGTCTGACATCCCGGCACCAATTGCAATCACGTTTTTAACCGCGCCCCCTAACTGCACACCGATAAAATCCGGATTACTGTACACGCGGAAACTTTTGCCACAATGCAACAATTGCTGCAGGTCATCGGCAAACTGTGGGTCCGTGGCAGCCAGCGCGATAGCCGTAGGCAGCCCTGCCGCCAACTCTTTGGCAAACGTTGGCCCAGAGAGCACCGCCAGTGGGATATCCGGCCCAAGCGCATCCCTTGCTACATCTTGCAGCAGGCGGCCAGTTTCGGTTTCTAGCCCTTTGGTGGCCCAGACAATACGAGCATCCTGACGCAGATGGGGCTTCAACTGACGCAGTACATCGCCAAAAACATGGCTGGGAACGACCACCAGCACATCTCGGCTGGCGGCCAGCGCACGAGCCAAATCGGTTTCAAGCAACAAAGTATCGGGGAAGGGGACATCAGGCAGAAACGCCTGATTGCAGCGTTCACGCTGCATAATTTGGATCTGTTCGGGGTTATGCCCCCAGAGCACGACCGGATAACCGTTACGTGCCAGTGTAATAGCCAATGCGGTGCCGTACGAGCCGGCACCGATGACAGTCATTGAAGCATTGACGCTACTCATCAGGCATCCTGACGCGGTTCAGCACCTTCCGTTCCCGCTGTTTCCGCCGCTTGCTGCTGCAAATAGCTCATGAACAGTGCGTCAAAATTGACAGGGGCCAGATTCAACTGCGGGAATGTACCGCGAGAAACCAGGTTGGTGATGCACTCACGCGCATAAGGGAACAAAATGTTCGGGCAGTATGCACCCAGGCAATGTGCCAACTGTGTACCTTCGATACCAGATACAGAGAAAATCCCTGCCTGTTGAACTTCACACAGGAAAGCAGTTTCTTCACCCAGAGAAGCGGTTACGGTAACACGTAGCACCACTTCGTACACCTCATCAGCCAGCAGAGTCGAGGCCGTGTCCAGATCGAGTTTCACTTCTGGTTGCCACTCTTGCTGGAATACCTGCGGAGCCTGTGGTGCTTCGAATGAGATATCTTTGGTATAAATACGTTGGATCTGGAAAGCCATCTCTGCGCTATTTTGTTCTGACATGTGTGTAATATCCTTGTTTAACTATATTTATTGTTTAACTATCTTTATTGACGCTCTGTGACTGGGATACCCCGTCAGCCAGAGCGAGTAAAAACTTACTTGCCGCGAGCCAACGGCAGGTTTTCACCACTCCAGCCCGTAATGCCGTCTTTCAAAGTATAAACGTTTTCAAACCCGGCTTTGCTCAAGTTTTCTGCTGGCGCGCGAGAGCTCGTACCATTGGCGCAAACCACAATCACAGGTTGAGCTTTATGCTTTTCCAACTCGCCAAAGCTGCCGCTTTTTATTTCGCTTGCCGTCAGGTTGATAGCGTTGGCAATATGGCCTTTACGGAAATCATCACGGCTGCGGATATCGACAATAACCGCGTCTTCTTTGTTAATCATTAGGGTAGCCTGACCTCGACCGATCTCTTTCACCTTAGAGAAACGGCTCTTGAAGGTCATGACGATCACAGCAATCAGTAAAGCGACCCAAGCCAGGCTCAGTATGGTGTTCCTACTAACAAATAGCATAATTTCTTGCAGCATGGGGGGTAACAACTCCCGTCAGTTAAGGGAAAATAAGTCAAGGCTTCAGAGTATACCTGCCGAATGCGGCAAATACAGCCAATAAGCAAGACCGGAATGCAGAAACTGCGGAGTAAATTGGAAAAATACCCTGAGGAGAGCCAGAAATGCACCGTCGTTAAGTGCATATTTGATCTCTCTGGGTTCTTTTTAGCCAGCTACGTTGTAGAATTACCCGGTTTGGGAGAGTGAATAGCCATCACTCCTGTGGGTTGATGGCTATTCACAACTTGTATACCTATCATCCTTCAAGTGACAAGCCGTTAATAGCTACTTGAAAGATGACACGTATAGCGATCATAAAAGAGGTTATTGCAATGTCGAGCACGAAAAAGCCCATGGTACTGGTGATCCTGGACGGTTACGGCTACCGGGAAGAGCAACAGGATAATGCGATCCTGAATGCCAACACACCCGTGATGGATCAACTGTGGCAGCAACAGCCACATACCCTGATTGCCGCTTCAGGCCTGGATGTCGGCTTACCCGATGGCCAGATGGGTAACTCGGAAGTGGGCCACGTTAACTTGGGGGCCGGGCGTATCGTGTATCAGGATTTGACCCGTCTGGACAAAGAGATTAAAGAGGGTGATTTCTTCACCAACTCAATACTGACCAACGCTGTCGATAACGCAGTAAAAGCGGGTAAAGCGGTCCATATTATGGGTTTGATGTCCCCAGGGGGCGTACATAGCCATGAAGACCATATTCTGGCCATGGTCCAACTGGCAGCACAACGGGGAGCCAAAGCGGTTTACCTGCATGCCTTCCTGGATGGTCGTGATACACCACCGCGCAGTGCTGAAAATACACTGAAACGTTTCAATGACCAATTTACCCAACTGGGTTGTGGTCGCATCGCATCGGTGGTGGGCCGTTACTATGCTATGGACCGTGATAACCGTTGGGATCGGGTGCAATTGGCCTATGATCTGATGACTCAGGCAAAGGGCGAATATACTGCCGATAACGCAGTCAGCGCACTGCAAGCGGCTTACGCTCGTGATGAGAACGACGAATTCGTCAAACCCACCGTGATTCAGGCCGCAGGTGAAGCCTCTGCCGCCATGAATGATGGTGATGCACTTATCTTTATGAACTTCCGTGCTGACCGTGCGCGTCAAATCACCCGTGCCTTTGTGAATGCCGATTTCGATGGTTTCCCACGGAGCAAAGTGGTCAAATTCTGTGATTTCGTGATGTTGACCGAGTACGCAGCCGATATTCAGACGGCCAGTGCCTACCCGCCAGAGTCACTGACCAATACCTTCGGTGAGTGGCTGATGAAACACAATAAAACCCAGCTACGCATCTCCGAAACCGAAAAATACGCTCATGTCACCTTCTTCTATAACGGCGGTGTCGAAGAGCCATTTAAAGGTGAAGATCGTCTGCTGATCAACTCGCCCAAAGTCGCCACCTACGATCTGCAACCAGAAATGAGTTCAGCAGAACTCACCAAAGAACTGCTGGCCGCTATCAACAGCGGTAAATATGACACCATTATCTGTAACTACCCGAATGGCGACATGGTAGGTCATACCGGCATTTACGAAGCCGCTGTCAAGGCGGTAGAAACTCTGGATAACTGCATCGCGCAGGTGGTTGATGCCGTGAAAGCCGTTGATGGCCAACTGTTGATCACCGCCGATCATGGCAACGCAGAACAAATGCGCGATCCCGCAACTGGTCAGGCGCACACCGCACATACCAGCTTGCCGGTACCGTTGATTTATGTGGGTAAAGCGGCCAAAGCAGTAGAAGGTGGCAAACTGTCAGATATCGCCCCCACCATGCTGTCATTGATGGGAATGGAAATCCCGCAAGAGATGACTGGTAAGCCGCTGTTCATCGTGGAATAATCCTTCTCCATGAAGGAGAAGGCCACTTTTGTATCATCAAAGGCAACGCCAAACGCATATTCAGGCAAGCTATCACGGCCTGAATATGCTGGGTGGTCGTTTGCAACCCTCTGCGCCAGTGTTTTTTTTGCTGGCGTATTGTTGTGGCCATTAACCAGCCACAGTGCAGAAGATAACAACTCCCAACTCAAAGACATCCAGCAGAGCATCGCAGAAAAAGAGCAGGCAGTTAAACGGCAGCAGCAGAAACGCAGTTCCTTGCAGGATCAGCTCAAGCAGCAAGAAAAAAGCATCGCACAAGCTAGCCGGGCGTTACATGGTACCCAGGGAACACTCA
The DNA here is from genome assembly GCF_057180565.1 of Serratia sp. HNCC26DJ244. Classification (NCBI taxonomy): domain Bacteria; kingdom Pseudomonadati; phylum Pseudomonadota; class Gammaproteobacteria; order Enterobacterales; family Yersiniaceae; genus Serratia; species Serratia sp. HNCC26DJ244. Next base: position 125,757 of record NZ_JBXUGO010000008.1, on the reverse strand, counting down.
CGGTACTGGGCAAAGATATTTCTGGCCTTAATACCTCAATCGCCAAACTGGAAAAACAACAAGCCACCCAGCAAGAAATCCTCGCCAAGCAACTTGATGCAGCGTTTAGACAAGGGCAACATGGCGCATTGCAGCTTATTCTCAGTGGTGAAGAAAGCCAACGTAGCGAACGTATTCTCGCCTATTTCGGTTACCTCAATGAAGCACGCCAGCAATCCATAGAACAACTCAAGCAGACTCGCCGTCAATTGGCGGAACAGAAACGTTCGCTGGTGGCTAAACAAGGTCAACAAAAATCTCTACTTAACGAACAGCAAAGCCAGCAACAAAAGTTGGAGCAGGCGCGCAGTGCACGTAAAAAAACCTTGGTGTCATTAGAAGCCTCGTTGGAAAAAGATCAACAGCGGCTAGTGGAATTACGCCAGAACGAAACCCGTCTACGTGACCAAATCGCCCGGGCAGAACGTGAAGCTAGAGCCCGCGCCGAACGGGAAGCGCGTGAAGCGACTAAAGTACGTGAACAAGTGAAGGTCAAAGAACAGCAGGCGAAAAAAACCGGCACCAGCTATAAACCCAGTGAAAGCGAACGTTCATTGATGGCACGAACCGGTGGTTTGGGTCAGCCATCTGGGCAAGCGATGTGGCCAGTACGAGGTCGCGTCCAACATAATTTTGGCGAACAACTGCAGGGTGAGTTACGCTGGAAAGGTATTGTGATCGAAGCTCGAGAAGGCAGCGAAGTAAAAGCCATTGCCGATGGCCGGGTTCTGCTGGCTGACTGGCTGCAAGGTTACGGCCTGGTGATCGTCGTTGACCACGGCCAGGGTGATATGAGTCTGTACGGTTACAATCAGAGTGCGTTGGTTAACGTCGATGCACAAGTGCGTGCTGGCCAACCCATCGCCTTGGTGGGTACCAGTGGTGGGCAGGGTACACCGTCGCTCTACTTTGAAATTCGTCGCCAAGGCCGAGCGGTCAACCCGGTGCCATGGTTAGGAAGGTAGCTTTGTACTATACCCGTTATACTTCAAGTTTCTTGGGTGTTAGCTGCGCTCAATCACCCCAGTCACATAGTTTTCTATGCTCCTGGGGATTCCATCGCTGGCATGCCTACAAGCAACTCGAATTATTTTGTGTATATACCAAAACAGGTATCGCTATTTTACTGGGTACGCTACTGCTCGCTAGCACTGTGCAGGCAGGAAAGTTGTCGATTGTAATCGATGATATGGGTTATCTCCCACGTGAAGACAGTGCCATACTGCAAATGCCGGTAGCCATTTCTGTGGCCATCCTGCCTAATTCCCCCCATGCTCACCAAATCGCCACCCAAGCGCACAATCAGGGCCGCGAAATACTGATCCATATACCCATGGCTCCGCTCAGCAAACAGTCGCTGGAACGTGATACGCTGCAACCTTCCATGAGCAGTGAAGAGGTTCAGCGCATTATTCGCGATGCCGTCAATAATGTGCCCTATGCGGTAGGGATAAATAACCATATGGGCAGCGCCATGACCTCCAGCCTACCGGGGATGCAAAAGGTGATGCAGGCACTGGCTGGCTACCAGCTCTATTTTCTGGACAGCATGACCATTGGAAATAGTCAGGCCACACACGCTGCTGCGGGTACCGGGATAACGGTGATCAAACGCAAGGTGTTCCTTGATGATAGCGCCAACCCGAATGATATCCGCCAGCAGTTTAATCGGGCCGTTGATGTAGCACGCCGTCATGGTTCGGCTATCGCCATCGGCCATCCTCGCCCAGCCACAATAAAAGTGCTGCAACAGATGTTACCCACCTTGCCCGGTGATATCGTCCTGGTGAAACCCAGCGCACTGCTTAATGAACCACAGCAAAGTCATGGCAGCGATACACCGCAACGGCAACCACACCCCCTAACGCCGAAGTCACCATTTAGCGGCACCATCAAGCAGTGCAAGGTTAAGCTGCCGAAACAGGGGGTCAACACAGGTGACGCCTTGAAGGTGATTGGGGAAGGAGTGGCGCAATCACCCATCGTGATATTAATTAAACGCCATTGGCAGAACTGGGCCGGTTCAACGCAAAACCTGCAAAACCAACAAGATTAGCGGAGGAGCACGCCGTGGTCTCCTCCTGGCCGCTTAATCCCAGCTCAAGACGACTTTCCCGGATTGCCCGGAACACATGACATCAAACCCCTGCTGAAACTCGTCGATCGAGAAACGGTGGGTGATAATCGGTGTCAGATCAAGACCTGATTGAATCAATGCCGCCATCTTGTACCAGGTTTCAAACATTTCACGGCCATAAATCCCTTTGATAAACAGCCCTTTGAAAATGACTTGATTCCAATCGATAGACATATCCGAAGGTGGGATCCCCAGTAGCGCAATGCGCCCACCATGATTCATCGCATTGAGTAACGAACGGAATGCCGGTGGTGCGCCGGACATCTCGAGCCCCACATCAAAGCCCTCCGTCATGCCCAACTCGGCCATCACCGCCGTCAGGTCCTCTTTAGCCACGTTCACCGCACGGGTGACACCCATTTTGCGCGCCAGGTCGAGACGATACTCATTGACGTCGGTAATCACCACATGACGAGCGCCGACATGCTTACATACCGCAGCAGCCATAATGCCAATTGGGCCAGCACCGGAGACCAGCACATCCTCACCCACCAGATCGAAAGAGAGAGCGGTGTGTACAGCATTGCCGAAGGGGTCAAAAATAGCGGCCAGCTCATCGGAAATATTATCCGGAATTTTGAAGGCATTAAACGCTGGGATCACCAGATATTCAGCAAAAGCACCAGGGCGATTAACCCCCACTCCTGTGGTGTTACGACACAGATGAGTACGGCCACCCCGGCAGTTACGGCAATGCCCACAGGTAATGTGCCCTTCACCAGAAACACGATCCCCGATATTGAATCCTTTGACCTCTTGGCCGATAGCCACCACTTCCCCCACATACTCATGGCCAACCACCATGGGTACCGGGATAGTTTTCTGCGACCATTCATCCCACTTGTAGATATGAACATCAGTACCGCAGATGGCCGTTTTGCGGATTTTAATCATCACATCATTGTGACCCAGCTCTGGCTGAGGCACATCAGTCATCCAAATACCGGGTTCCGCTTTTAGTTTTGATAATGCTTTCATGGAAGTACCTTATGCAATAACACCCAGTGTCTTACCGATACGGATAAATGCCTCAACCGCATGTTCAATCTGCTCTGGTGTGTGATCAGCAGACATCTGTGTACGGATACGTGCCTGGCCTTGTGGTACCACCGGATAGAAGAAACCGGTGACGTAAATACCTTCTTTCAGCAAAGCGTTGGCAAAATCCTGCGCCAATTTGGCCTCACCTAGCATCACCGGAATAATGGCATGGTCAGCCCCGGCAAGCGTAAAACCGGCAGCGGTCATTTTTTCACGGAACAGCCGGGCATTACTCCACAAGCGTTCACGCAGTGCATCCCCTTGTTCCAATAGCTCCAGCACTTTGATCGACGCCGCCACAATCGCCGGGGCCAGCGAATTGGAGAACAGATAAGGGCGTGAGCGCTGGCGTAACCACTCCACCACCTCTTTTTTCCCTGCGGTATAGCCACCGGAAGCACCACCCAGCGCCTTACCCAAGGTGCCAGTAATAATATCAACCCGGCCCATCACTTCGCAGTATTCATGTGTCCCACGCCCATGAGCACCGACAAAACCCACCGCGTGGGAATCATCCACCATCACCAGTGCGTTGTATTGATCTGCCAGGTCACACACCCCTTTCAGATTGGCAATGACCCCATCCATCGAGAACACACCGTCGGTGGCGATCATGATGTGACGCGCACCATCCGCCTTGGCCTGCTTGAGTTGCTCCGCTAATTGATTCATATCGTTATTGGCATAGCGGTAGCGTTTAGCCTTGCACAAACGCACGCCATCGATGATGGAAGCATGATTCAAGGCATCAGAAATAATGGCATCTTCCGGGCCAAGCAAGGTTTCAAACAAACCGCCATTGGCATCAAAACAGGAGGAGTAGAGGATGGCATCTTCCATCCCCAGGAAACCCGCCAGTTTCTGCTCCAATTGTTTATGGCTATCTTGCGTACCACAGATAAAACGTACTGAAGCCATACCAAAACCATGACTATCCATGCCCGCCTTGGCAGCAGCGATCAATGCCGGGTGGTTAGCTAGCCCAAGATAGTTATTGGCACAAAAATTGATAACATGGCGGCCATCGGCAACGGCGATATCTGCCTGCTGGGCGGAAGTGATAATACGTTCTTCCTTGAACAGCCCTTCGGCACGAGTGGTAGCAAGTTGTTGTTCCAACTGCTGATAAAAGGATGCGGACATTTAGTCATCTCCAAAATAGGAATATTTTGGGATATTTTACTGATTTATAACTAAGCTGACGACAATACACGACAGAGAAAATTAAAATTGCAGCAGATATCACGGCAAATGGCAGCGTCAATTAAGCGAATAGGATATTAACCATACCGCCGATGCTCCTGATGCAATGAAATGCTATTATAGGCGGCATATCAGAGTGAGCATGGTGCATCACCAAACAGAATATAGGGGTAAACCCAATGATTATCGTCACTGGCGGCGCTGGCATGATTGGCAGCAACATCATTAAGGCACTGAATGATCAAGGATATCGTGACATTCTGGTCGTCGACAACCTAAAAGATGGCACCAAATTCGTCAACCTGGTAGACCTTGATATCGCTGACTATATGGATAAAGAAGAGTTTCTCGTCAGCATTATGGCGGGTGACGACCTGGGTGATATCGAGGCTGTTTTCCACCAAGGTGCCTGCTCTTCCACCACCGAGTGGGATGGCAAATACATGATGGATAACAACTATCAGTATTCCAAGGATCTCCTGCATTTCTGTCTGGACCGCCAAATCCCCTTCCTGTATGCCTCTTCTGCTGCCACTTACGGTGGTCGCACCGATAACTTTATTGAAGAACGGCAGTATGAGCAGCCGCTGAATGTCTACGGTTACTCAAAATTCCTGTTCGACCAATACGTGCGTGAAATCTTGCCAGAGGCGGATTCGCAGGTATGCGGTTTCCGTTATTTTAATGTGTATGGCCCCCGTGAAGGGCACAAAGGCAGTATGGCCAGTGTGGCATTCCACCTGAACAACCAGATCCAGCGCGGTGAAAACCCCAAATTGTTCGCCGGTAGTGAAAACTTCAAGCGTGACTTTATCTATGTCGGTGACGTGGCGGCGGTTAATCTGTGGTTCTGGCAAAACGGCGTATCCGGTATTTTTAACTGCGGTACTGGCCGGGCGGAAACCTTCCAGGCGGTGGCGGATGCCGTGGTGGATTATCATCAGTCAGGTGCCGTGGAATATATTGAGTTCCCGGAAAAACTGAAAGGCCGCTATCAGGCCTACACGCAAGCGGATCAAACCAAATTGCGCGCAGCCGGTTATAGCGCACCATTCAAAACCGTCGCCGAAGGCGTTAAAGAGTACATGGCCTGGTTGGATCGTACCGCTTAAGCTGAAGGAACGAATTTACGGTATGAAAATTCTGGTTATCGGCCCTTCGTGGGTTGGCGATATGATGATGTCGCAAAGCCTCTATCGCACCTTGAAGGCCGAGTATCCCTCAGCAGAAATCGACGTGATGGCCCCTGCCTGGTGCCGTCCTCTGCTGGCTCGTATGCCAGAAGTGAATCAGGCATTAGCCATGCCACTGGGCCATGGCGCCCTGGGGCTGGGTGAGCGCCGTCGTCTTGGTCATGCTCTGCGCTCGCAGGGTTATCAGCGTGCCTATGTGCTACCCAACTCGTTCAAATCTGGCTTGGTTCCCTTCTTTGCCAAGGTACCTTTGCGTATCGGTTGGCGCGGTGAGATGCGTTACGGTTTGCTCAATGACCTGCGGGTGTTGGATAAAGCGGCGTTCCCCTTGATGGTGCAGCGCTATGTCGCCTTGGCTTACGATAAACAACGTATACTCCGGGCGGAAGATCTGCCCCAGCCGCTACTCTGGCCACAATTGCAGGTCAGCGCCGGGGAAATCGCCGAAACCACAGCGGCATTTAACCTCACCGAGCAGCGGCCGATTATCGGTTTTTGTCCAGGTGCCGAGTTTGGCCCAGCCAAGCGTTGGCCGCACTATCATTACGCCACCTTGGCACAAGCGCTGATCAATCAAGGTTATCAAATTGTCCTGTTTGGTTCGGCCAAAGACAGTGAAGCGGGGGAACAGATCCGTGCCGCACTGGAAGAAAACAGCCGTGATTTCTGCCTTAATCTAGCCGGGAAAACACAGCTCGAACAAGCCGTCGTGCTGCTGGCTTCCTGCCAGGCAGTTGTCAGCAATGATTCGGGTTTGATGCATATTGCCGCGGCACTGAATAAACCACTGATCGCACTGTATGGCCCAAGTAGCCCGGACTTCACTCCTCCGTTATCTCAGCAGGCCAGGGTGATCCGTTTGATTGATGGGTATCACAAAATCCGTAAAGGCGATGCTGATCAGGGTTATCACCAAAGCCTGATCGACATCCAGCCCCAGCAGGTGTTAGACACGCTGATGCCACTACTTGCCGCCAGCGAGGAATAACCATGCAGGTACTGATCGTTAAAACCTCCTCAATGGGGGATGTACTTCATACCCTGCCTGCACTGACCGATGCCATGCAGGCTATCCCTGGTATTGGTTTCGATTGGGTGGTGGAGGAAGGATTCAGCCAAATCCCCAGTTGGCACCCGGCGGTGGACCGCGTGATCCCGGTAGCACTTCGCCGTTGGCGTAAAAATTGGTTTGCTAAAGAGACCCGGCAGCAGCGCAACGATTTCAAACAGCAGGTACAACAACGCCAGTATGATATTGTCATTGATGCGCAGGGGTTAATTAAGAGCGCGGCGTTGGTGACGCGCCTTGCTCGCGGCAGCAAACATGGTCTGGATTGGCACAGCGCACGGGAACCACTAGCCAGTTGCTTTTATCAGCATCGTCATCCTGTGGATAAACAGCAACACGCGGTAGAGCGTATACGCGAACTCTTTGCCAAAAGCTTGGGTTATGAAAAACCGCATAATACCGGGGATTACGCCATTGCCGCGCGTTTTCTTAGCCATCCCCTTGCAGATGGCGGGAAATATCTGGTTTTCCTGCACGCAACCACGCGTGATGCAAAACATTGGCCAGAGCAGCATTGGCGTCAACTGATTGAATTACTTGCCCCTAGCGGGTTAAAGATCAAGCTCCCCTGGGGAGCCGAGCATGAACACCAGCGAGCTTTACGCTTGGCAGACGGGTTTGGGCATGTTGAAGTGTTACCCAAGCTGACTCTTGAGCAGGTAGCCGCCGTGTTGGCAGGCGCTAAAGCGGTGGTTTCCGTCGATACCGGTCTGAGTCATCTGGCTGCCGCCCTGGACCGCCCGAATGTCACCCTGTATGGTCCAACAGACCCGGGGTTGATTGGGGGGTATGGGTTGAATCAGAATTCATTGATTGCGCCGAGAAAAAATATGCTAGAAATCACCGCTAACGCTGTCCGGACAGAACTACAAAAGGCCATCTAATGAAGAAGCTGCATATTATTAATTTAGGGAAAATGGGTGGTGTTGAACGCCTGTTTTTGCAGTATATCAACGATACCACTGATAACAGTAACGAAGTAATTTGCATCAGCAGTGAGATCGCTAAAGAAATTCGCCAACAGATGCCAAACCAGGCCGTGACGTTTGCCAATCGATTAATCAATTCACTCTCGCTGCGCTGCCCGCAATTTTTACGAAAATACCTGCTGACAAGAAAAATAGAAAGGGCCAATGCCGATGTGATCATCGTATGGGATCTGATTCCCGGTCTAGCAGCAAAACCTAAACGCGGCAAATTGATTTATTACGATCATGGCTGCTCCTGGCGTTATCCCAAAAATCATAAGACTCTGGGTTTCTTCGCTATGCTGGATGGTGTTATTTCTGCATCCCATGCGTCGAAACGCGTGATGGAATTACGTTTTAATTTACCCTGCCCAAACCCAGTAGTAATCAACCGTATCAAAACGCCAACAGGGCTTAACGATACCCCCAAGTTACTATCGCAACCAGTCAAGATCGGTACTGCTTCTCGACTAGTAAGTCTTAAAGGAATCAGCGTTTCCCTGCTGATGATGCAAGAGTTATTGCGTCGTGGACATCATGTTTCTTTAGAAATTGCAGGCAAAGGTCCAGACAGAGCAGCCTTTGAAGCTCTGGCTGAACGGCTACAACTCGGTGATCACGTCATATTCAGCGGTTTTCAAGATAATGTCGCAGACTTCTTTAACCGTATCGATATTTATATGAGTACACCGATTACCGAACCGTTCGGTTTGTCCTGTATGGAATCACTCTATTTTGGTGTGCCTGTAATATTCCCACTAATCGATGGTCAACCAGAGGCAGTGAAGGATGGTTATTGTGGTATTGGGCTAACACCGTCTATCACTATTGAACAGCATCAACATCTAACCGGCATAAAAGTTGATTTCCCGCATGATGTTTACGATCCACTCAGTGATTCACTCGTTAAGCCAAAATTATTGTCACATATCGACTGCGCAGATGCTGTGGAGAAACTGTTGGTGACAGATACTTACCAATTTCTCAGCAAAAATGCCCGTAATTACCCAATGACACATTTCAATTATGCAATGTTCAAGACTGATTTTGACCAGACTCTACTATCCTTGGCCACCCAGAATTAACCTAGTTGGAAAAACAGAACCATGCTGACAGAAAAGGCCCCCCATCCAGCATTTAGCTATCTTATTTATTTAGGGTGTGCTGTTGCTTTTTTTACCATTCCTTTCGGTTCCAACATTGGGCGTGATTTTTTTTATATCTCCAGTTACCTCTCATTGATTGTTATTTTCCTGCACGCAAAGTACTTCTTCAGAAACAAGATGAACCTAATTTTACCTATGCTTTTTTTCTGCGTAGGGATAGGATCCATTCTCTGGATGAGCGATTTTAAGCAACCAGGTGACTATATCAATATTTACCGCTCATACTTATCAACCGGAAAGTTACAAATAGCTACCGCATTTCTTTTACTGTTCGCACTGAATGAACGCCTTTGTATGCAGCGTGCATTTATTGTCGTGGCTTTAAGTTGCGGTTTGGCTGTCAATGGCTACGCACTTTATCAGGGATTGATATTAAATATTCCGCGTATTGAACTCAACTTTGATCGCGCCACTCTCGTTGCCTATATCATGACCGCCATCAATCTGGTCATGATGCAAGCCATTCTGATGTTACAAACTCGTTACCGCCTGATTTTATATGTTTTGGCTTTCTTGCTCACATTCTCCGGTATCATCCTAACAGGAACAAGAGCTGCCATGTTGGTCTATCCTCTTGCGTGCATCCTATCACTACTAGCAACAACAGAGTTAATATCTAGAAAACGCAAGATCCAGTTGGTAATCTCAATCCCTTTATTACTGCTAGTGAGTGGTGTTGTCTTCAAGACACAGATAGAAAAACGTATTAGTGATTTTAAAACCGACATACAGAGGATTGACCAACCCAAAGTGGATAACTCAATTATTTCCAGGCTAAGTATGCAGGTCGTGGCTATACATGCTGGATCAGATGCACTATGGGGCCAATCCGCAGAGTTACGTGGCGAAAAAATCCGTACCATTGTCGCGCAAGAGCCCCAGCTATATGGAGCCATGCCCTATATCAATGTCCATCTACATAACGAATTACTGGAAACCTTTTCTCTTAAAGGTCTCTGGGGGGCGCTATGTTTACTGGCACTCTATATTGGTCTGTTTGTCTCGTCACTGAGACCTCACCGCAATGCATTACTGCTAGGAATAAGTTTCAGTCTATTTGCTTACGGACTCAGCGATGTCGTTTTCTTCAGTAAGGAAGGCACCGTTATATTCTGTCTAGCGATTATTGCCAGTGTACTTTCCGTGAAAAAAAGTCAGGAGCCAACAGCATGAACCTGACACCACCTCTGCTTAGTATTATTGTTCCATTCTACAATAATGAGGATTTTATCATCGATAGTTTGGGGTCATTATTTGATCAAATTCGTGATGATATTGAAGTAGTAATTATTGATGATGGCTCGACAGATTCATCCTTTGTATTGGTCAACGAGTTTCTACTAAAAAAACAACATCCCTTAGTAAAATTTATTTCTCAGACAAACGGTGGTATTGCCAATGCCCGCAACGTCGGGTTACAAAATGCCGGTGGGCGCTATGTCACTTTTCTGGACGGAGATGACATGCTATGTACTGATTATCTGGCAGTTTTACACCCATTACTGCTCGAAGACCGCGAGGATTTGATTGATTTCAACTATCAGAAATTCACCGTTTCTCCCTCTGTTTTACCCACAAATCAGCAGGTCAAACACATCGTGTACGACTTTCAACATCAAGGGCTGGATTGTCTAAAACCGCTATTTGCCAACTCGATGTGGCATCTTTGGAGTCGGGTTTATCGGCGTACATTGCTAGCAGGAGATACTTTTGAAAATGGGCGGCGCTATGAAGATGTTATCTTCACACCTTTCCAATATTTCAAAACCCGAAAAATTGCCCATATTGACCATGCGCTCTATCTATATCGCGATAATAACCAAGGGATCACCCGCAATATCAAGGCTAAAGATATTGAAGACATGCTGTTTGCGATGAAAAAAATGCTGCAATTTGTGGCACAACACCAAGGTGATGAACCGCTACGACAATTGGCTGCATTGATGCTCGCCAACTGTTTCTCCGAGGTGAAGTCCATGTCAAAAATAGTTTACGGCTATTATCACTATGAACCAGAGACCCTAAATACTCTTCGTCAGGCGGCCATGATATGCCAAGATAGTGACGTCCCGGGAAAAAAAGTCCGCCAAATGCGTTATGCACGAGTGGATACTTTTCTATCGAAAATGCGTTGGTGGCTACGCACCATCATACCAAGACGTTTCTAGCCTCTTATCAAGAGTTCAAAGACATATGAGCCACAATCTCATCATAAACACGCTGTGGCTGAATAACCCCCACCGGTCCATCAACCTCCAATGGCATGGTATAACCCGTTCGAGAAAGATGAATAATTCGGTGCAACTCTACATCCTGAATTGGTCCGGTAGACCGAGGATCAGCCGTCACAAATAAACTTATCGTCTTGGTTTTCAATGCAATCGCCAAATGCAAAGGCCCCGTGTCCCCAGATACCAGTAGATCGAGGCTATCAATTAATGTCAACGTTCCCTGTAGCCCAGTCTTACCTATCTTATTATCAACACAAGTCCGAGTATCAGGATGAATAAGCTGCAGGAACTCTTGTGCTTTCTTTTCATCTTTTTGCCCTGCACCAATCAACACAAAGCGCACATTTTGATATTGGACAGCCAACATATCCGCCAACTTGGCAAAGTGACCAACCGGCCAACAACGAGACTCTGTAGAAGCCCCAAGTTGAAATCCAATTGAGCAAAATTCGATGTTTCTAATGCCTGGCTTATAGGGGACAGGAATTTCCATAGTCGGATCGTCACTACGACACCCTAAAATGGAAATCAACTCCAGTTTTCGGCGAATAAAGTGCCCATAATAATGGAATACATAGTTGGTCAACCAAGGTTCCAACCCACATATCCCTGAACTATAGTTATCTCTGATGACATATTTTGCACCGGCCATAATGGCACTGATAACGTCATAAGGTAGGTGTGAATGCAGGATCAGAGCCAGGTCCGGCTGATGTTGCCGCAATGATTTCAATAGAGGGCCAATGGTCTTTATTTTACTGTTCCAGTAAATCACCCGATCATAATAGCGACCATTTTCTACTAACTCGCTATTTTTTTCATGTACTACCAGTGTGATATGTGCGGCAGGATAACGTTCACGCATCGCTCTCAACACCGGGGTATTGAACATGAAATCCCCTAAAGCTGTCGTGGAATAAATAACGATATTCTCGAACTGCATTTTGCTGTCAAAGGTCGCTTTATCCTGGAAACGACCATACTTCGCGGTATAACGTCGCAAGAACCAATCAGCAGCCTTGATTTTCCACTTTTTCGACATGTTAATTCACTTTAACCTGATAATATTCAGCCAACGTCATACCCACCGTGCGTTGCTGTAGCCAATCAAATAACTGTTCTAAATCCCGATACAAGGCTTCAATATCCTGCTCGTTTTTAAAGGTCGGGCTACCACCGGGCATAAACTCGGAAGAGTGCAGCATAAACTCAACATAATCATGCCCTTGTGCCAGCGAATTTTCCGCCACTCGCTTCATTTTTGCCAGATTATGACCGGATGGCCGCAGCCAATCTACTGATGGTGAGCGTTTTTTACCGCGAAAGCGATCATAACCTTGCTTGAGCAAATTCATCAACGCAGAGTGTTTATACTGAATACTCATAGGAACTTCCAGCAACATCGAGTTACCGGGTTTGGCAATATTGGCTGGGTCAATAAAATAAGCCTGAGAGGGAAAATGGCGATAATCAGTTCCGCCGTTACCTTGGGGATTGCCCGGTGAATACTGCCAGTTAACCCGTGGAGTGACCGAACAATCTACCTGATAGCCATATTCCAGCAAAAGTGACGCATAAAACTCATTAAACGCCCAGCGCCCGGCACGGTGGCTGCGCATCTTGGTTTGAAAGGTATCTTCCAGCAACTTAGTCATATGATCGACTTTGGCACGGATCTGATTAGCGGGATATTCAATCAGATAAGGCTTATGGCGCCAGTCATTGTCAGTCAGTGGCTCAAGTGGGGGGCTGTTCCAGGCATGCAGATGCATACCCACTTCGGCGGTGCCGCGGGCAATCACATCACGGGCAAATTCGATATAGTGCGCATCCACTGCCATCTCATAATTGGTTAGATAAACTGGCTTGAACCCATATTTTTCACACAGCGCTTGAAATCGCGGCAAAAAACGGCTGTTCTCGGTCAAAATACGATCATGATTTTGCCAAAGGTTATCGCCTTCAGTATCAATGGTAATAAGAAACGCTGGTACGCTCATAAAGATACCTGTTGTTGTGCAAGCAGCGGGCTGATACTCATAAGGCATACATGTTACGCAGCTGATTTCTTCAGGGCAAACAACTTTGTCATCAGACTGTCCGAGGCTTTGCTCGTCAGGGGAGATTTTCGTTATCGGTAAGAAAACTTGGCAATAGTAGCAACATACGATTAGGTCATTTAGAATCACACTTTGGTTTCACTGAAAGCGACTTATGATGAACGACGCGTTAGCCTCGGCTTCTGCCACGCCAATACAGCATATTCTGATCATTAAACTGCGCCATCACGGCGATATGCTGCTGACTACCCCAGTCATCAATACTTTGCGACAGAACTACCCCCAAGCACAGATCGACATATTACTGTATCAAGAAACGCAAGATATGCTGGCCAGCAACCCGGCACTATCACAGATATTTGTTATCGATCGCCAATGGAAAAAGCAAGGCCTCAAAGCTCATCTCAGCCATGAGTGGCGTTTGATCCGTCAGCTCCGAGCCCAACGATACGATCTGGTGATCAATCTTGCCGATCAGTGGCGCAGCGCGCTACTTTCACGTTTAACCGGGGCGCGCATCCGCCTGGGGTTCGATTTTCCCAAACGCCGAGGTTTTCTGTGGCGCCATTGCCATAGTCGATTGGTCTCGGTGGCTGAACATCAGCATCTGCACACTGTTGAGCAGAACCTTTCATTGCTGCAACCGCTCGGTTTACCCAATCTCAGCCAGCAAGTCACCATGAGTTACAGCGCGCAAGACTGGCAAGCCAGCCAACAACTTTTACGCCAGCATGGCATCAAGGATAGCTATATTGTGGTACAACCCACGTCACGCTGGTTCTTTAAATGTTGGAGTGAAGAAAAAATGGCAGCTACCATCAGCGCCCTACAGGCTGATGGACACCAATTAGTGATAACCTCCGGGCCCGATACCAAAGAGCAGCAGATGGTCAAGCAAATACTGGAGCTGTGCCCACAGCCAGGTATCGTTTCCCTGGCAGGGCAACTGACGCTGCGGCAGTTGGCTGCACTGATTGATCACGCCAAACTGTTTGTGGGTGTCGACTCTGTCCCTATGCATATGGCAGCAGCATTACAGACGCCTTGCGTGGCGCTTTTCGGGCCATCAAAATTGACATTCTGGCGCCCTTGGCAAGTCATCGGCCAGGTAATTTGGGCGGGGAACTATGGCGAACTGCCAGACCCTGATGCGGTTAATACCCGCACTGATGAGCGTTACCTCAACATTATTCCTACAGACGTGGTGATTGCAGCCGCGCGGAGCACCCTGGCATGAAAACATTTCGTTTGGCAATTGTTCGCCAAAAATACCGCCCAGATGGCGGGGCAGAACGTTTTGTTTCCCGGGCACTGGAGGCTCTCGAGCAACAGGGTCTGGATCTGAACGTTATCACCCGCGAATGGCAAGGTGATGCCAATCCGCATTGGCATATCCATCTGTGCAACCCGATGAAATTTGGCCGTATCAGCCGCGAGCGTGGTTTTGCGCAGGCCGCTAGAGCCTTGTGGCAAAAAGAGCACTTCGATCTGGTACAAAGTCATGAGCGCATCCCTGGCTGCGATATTTATCGTGCGGGTGATGGCGTACACCGCCGCTGGCTGTTGCAGCGAGCACGCCTGCTGCCGGAGTGGCGGCGCAAATGGTTATTCTCTAACCGTTACCATCGTTATGTCATGTGCGCTGAACGCGCCATGTATGCCGCACCTGAGTTAAAAGCGGTGATTTGTAATGCCGAAATGATCAAGCAAGAAATTATCGACGACTTTAGCGTCCCTGCGGATAAAATCAGCGTGATCTACAACGCTATTGATAACCAGAAATTTTTACCTGCGGGTGAACAGCAACGGCAACAACTGCGCGCGCAATTTCAACTTCCCCAACAAGCACACTGCCTGGTCTTTGTCGGTTCCGGTTTTGAACGTAAAGGTCTGGCAGCAGCCATCCGTGCGGTAGCCGAAACAGAGAGTTATCTATTGGTCGTGGGTAAAGACAAAGCCGAGCAACGTTACCGAGCACTGGCGCAGTCACTGGGTTGTGGCCACCGAGTGCGCTTTATGGGCGTGCAGCAACAAACACTGCCGTTCTACCAAGCTGCAGATGCTCTGCTGCTGCCAACCTTATACGACCCCTTCCCCAATGTAATCCTGGAAGCGATGTCATGTGGATTACCGGTGATCACCAGTACCACCTGCGGTGGAGCCGAGTTTATCATCCCAGGTGCAAATGGATTTGTCAGCGATGCACTGGATATTCGCGCGCTGACCGAAGCAATTGATGCATTACCTCGGCAAGCGTTGGGGTCCGCCATGGGAGAAACGGCAAGGCAGCGTATTATGTCGACAACACCGACACAACTCTCAGAACAACTTATTGCACTCTATAACCGACTGCTGGATTAACTATGCGTATTCTGATGATTATCGACGGTCTGCCTGGTGGCGGGGCAGAAAAGGTAGTACTGACGTTATGCCAAGGCATACAGCAAGCAGGGCATGACATCAGCCTGATTTCACTGCGTGATATCTGTAACTATCCCATCCCTGCTGGGATTAATTATCAAGTGATTCCCGACACCTGCAGGACACCCTGGCGCAAATTGACTGAGCTGTCACGTCGCGCTGCCATGCTGGACCGAACAATTAGCACCAATGAACAGCAAAAGGGCCGTTATGACCTGGTGTTCTCTAACCTGCATAAGACGGATCGTATTGTCAGTCGTAGTAAAGTGATTGATCAGCAACGTCTCTGGTTCTGCATACACGGTATTCTTTCCACTTCCTATCTGGGCCACCGAGCTGGGCTGGATCGCTGGTTAAAGCGCCGCAAGATAGCAAGCATCTATCAGCACAAAAATATTGTTGCCGTCTCACAGGCGGTAGGCCATGACCTGCAGCAAAATTTAAGAATTGAGCCCAATCGATTGGAAATAATCAACAATCCTTTCGATATCAAAGCAATAGAACAAGAAGCCGCCGAGCCCTGCATGTTAGCAGGCAAAGATTATCTGATACATGTAGGCCGTTTCCATCCACACAAGCGCCATGACCGCTTGCTGAAAGCCTATGCGCTCTCCGGTATTAAAGCCCCTTTGGTATTGCTGGGTGGCGGAGACAAAAAAATAGTCGAAGAGACAAAACAGTTAGCGCAAGAGTTGGGGATCTATGAACAAGTACAATTTCTTGGTTTTCAGGCCAACCCCTTCCCATTTATCAAACACGCGCGCATGTTGGTGCTTAGTTCAGACAATGAAGGTTTCGGCAACGTACTGGTTGAGGCATTGCTGTGTGCGACTCCAGTGGTTAGCACGCGTTGTCCCGGTGGGCCGCAGGAAATCCTGGAAAAAGTAGGTATGAGCAATGCACTGGCCGAATTAAATGAAAAATCTCTAGCGGAAAAGATGGCAAACATTTATGCCAACCCTCCCGAAATTAATCATCAACAATTATTAAGTTATGGTCTAAAACCTATTTGTGAACAATATATTGCATTAAAAAAATAAGCATAGGCAGGGTTGGCCTGCCTTTATTTCAAACTATTTTAACTGTTGCATTTTTTGCCAAACCTCTTCAACCGGAATATCAGCACAGTTACCACTCGTAGCCTGTATTATCTGATAATCATCCGACCAAGGATGCCATTCCTCCGGTTTGGTCTCACCAAAAAATACCACCTGCTTTTTATTCAATGCCGCAGCCAAGTGCATTTGACCACCATCACTGCACAACACCAGATCACACAAATCAAATGCGGCTAGCAACTCACGTACCGAGGCGGTGGGATACAGCGCCACTCGCGGATTTTGACACTGCATCAACAACTGTTCAGCGCGTTTATCATCACCAATATCATCTGGAGCCAACGTACCCGGCGGTGACCAAAAAATCAGTACCGAGGCATGATGATCCGTCGTTAAGTGACGAATAATCTCAGCATAGCGCTCCAGTGGCCAACTACTCTTTACTCTGCGGTTACTGAAATGCACAGCATAGAGATGCCCACTGCTGGCAGGTAACAATGCCTTTAAACGTTGCCTGGCGATATGACGCTCTTCATCGGTTAGATAGACACGCACAGGTGGAATCGGAATAACCTTATCCGTTATTGCCGACAAATAGCTATAGGTACGTTCTACCTGATGTTTACCATGAAAATTAGCTGCTTTAAAAGGATGATGAATGTCGCTGGTGCCTAAATCAGCACCGATAATATTTTTAGCCCCAATCATTTTTGCCATGCGTAAGCTATACTTGCAAGGCTCTGGATTAGCGAGGATCACTGCATCAAATTTTATTTTTCTTAACTGCCAGAGCATCATTAACCGTTGAAAATAGACACCCAGTGTTGTCTCATTCTTGGCTTTATGTTTCGCCTTTTTATACACGAATACTTTTTCAAGGTGGGGGTTATGCTTCACCACGTCTTGGCTGACTTTATTGATCAACAGATACAGTTTTGCATCAGGGTAGGCAATTTTCACTCCTTCAATCAATGGAGTGGTACAAACCAAATCACCAATATTGTCACGGCGTATAATTAAAATATTCTTCATTCCAAACCTATCAGCCAAATCTTGTGTCAGTCGTCGCCAGCGCTCTTCAAACCACCAAACTAGCACCTTTCCGTGCTGGATATGATACTATTCAGAATAACGCATATAAATGAAATTGATAGCATGCTGCTTCGTGTATATCAGGTACTACTCTACCTTATCCAACCGCTAATCTGGCTTCGCTTGCTGTGGCGTAGCCGCAAAGCGCCTGCCTATCGTAAACGCTGGGCTGAACGCTACGGTTTCTGCGCCGGAAAAGTGGTGCCGGGCGGTATTATGTTGCATTCAGTTTCCGTTGGCGAAACCCTGGCCGCAATCCCGTTAGTTCGAGCGCTGCGTCACCGTTATCCCTACCTGCCGATTACCGTCACCACCATGACACCAACCGGCTCTGAGCGTGTGCAATCCGCCTTTGGTAAAGATGTTCACCACGTCTATCTCCCTTATGACTTGCCGGGTTCCATACGCCGTTTTCTCAAGCAGGTTGAGCCTAAGCTGGTGATCATCATGGAGACCGAACTTTGGCCAAACCTGATCAATGGGCTGTATCAACGCCAAATCCCGTTGGTCATCGCCAATGCTCGCCTTTCTGCACGCTCCGCAGCAGGCTATAAAAAAATTGGCGGATTTATTCAAGATATCCTGCAGCATATTACCTTGATTGCTGCTCAAAATCATGAGGATGGTGAGCGCTTTCTTGCCCTTGGCTTAAAACGCTCTCAACTGGCTATCACCGGTAGCCTTAAGTTCGATATCTCGGTGACACCAGAACTTGCCGCGCGGGCCATTACGCTACGTCGCCAATGGGCACCGCGCCGTCCGGTGTGGATCGCCACCAGCACGCACGAGGGTGAAGAAACCTTGTTGCTCGAGGCTCACCGCAGGTTATTGATCACCTACCCGAACTTATTACTGATTTTGGTACCACGCCATCCAGAACGCTTCCCTACCGCTAAGGCGCTGGCACAAAAAGCGGGTTTTAGCTATATCACTCGTAGCAGTGGTGAGATCCCCTCCGGTAGTACGCAGGTGGTGATTGGCGATACCATGGGGGAGTTGATGCTGCTGTATGGCATTGCCGATTTGGCTTTTGTTGGTGGCAGCCTGGTGGAACGTGGGGGGCATAATCCCTTGGAGGCTGCTGCGCATGCCATTCCCGTCCTGATGGGGCCGCATACCTTCAACTTCAAGGATATCTGTGCCAAGCTCACCGAAGCGGGGGGACTTATCACGGTCAATGATGTCGATGCTCTGGTAAAAGAAGTGGCGACATTACTGACTGATGAAGATTACCGCCATTACTATGGCCGTCATGCCGTTGAGGTGTTGTATCAGAATCAGGGAGCACTGCAGCATCTGCTGCAATTGCTGCAACCCTATCTGCCGCCACGGAGTCACTAGATGAGCGACCGTAAACGTCTTTCGGTTGTGATGATCGCTAAAAACGAAGCCGAGCTGTTGCCTGAGTGTCTGCAATCGGTCTCTTGGGCTGATGAAATCATCGTTCTCGATTCCGGCAGTACAGACGGTTCTGTCGCCTTGGCGGAAAGCCTGGGGGCTAAAGTATTTACGCATACCGAGTGGCAAGGTTTTGGCAAGCAACGCCAAAAAGCGCAAAGCTATGCCACCCAGGATTACATTCTGATGATCGACGCCGATGAGCGTGTCACACCAGAGCTACGCCAATCAATTGAACAAGCGCTGGTAACTGCAGAAGACAACGTGGTTTACAGCCTTGGGCGCCGCAATCTGTTCCTTGGCCGCTTTATGCGCCATAGTGGTTGGTATCCGGATCGGGTCAATCGGTTGTATGCCAACGCCCATTATCGTTACAACGATGATTTAGTTCACGAGTCACTCAATACGGCGGGCGCCAAAATTGTGCCATTAAAAGGTGATTTGCTACACCTGACCTGCCGCGACTTTTTTGCTTTTCAGCGTAAACAACTGCATTACGCCGAACAGTGGGCTGCCCAGCGCCATCAGGCCGGTAAACGTTGTGGTTACCTGTCGATCCTTACCCACACCTTGGGAGCCTTCTGCAAAACCTGGTTGCTACGGGCTGGTTTTCTTGACGGTAAACAAGGCTTGCTGTTAGCCATGGTCAACGCGCAATATACTTTCAATAAATATGCCGCACTGTGGGCATTGGGACGTAACGTTACCCAATAACCCTCAAGATACAGCCATGCTGCTTCTTGAAGGTCGTTAGGTCTATTCAGAGAATATGAGTGATGAGCAGCAAAGCAATCTATCCTGGCACTTTCGATCCCATGACCAATGGTCATCTGGATTTAGTCACCCGCGCCTCAAAGATGTTTGATCACATCATCTTGGCTATTGCCGCCAGTTCGAGCAAAAAACCTCTGTTTACGCTGGAAGAGCGCGTAGCCTTGGCTACACAGGTGACCGCGCATCTGGATAATGTTGAAGTACAGGGTTTCAGTGAGCTGATGGCACACTTTGCCGCCCATCAGAATGCCAATATTCTGGTACGCGGCCTGCGCGCCGTGTCTGATTTTGAATATGAATTACAGTTGGCAAATATGAATCGCCACCTGATGCCACAGCTTGAAAGTGTCTTTTTGATGCCATCGGAACAGTGGTCATTCATCTCTTCAACACTGGTGAAAGAAGTCGCTCGCCATGGCGGTGATATCACCGCCTTTCTGCCTGATGTCGTTGCCAAGGCATTAATGGAAAAACTGGCTGAACAGTAATCAATGCTGGCAGTTGCGGCAGAAAAAGGTGCTGCGCTGCCCGTGTTTTGTGCTATCAATCAAGGTACCACAGACGCGGCAGGGCTCTCCTGCTCGGCCGTAAACCTGCAGTTGTTGCGCAAAATACCCAGGTTTGCCATCTGATTGCAGAAAATCACGCAATGTCGTGCCACCTTGTTTAATGGATTGTAGTAAAACCGCCTTGATGGTTGCTGCCAACAACTCTGCCTCTGCTTGGCTTAATGACCCGGCCTGACGACCCGGCAGGATCCCCGCACTGAACAGTGACTCACTGGCATAGATATTACCCACCCCAACCACCAGTTTGTTATCCATCAACCAAGGCTTAATCAATGTGCGTTTGTCGCGGGATTTCTGGTAGAGATAAGTACCATTGAACGTTTCGCTCAACGGCTCTGGGCCAAGATGAGCTAACACCGAGCTCTGCGCAAGGTCTGCACACCACAACCAGGCACCAAAACGGCGCGGATCGGTATAACGCAGGATCATGCCATTACTCATCACAAGATCAACATGATCATGCTTACCGGCTTCAGTCTCCTCTGTCAGCATGCGCAAACTGCCAGACATGCCTAAGTGAACAATAATCCAGCCATCATCCAATTCAATCAGCAAGTATTTAGCACGGCGTTGCACGCTACGTACCAACCGATCACTCAATGACAGGATCTGTTCTGAAACCGGCCAACGCAGGCGAGAATTACGTACCACCGCATACTGAATGTGGTGACCAACAAGATAAGGCTCAATGCCACGGCGGCTGGTTTCGACTTCAGGTAATTCAGGCATACCAGGCTCCTTCTCTGCTTTTGTTACTCCAAGCTATAAGGGATATCGGCGACAACAACTTGGCTTACTGAGTGATACAACGAAAAAAACCCGGCCTAGACCGGGTTTTTATTATAATCCACTAAAATTATTTAATTTTAGCTTCTTTGTAGAGCACGTGTTGACGGACAACTGGATCGAATTTCTTCAGTTCCAATTTTTCCGGCTTAGTACGCTTGTTCTTCGTAGTGGTATAGAAGTGACCAGTACCAGCAGAAGAAACCAGCTTGATCTTCTCGCGAACACCTTTAGCCATGATTCAGTTCCTTAATACTTCTCACCACGGGCACGTAGATCGGCCAAAACCGTCTCAATACCCTTCTTATCAATAACACGCATACCTTTAGCAGATACACGCAGAGTGACAAAGCGCTTCTCAGCCTCAACCCAAAAACGGTGTGAGTGCAGGTTAGGCAGAAAACGGCGTTTAGTCGCGTTCATTGCGTGGGAACGGTTGTTACCGCTCACCGGGCGCTTGCCAGTAACTTGGCAGACTCGGGACATGTCTATTCTCCAAAAATCAAATCAGCTCGAGCTCAAAGGGGTATGGCCGCCTCGTCAGGCTTTTAGAGCCCATCTCAGCAAACTTCATACTGAGGAGACTCTCGTCATCAGGTCAGAAACCACACATCAGGTCAGAAACCTGCTGAGATAGGCTCTTAACGCCAAACCCAAGATTCTCAAAGGTGGCGTAGTATACGCTCTGAAGCGTAAGTGCTCAAGTCCCGAACAAATAAAGATCCCACAAGGATCGCGAAAAAGTGACTTAAAGCCATCCACGCTCAGCAAAAGAGACGCATTCTCCCCGGCCAATCACCACATGATCGAGCACTCGGATCTCCAATAATCGGCAGGCATTGACCACTTGCTCGGTTATTGAACGGTCAGCGTGGCTAGGTTCCGCCTTACCCGATGGGTGATTATGCGCCAAAATGATGGCCGCTGCATTAGCCTTCAACGCTTCACGCACAATTTCTCTTGGGTGCACGACGACACTATTAATGGTACCAGCAAACATCTCCTGATGGCGAATCACCCGGTGTTGATTATCCAAAAAAAGCACTAAGAAAACCTCCCGTTCGTGATGAGACAGCAAACTATGCAAATAATGCTGGGTAATTTTCGGATTGAGTAGAGCATTCTCCAACAGATGGGGGCCCGAAAATAACCGGAAAGCCAATTCAGAAATCGCCTGTAGCTGTGCATACGTCGCTATCCCTAACCCTTTCTGGCTGCAAAATTGTTGGTAATCAGCCGAAATAAGGTGATACAGCGAGCCAAAATGTGCCAATAACTGTTCAGCACGTTGTGAAACATGAACGCCTGGTGAACCTGTTCGTAAAAAAATTGCCAACAACTCGATGTCAGAAAGTGCCGCCGCACCATCACGCATCAGTTTCTCTCTGGGCGCCAGAGCCCCTGGCCATATAGACATATCTTGACTACTCATCGCCTCCTCCCTGCAAGCCACAGAGTATGCCTCGAGAGATTTTGGACTGCGACAGGTGCTTGATAACATTGCGATGCATAGCGAAAACCACCATGCAACTGGCTGCATACACAGCAGAATCGCGCTCCCTGGCAGTGGTTATGCTAATATGCTGCATCTTTAGATTTTCAATCGGACAATCATGATGACGGGACTTTCCGGTAAACATATTGTGCTGGGTATCAGTGGCGGTATCGCTGCTTACAAATGCCCAGAGTTGGTACGGCGACTGCGCGACAGGGGGGCAGAGGTACGGGTGGTCATGACCACCGCCGCTAAAGCATTTATTACCCCACTGACACTGCAAGCGGTTTCCGGCCACCCGGTTTCCGACGATCTCCTCGACCCTGCGGCGGAAGCTGCCATGGGACATATCGAATTAGGTAAATGGGCTGATTTGGTGATCCTGGCTCCGGCAACCGCTGATTTGCTGGCTCGTATCGCCGCCGGTATGGCTAACGATTTGTTAACCACCGTCTGCCTGGCAACCGATGCCCCCATCGCCGCAGCCCCGGCCATGAACCAGCAAATGTATCGCGCAACCGCCACCCAAGCGAATCTGCAAACCTTGCAAGCCCGTGGTTTGCTATTATGGGGGCCGGATTGTGGCAGCCAGGCTTGTGGCGACGTTGGGCCTGGGCGCATGTTGGACCCTCTGCAGATCATTGAACTGGCAGAGAGCTATTTTTCTGCGCCACAAGATCTGAAACAATTAAAAATTATGATTACCGCGGGTCCTACTCGCGAGGCGCTGGACCCGGTGCGCTTTATCAGCAACCACAGCTCCGGCAAAATGGGCTTTGCCATCGCCCATGCTGCTGCTGCTCGTGGGGCACAAGTGACGTTAGTGGCTGGGCCGGTAAGCCTGCCAACGCCCCCTGGCGTAACTCGTGTGGATATCATCAGTGCACTGGAAATGGAACAAGCAGTAAAGCAACAGGTCGAACAACAAGATATTTTTATTGCCTGTGCCGCCGTCGCTGACTATCGGGCAGAGCAGGTTGCCAATGAAAAAATCAAAAAACAGGGTGATACCATCACCCTTAAAATGGTAAAAAATCCCGACATCGTTGCGGGTGTTGCCCTGATGAACAAAAATCGACCTTTTGTCGTCGGGTTTGCGGCAGAAACCCAGAATGTGGAAGAATACGCCCGGCAAAAACTGGCGCGTAAAAAACTGGATTTAATCTGCGCTAACAATGTATCGCTTGCAGAGCATGGTTTTAATAGTGATACCAATGCACTGCATCTTTTTTGGCAAGATGGAGAAAAACGCCTCGCCCATAGTGACAAGGCATCCCTTGGCCAACGTTTAATAGACGAGATAATCAGCCGTTATGATGAAAAAAATCGACGTTAAGATCCTCGACCCACGTATCGGTCAAGATTTCCCATTACCGACCTATGCTACCCCAGGCTCTGCTGGTCTTGATCTGCGCGCCTGTCTGGACAGTGCTGTCGAGTTGGCACCCGGCGAAACCACTTTACTCCCTACCGGTCTGGCGATTCATATTGCCGATACCGGTCTTGCCGCAGTGATCCTGCCGCGCTCGGGTCTGGGCCATAAGCATGGGGTGGTACTTGGCAATCTGGTTGGCTTGATCGATTCCGATTACCAAGGCCAATTAATGGTGTCGGTATGGAACCGTGGCCAGAAATCTTTCACCATTGAACCCGGTGAACGCATCGCACAAATGGTGTTTGTGCCAGTTGTACAAGCGGAGTTCAATCTGGTGACTGAGTTTGATAGCAGCGAGCGTGGAGCCGGTGGTTTCGGCCATTCGGGACGCCAATAGGGTTGCTCTATCTTAAGATGATCACTGAAAACCTTGCTGCCCAAAAGAGGAAGACATCTCTATGGCAAGGTTTACCCGACAATAAAATACCGAATACCAGGTCACACGCAGAATCATTGTCGGAGAAACTTTTGGCTTATATCCAGGTTGATTCAAATTGCCCGAAAGCAGTTTGAAAGACGGTGGGTGTCGGCTGTTTTAGCAAGGGTCTTATTACACATGGCAGAAAAAGAAAATACCAAAAGGAATCGGCGCGAGGACATACTGCAGGCGTTAGCCCAGATGCTGGAATCCAGCGATGGCAGCCAGCGTATCACCACAGCCAAGCTTGCCGCGAACGTAGGTGTCTCTGAGGCAGCCCTTTACCGGCACTTCCCTAGCAAGACTCGAATGTTTGATAGCCTGATCGAGTTTATTGAAGACACCCTGATAACGCGCATCAATCTGATCCTGCAGGATGAAAAAGAGACGCTCAACCGTCTGCGCCTGATTATGCTACTCCTACTTGGGTTTGCTGAGCGCAATCCAGGCCTGACACGTATCATCACCGGGCATGCACTGATGTTTGAGCAAGATCGCCTGCAAGGTAGGATCAACCAGTTGTTTGAACGTATTGAAGCACAGCTACGTCAGGTGCTGAAGGAACGTAAACTGCGTGAAGGGAAAGGCTTTAACGTTGATGAAACGTTGCTGGCCAGCCAATTATTGGCATTTTGCGAAGGGCTATTTTCACGCTATATCCGGTCTGAATTCCGCTACAGTCCAACACAGGATTTCGATGCCCGCTGGCCACTCCTGGCAGCACAGTTGCAATAATCTTTTGAAGTAGCGCTACTTAAATAGTGATGAATGAGGTGCCGGGGTTAACCCGGCATCACTCTTTATACTCCGTACTGTTCGCGATACGCCCGCACCGCTGCCAAATGTTCAGCCATCTCCGGTTTCTCTTCCAGATAAGCAATCAGCTCCTTGAGCGTAATAATTGAGATCACTTTACAGTGATAATCGCGCTCTACTTCCTGAATTGCCGAAACATCAGCACGGCCACGCTCTTGGCGATCAAGGGAGATCAGCACCCCAGCCAAAGTGGCATGATGAGCCTGGATAATCTCCATTGACTCACGAATCGCCGTCCCTGCGGTGATCACATCATCCACCAGCATCACCCGCCCTTGCAGTGGACTCCCCACCAAGGTGCCACCTTCGCCATGATCCTTGGCCTCTTTACGGTTAAAGCAATAAGGCATATCTCGGTCATGATGTTCCGCCAGTGCGACCGCGGTAGTCGTAGCAATGGGAATGCCCTTATAGGCTGGGCCAAACAGCAGATCAAAATCAATACCAGAATCCACCAAGGCTTCAGCATAGAAACGCCCTAATAACGCCAGATCGCGCCCGGTATTAAACAGGCCAGCATTAAAAAAATAAGGGCTGGTACGTCCCGATTTCAAGGTGAACTCACCGAATTTCAGTACCTGTTTGCTAAGCGCGAATTCAATAAACTGGCGCTGATAGGCTTTCATGACTCACTTTCCTCGTCTGAACTGTAATATTTATGCTGTGGTTGCAAATTTAAGTTGTAAAAAAGGCGACTTCGTCGCCTTTGAAAAATTATTCTGCCAACGCCGCTTTCTGCGCTTGAAAGATGGTTTCGATACCCCCACGGGCCAATGCCAGCAAGGCCAGCAACTCATCATGGTTGAACGGCTCACCTTCGGCGGTACCCTGCACCTCGATCATGCGGCCATCTTCCATCATCACCACATTCATGTCGGTTTCTGCTGCAGAATCTTCAACATATTCCAGGTCGCATAACGCTTCACCATTAACGATGCCCACCGAAACTGCCGCCACCAAGCCTTTCATCGGGTTGGTTTTCAATTTCCCTGCAGCAACCAACGCATTCAGCGCATCGGCCAGGGCCACACAGGCACCTGAAATTGAAGCGGTACGGGTGCCACCATCGGCTTGCAATACGTCGCAGTCCAAAGTAATGGTGAATTCACCGAGTTTTTTCAGATCGACAGCAGCCCGTAGTGAACGTGCAATCAGGCGCTGAATTTCCAACGTGCGCCCACCTTGTTTTCCTTTCGCTGCTTCGCGCGCATTACGGCTATGGGTAGAACGGGGTAACATACCGTATTCAGCGGTCACCCACCCTTGCCCCTGACCTTTCAGGAAGCGTGGAACGCCCTCTTCGACGGTGGCGGTGCACAAAACTTTGGTATCGCCAAACTCGACCAGCACTGAACCTTCAGCGTGTTTGGTGTAGTGACGGGTCATTGTCAGGGGGCGAATTTGTTGTGGTGCTCTGCCTGCAGGACGCATGGGCTGTTTTCTCCGGCTTCTTATCAACAATTTGAGGCGTATTATACGAGCTTCGTGACGTTATGCCTATCCTGCCCTCAGGTGCAACGCTATAATCAACGCATCTTTAGCTATTACAGGGTAAGCAACAATGATCCGCAGTATGACCGCCTATGCCCGGCGTGAAATCAAGGGCGAATGGGGTAGTGCAGCCTGGGAGCTACGCTCTGTTAACCAGCGCTACCTTGAAACCTATATCCGCTTGCCGGAACAATTCCGTAGCCTTGAGCCGGTGATCCGCGATCGTATCCGTGGCCGCCTGACTCGTGGCAAAGTGGAATGTAACCTACGTTTCGAACTCGACCCAAGTGCGCAGAGCTCGATGATCCTGAACGAAAAGCTGGCCAAACAACTGGTTGAAGCCGCCAACTGGGTGAAAATGCAAAGCGATGAAGGGGAGATAGACCCCATCGATGTATTACGCTGGCCAGGTGTTATGTCCGCAGAGGAACAAGATCTGGATGTCATCAGTGAAGAGCTGATGCAGTTACTGGAAAATACGCTCGACGATTTTATTACGGCACGCGAAAGCGAAGGTAGTGCACTGAAAGGCATGATCGAACAGCGGCTGGAGGGCGTAAACACTGAAGTGGCAAAAGTACGCACCCAGATGCCCAATATCCTGCAATGGCAACGTGAACGGCTGGTCAGTAAGCTAGAAGAAGCGCAAGTGCAATTAGAAAACACACGTCTTGAGCAAGAACTGGTGCTAATGGCACAACGCATTGACGTTGCAGAAGAGCTGGACCGTCTGGAAGCGCACGTCAAAGAGACGTTCAATATCCTGAAGAAAAAAGAAGCGGTGGGCCGCCGTCTCGACTTTATGATGCAAGAATTCAATCGTGAAGCGAATACCTTGGCCTCAAAATCAATCAATGCGGAGGTCACAGCCTCAGCCATTGAACTAAAGGTATTGATTGAGCAAATGCGTGAGCAGATCCAGAATATCGAGTAACCATTCAGGAAGAATCAACAAGCCGCATAAATCCAGAATGCCCGCATAACAGCGGGCTTTTTTGTTATCATGAGCTAGCATAAAGAAGCAAGAAAGCACACTATTGCCATGTACCTCGCTTTGCCCCTCAAAAATTGGTCGAGATCGCCTTAAAATGAGTTTGGCCTGATGACTTGACCAGCCTTGGCAAGATGTATCAATTTACCAGGCAATTCGTGACGGTATGGATCTTGCCTCATATCGGAGTTTTATTCTGTAAAATGACCATGGCCACGGCGAGTCGATAACAAAAAACTCTGAGAGGTGGTATCGATGCGAAAGAATCGGCGTGAAAAGGCTGCGCAGCACACGGCAACGATTACCGGCACAATCACCAACACACCCAGGCGCATAAAGACACGAATGGGCCGAGTTATGGCCGCCGCCACAGTGCTGGTGGAGTCGGACAAGCCCAACCCGTACCCGATGCAGGTAATCGGCTTTGTCTGTTGGCGCTGGGATTGATGATCCACCGGCGGAGTTAACGGTTATCAGATAACGGTGCATACAGCTTCTCCGTCAAGAGTTTCCTACTCTAATGAACTCCACCAATCTCATAACGGATAAGGAACAATTGATCACGGATAGACTTAACGTCATAACGGATTGTAGATCACTCGCCTTCTTACCACACAAGGCTACCCACTTAAAAAACTGTTCAAACATACAGTTATATTTTTAATTTGGCGTTTTAATGATCCTTCCTGGACTTTCTTATCACTTAAACTAGGGTAAGATACGACCAATTTATACCCACAATACTCACATGGAGGTACAGTGTTCCGGATATCTGATCTGACAGATCTGCGTGCGCTATCTGAATCCTCAGAGCTGGAGTTTAAATTGGCTCAAGGGAAAGATGGTAGAGGCAAGTTGCCGGATGACTTCTGGCCAACTTATAGCGCCATGGCAAATTGTCGCGGTGGATATGTTGTTTTAGGTATTCGTGAAAAGAAAGGTGAGTTCACTGTTGCGGGTATTCCGGATGTTAATACCGTCAAAAAGCAGCTCTTTGACCTTGCAGGCAGCAAGAAAAAGGTAAACGTTAATCTTCTTACTGATCAGCTTGTTCAAACTGTCAAATTAGACGGCAAAGAGATACTTGTCATTGAGGTACCGATTGCAAGACGTGAGCAAAAACCAGTCTATTTAAACAATCAACCAATAACAGAAACATGGTTCAGAATGCATGAAGGTGACCATCGTTGTTCTGAAGAACAAGTTCGCAGGATGATGGCTGAACAAGTTGAAGAAAGCCGTGATAACCGCATTGTCCAGAACTTCGATATGAACGATATAAACCTAGAGAGTCTTCTGGCCTATCGAAACCTTCTTTCAGCCTCTAATCCAGTCCATCCCGCATTAGAGCTAGACAATTTTGCATTCTTACGCAGCATCGGCGGATATAGAAAAGATCGCCAAACAGGTACTGAAGGTATGACTTTGGCAGGCATCCTCATGTTTGGAACATGGGAGGCCATACAAGACGTAGCTCCAAACTATTTCGTAGATTACCAAGAACGACCAGAAGCGAGAACAGAGAGAAGGTGGGTTGATAGACTCTGCCCTGATGGAACGTGGTCGGGTAACGTATTCGATTTCTACAGGCGTACATACCGAAAACTAATAGCCGACTTGAAAGTGCCTTTTGAACTAAAAGAAGGTATCAGGCAAGACGATACACAAATACATACCGCTCTGCGTGAAGCGCTGGTAAACACCTTGGTACATGCGGACTATACAGGCCGGATTTCAATCATGGTCGTAAAAAGACCTGATTTATTCGGCTTTCGCAATCCTGGGCTCATGCGTGTACCTCTTGAACAAGCGATAAAAGGTTACGAGAGCGATTGCCGTAATCGTCTTATGCACCAGATGTTTTTGATTATCGGTGCTGGGGAGCGCTCAGGCTCAGGGATTCCCAAAATATTTAGTGGTTGGAAGTTGGCCAACTGGCGTCTCCCCCGGTTGTATGAAAAAACAGAACCGGAACAAACACTGCTTGAACTCTCTATTGGTAACCTTGTCTCGGAAGAAACAGCGGCTCTTCTGCATTCCAAATTCGGAGACAAAGTTGATCACCTAAGCGAGCTTGAACGCAGTATCGTAATTACAGCAGCGGTAGAAAAATGGATAGATCATGAACGGGCTTGCCAACTCACCAGCTTGCATTCTCGTGAAGTTACTCTTACGCTTCCTCGCCTCGTAACTGGCGGTTTTTTGATTCCACACGGTGAAAAAAGAAACAAATCATACACATTACCAGGGCAAGAGCTCCCCTCTCCTGAAGATGTTTTTGGTGTTAATCCGTTATCAACAAGCACACCCGATTCCCTACACGGCCAAATCATCACGGATAATACCTCTTTGATCACGGATAGCAGCTACTTGATCACGGATAACGACGAGATAATAACGGATAACGAGCAAGAACGAGACGATCTGGGCCGTTTTGTTACAGACAAACTTCCTTATCCTTATATCGACAACCTCGATCACCTTTCTTTGTCGCTAAGGCAGCAACTAGAAGCAGCATCAGCATTAGCAAGAGAGAAAAAAAGACTCTCAAATGAAGTTATGGATGAAATTATCCTTGCGCTTTGCGCAGGCCATTACATGCCGCTTAGTATTATTTCTAAACTGATGTCCCGCACCCCACAAAACTTGCGAGAGAAACAACTAGTTCCTTTAGTAAGGATGGGAAAAATTCGTTTAGCCTTTCCTCATGCAAGAAGACATAAACGGCAGGGCTACATAGCTTGTGATGTGGTGAATACCAGCATGTGTACAAAAAACAGCCCGAAAAGGTGAGCATTCCTTTTTACCGTGTACACAAGGGTGTACACAATAGAAAAGCGCATTATAAGAAATCCAGTAATCAAAAGGATTTTAAGCCGACACTCAATGTATAAATCCAATATCGAGTAACCATTCAGGAAGCATCAACAAGCCGCATAAATCCAGAATTCCCGCATAACAGCGGGATTTTTGCTTGTTATGGAGCAGTATAAGGCAGCAATAAAACGCAACGTTTACATGAGATTGTCGGATGAGTGCGCATTTACCTGATGGCAGCCACGAAGCAAAACCGGAATGTATCGGACCATTTCGTTGAAGCCACCTAAAAGGTCACTCTTGGTTCTGGGGCTCAACGCGAATTAGATGATATTCATCTATCTCGGTATGCTACTACGATTTTTGCTCACCCAGTGGCGAGAGCCTGGATGGTTGTTTAGCACCAATGCCAGCCAGTAGTTCGGTAAGCGATAACACCATGGTGGAACGTACCATCTGTTGATAGCGCTGGTGTTGCATGGCAATCAACGACTCATCCGCTTCACTCGGCTGTAAAAAGGTGGGTACTGGGGGGAGTTCACTCACACAGTGCAGTTCACCAAAGGGCCCCAGGATTTCATCATCAATAAAGCGATATTCAGTGCCATCATGATTCAACTCTTCGCGCATTGCCATCAGCAACTCGGCATCTTCATATTCATGCCGTGAAATAACCCCCAGGCCATACATCAGTTTAAGGCGAACTGAGAGTTCACCAAGCGGGCCAGCACCAGACAATAGGGGTTCGACGGCATACTTCACCGCATAATCGTCTTTACGAAATACCTGCACCACTAATACGTTCAGTGCTTCGGCTAACAACTCGACCGCTGCGATCAGAAAGCTACGTACCGTTTTGCCAGCATTCAGTTTTTCCAAAACTTTGTTTTCAAATGCCTTTGTGTCAATCATCGTCACTTTTCGAACAGCATTAGGGGTGCCCTTTCTTGGCGGAAATCAATATATGCAGGGCAAAAAATTTGCCCTGCATCCTAACCGTTATCCGTGAAGTAAGGGAGTGTTTATTGACACCGATTTATTGCGCCATGGAATTTACTGCGACTGCATGGTGTTATACGCAGCCACCGCCTCTTCCACCACCTTGCTGTCAGCCGGTAAACCAGAAATTTGTATCAGTGCCGCTTTTGGCCCCAATTTTTCCAGCAATTCTACCAGCTCTTTGGCCTGCGGGTCCTGTTCACTACGGTAACTCATGGCGGCCGCAATCCCTTTTATCAGGTTGCCATGTGGCAAATCGTATTCCAATGTTCCCAACAATGGCTTAATCAAGCGGTCGCCTGCACTGAGTTTACGCAGTGGTTGGCGCCCAACACGCTCAACATCATCATGCAGATAGGGGTTTTCAAAGCGGGAGAGAATTTTGTTGATATAAGCGGCATGTTTATCCGCATCAAAGCCATAACGCTTGATCAACACAGCACCACTCTCTTCCATCGCCCCTCGTACCACCTGACGAACTTGTGGGTCGAGAATAGCATCACGAATCGTCAGTAAGTTGGCGCGCTGCCCCAGATAAGCCGTGATTGCATGGCCAGTATTAAGAGTGAACAACTTGCGTTCGACGAACGCCATCAGGTTGTCAGTCAACTCCATACCCGCAATAGCAGGCGGGGGCCCCTTGAACTGAGTCTGATCCACAATCCATTCGCTGAACGTTTCCACGGTAACTTCCAGCGGATCGCTGCTGTTGGCTTCTGCGGGTGGCACGATACGGTCTACGGCAGAATCCACAAACCCGACATGCTGTTCAACCCAAGCCTGCTCATCCTGCGGCAATACGTCGAAAACAGAGTGCTTGAGCTGGCTGGTGCCGCGCACCATATTTTCACAAGCAATGATATTGAGTGGCTGGGTGTTTCCTTGTTGATGGCGTTTAATCAACCCCTTGGCAATAGTCCCGGCGATTTTAGCCAAGACCTGTGGGCCAACTGCTGTTGTCACAATATCCGCCTCAGCAATCAAATCCACCGCCTGCTCACTGCCGCTGTTAACCGCACTGACATTATTCACTTGTTCAATACGTGATTCATCGCCTACCACGTGTACCTGGTAGCTTTTACGTTGGTTCAGTTCATCCAGCAACGTCTGGTTAACGTCAGCAAAAGTCAGTTCGGCATGAGCATCAGCCAGTAACTTGCCGATGAACCCACGGCCGATATTACCCGCGCCGAAGTGTAATGCTTTCATAGTTCTACCTTTGTTAATATCGAAGGGTGCACCCGGTGCACCCTTTAAAACAGCGCTGTGATATTAGCTCTTCTTACTACCAAGTAGTTCCAAAACTTCTTGGACGCTTGCCGTATTGGCTAACCGCTCAATAACCGTTTCATCATCCAATGCATTGGTTAGACAAGTAATCACCTGAATATGCTCATTATTACGGGCTGCAATACCAATCACCAGACGGGCAACCTCATCCTCATCGTCACCAAAACGCACGCCTTGCGGATATTGACAGAACACCACGCCAGTACGCAGTACGCGATCTTTCGCTTCGATGGTACCATGTGGTACGGCAATCGACTCTCCCAAGTAGGTAGAAGTGAGCTTTTCACGCTCCAGCATCGCCTCTACGTATTCAGGTTCCACATAGCCGCCCTTCACCAATTGCTCACCAGCAAAGCGAATTGCCTGCTGTTTGTCGCTAGCCTGTAGACCGAGGAACACATTATTTTCACTCAATTTAAACAGGTTATTTTCGCTGGCTTCAAAGCTGTCATCCAACGTTGAAATCACTTTCTGTTCTGTTTCGCTGGTTTTGTGAGCGGCTAGCAGGCGTGCGGTCAAATCACTGTATAACTGACTGTCCAGAAAATTGGTCAATGAAATATGCTGTGCTTGTGGTGCATGACGCATGGCACGTTCCGTCAAATCACGGTGGGTAATCACCAGATCGACATCTTCCGGCAAACTGTTGATCGCGCAATTGGTAACAGAGATATTTTTCAGCCCTGCATCTGTCACTTTCTTACGTAGAACACCGGCCCCCATCGCACTGGAACCCATACCCGCATCACAAGCCACAATAATTTTGCGCACGGTACTCAGGTCACCATCTACCGCTCCATTAGGTGCTTTAGCCCCTTTGGATTGCGCCTTCATCTCCTGCATACGACGGGTTGCTTGTTCCAGACCCTCTTCCTCTTTCACTTTCGACGTTTTCAGCAGGAAAGAAGAAACCAGGAAGGAGACCAGGAAAGCAGCGAAGATGGCAGCCAAGTTGGCGAAATAGGCTCCTTTTGGCGTCATTGCCAATACGGCCAGAATCGACCCTGGGGAAGCCGGCGATACCAGACCCCCATTCAACACCGTCAGTGTGAATACGCCAGTCATACCACCCAGAATCACCGCCAGCAGCAGGCGTGGATTCATCAGTACATAAGGGAAGTAAATTTCATGGATACCACCCAGGAAGTGGATGATAGCGGCACCACCAGCAGACTGTTTGGCACTACCACGGCCAAAGAACATATAAGCCATCAAGACTCCCATACCTGGGCCCGGGTTGGCTTCAATCAGGAAGAAGATAGACTTGCCAGCCTCTGAGGCTTGCTGAATACCCAGCGGCGAGAAGATACCGTGGTTGATGGCGTTGTTCAGGAAAAGAATTTTTGCTGGTTCAACAAAGATCGAGGTCAATGGCAGCAGGTTATTAACCACCATGACATGTACACCCGCCGCCAGAATTTTGGAGAGCGCTTCGACCAATGGCCCAATCCCCATAAAGGAGATAAGTGCCAGCAGCATACCGATGATACCGGCGGAGAAGTTGTTCACCAACATCTCAAAACCACTTTTGATCTTGCCATCTACCCAGCGGTCAAAATGCTTAATCGCCCAACCACCCAGCGGACCCGCGATCATGGCACCGAGGAACATCGGGATATCAGCACCCACCACGACACCCATGGTGGTAATTGCACCAACCACACCACCACGATCGCCACCCACCAGTTTACCGCCGGTATAACCGATCAACAGTGGCAACAGATAGGTGATCATTGGCCCAACCAGCTTGGCCAATGTCTCATTTGGCACCCAACCGGTAGGGATAAATAATGCGGTGATAATACCCCAGGCGATAAATGCGCCGATGTTGGGCATAACCATATTGCTTAGGAAACGGCCAAAGTTTTGCACTTTAACCTTGATATCTGGTGAAAACATAAAACACCCCCCTATTGCTACGCGCTGACAATAAGAGCGCGCATTCATTGTTGTCATATCCAGCCGTGTTGCTGCTGTTTGCGAAATGGACTCTACCACGCTCCTCTGACTACGCGAACCTCACCCAAGAAACGTGATTAAAATCACACAATAGAGGGGGTTAACCCAGTGGATTTAGTGATTAAAATCACAATTACTTTCGATATTAGAAATAATAGACACTAATAAAGCGTCACCGCCAGCCAATAACGTGATTAAAATCACGTTTATGTCCGCAGAGTTTGTTCTTAAATTGATACATTGATCACAATTTATTTTACGCACCACAAGCGAACCGCGCTCTTGAATGGGATCTTCCCTGCGGCACCCACTCTGCCAGAGAGCTAACCAGGCAAACTCAGCGACCCACATCTCTGGCTGACACTCAAAGCCATTTTTCATGCCGGCAAAAAGAAACACTGATCCACAAATCCAATTCTGGATCCTTTATAACCTGGACAATACGCTCACGAATCAAATCCAACTGACTGATGCCGATATGTTCCATGCTTTCTGGCAGAACGACATAGATCTCCAAGAATAATCCGCGACCTATACGTGTTTCATAGTGGGAATATTTGATGAAGCCGTATTCACGGCTGAGTTGTTGCATTAACTCTTCCACCTTTTTATCCAATGCTGCAGGTGTCATCATCAGAACTTCTTTTATGGCATTAAAGATTATTTTGGCCGGCATTGGCATGACAAACAGGATCAGGACTGCCAGTATCATCGAATCCACATAGGGGACCAGATAGGCAAAGCGCGTGTCTTGTAAAAACCAGGCGAGGATAAAAGCGACAAAGATCGCGGCACTGATCGCTGTGGAGATCATCCAGCCCCGCACGTCCAACTCGACCAGTGGGGAAGATATCCCTTTGTTAGCGTTTTTTTGTTTCAAAAATATCGCAAAACAAATGACGGTGATACTAAACGCGTAAGCTATCGCCCACCCTAACTCAAAATGATTTCCCCCTCCCAAAAGACTTTGAATCGCGTTAATAAAAGCATACAGACAGAGTAACAACAGTAGGCTGCCGTTAAATACCAGAACCAAGGGTTCTACGTGCCAAAAACCGTATTGAAAACGGCGACTGCTCGGGTTTTGCCCGATTAGCCGTAATACGAATAACGCCAAGCCAGATAGGGTCGCATCCAATATGGCGTACATACCATCGAACATGATCGATCTTGAGCCGGTAATAAACCCGAAGGTGATACTCAGACAAGATATCCCAAGAGCACCATAAATTGAGCGCCTTAAAAGCTGTTGTTCACGTTGAGTGCTGGGCACGATAATGACCTCCAACTGACCGAATGACTCTGTTCCCGTATTTTATGCGGCGCTGTTGAATATACCCATCGTCAATCAAGTCGCCGGGGTGTTCAAAAAGCCAGATATTTTATCCTGCAAGTTAATTGAACTTGGCCATAGTTATGCTTTGACCGTGCGTTTTCGGCCCGATAACTGAAGTGTAGTATAGAGATCAGGGTACGGAAGGATGACAAGGCGTTGAAAGAAGGGGAACCGATACTCAGGTACATTCAAACTACAAGCCTGAAAGCCGCTCGAATGTACCTGGATAGTCAATGTACCTGGATAGTTTTGCTTACTGCATCACTGCCTGCACCGTTTTCTGTGCATTGAGCCAATCCTGCTGCTTAGCCACCAGATTAGACATCATGGTGTTGTATTGCGCCACCTGCTGCTGAGTACGGAACTGTACACCGCCATTATTGAAACTCACCTGATTACCCTGAGCCTGCAAGAAATCCCCAACTAGCACCAGTTCCTGAACAAAACTACTGGTGATTGGGATCACTGGCATCAAGCTATTGCTTGGTGTGGTAACAATCTTGTCATACACCTGGCTATACACCGCTTTCAAATCATCGGGTTGCTTCAACGCGGCACGGGCGCTATCCGCCTGTAACTTCGCTGACTGTATCTGTTGACCCAACAGGTTCAATGCACCCAACGATTGCTGCAAGGTATCGCGCTTAGCGATATAGTCTTGTGCGGTGCGAATTTGATTAATCTGTTCCAGTGCTGGTGTCAGACTTGCCTCAACCGATTTCGACAATTGCTGAGAAAAGCCCACCAGAATGGCGTAATCACTCACATAAGTGCCAAATTTCTGTTTTTGGTCTTCACTCAACGTTGGAATGTGTACACCGCTACGCATCACCGTATTATGTAAATAATCAATAAACGCTTTACGCTGTTCTGGCTCTTTATCGCCGCAGGCGGTCAGTTGTATCACGACCAACAATGCAAATACCGGTGCCAACCAACGCGAAAAGCCTCTGCTTTGGATCCCTACCGCCATGTGACATAACTCCCGTTATTAATGTCTCTTTTATCTGGCTCCATGCCTTATGTTGCACTCCATTGCAGATAAGAATAGATCAACTCCCTGCTATAGGATACGTGATTCAACGTTCAGCCCAGAATAACCGACGGATTCTCATGGTGATGAAAAAGCGCCCTCAGGCGCCTTTTCATTAATACTTTACCCTTACTGCAACACCGAAATATCCGCTACTTGCAGGAACAGCTCACGCAACTTACTCAGCAACGTCAAGCGATTCACCCGCACCGCATCATCTTCAGCCATCACCATCACACTGTCGAAGAACGCATCAACCGTCTCACGCAACGCAGCCAGTTCAACCAATGCTTCCTGATAACGACCTGCAGCAAACAAAGGTTCCAGCTTGTCACGCAACACCACCAGATGAGTGGCTAATTTCAGCTCTGTCGGCTCTTTCAATACCGAGGCTTGAACCTGATCCAGCAATACATCGTTGGATTTGGCTAATATATTGGAAACACGCTTGTTAGCCGCGGCCAACGCGGTAGCCTCAGCCAAAGTACGGAAATGTGTTACCGCCTTCACCCGTGCATCAAAGTCTGCCGGGCGGGTTGGGCGACGCGCCAATACCGCCTGGATAGTATCCACTGCATGGCCTTCTTCCTGATACCAGGTACGAAAACGCCCCAACATAAAGTCGATGACATCATCCACCACCTTGGCATTGGTCAGCTTGCTGCCATACAGGCGTGCAGCCTCTTCGGTCAGGGTTTGCAAATCCAGTGACAGGTTTTTCTCAACGATGATACGCAGCACGCCCAACGCAGCACGGCGTAAAGCAAACGGGTCTTTATCACCTTTTGGATGCTGGCCAATACCAAAAATACCGACCAGCGTGTCCATTTTGTCAGCGATTGCCAACGAGCAAGCCACCAGCGATTGAGGCAGTTCATCACCCGCAAAGCGTGGCTGATACTGCTCGTTAAGCGCAACAGCTACGTCCTCGGCTTCACCATCATGGCGTGCGTAGTGCATCCCCATCACACCCTGAGTATCGGTGAATTCGAACACCATATTGGTCATCAGGTCGCACTTCGACAGCAGCCCAGCACGCGTTGCGTGGTTAACATCAGCACCAATCTGGCCCGCAATCCAGCCGGCCATGGCTTGAATACGGTCAGTCTTATCACGCAGGGTACCCAACTGCTGCTGAAACAGTACCGTTTCCAGGCGCGGTAAATGATCTTCCAGACGCTTCTTGCGGTCAGTATTAAAGAAGAATTCAGCATCCGCCAAACGAGGACGCACCACTTTCTCATTACCAGAAATGATTTGCTGCGGGTCTCGGGACTCAATATTGGCGACGAAGATAAAATTCGGTAACAGTTTGCCAGCGGCATCGTAGACCGGAAAATATTTCTGGTCACCCTTCATGGTATAAACCAACGCTTCAGCAGGCACTGCCAGGAATTTCTCTTCAAATTTTGCCGTCAGCACCACTGGCCACTCAACCAATGAAGTCACTTCCTCCAGCAGGCTCTCACTCAGATCGGCTTTTCCACCAATCTTCTGTGCTGCCAGTTCAGCATCACGTTTAATCAACGCCTTGCGAGTTGCGTAATCGGCGATCACTTTACCGCGCTCCAGCAGGATTTGCGGATACTGATCGGCGTTCTCAATAGTAAACTCTGGCTCACCCATAAAACGGTGACCACGAATGGTGCGAGCCGAATCGATGCCCAGCACAGTGCCTGGGATCAGTTCGGCCCCTAGCAGCATGGTCACCGTATGTACCGGACGCACGAACTGGGTTTCTTTATCACCCCAACGCATCAATTTGGGAATCGGCAGCTTTGACAGTGCCGTGCTCACCATACCGGCCAACAGTTGCTGTGCGGATTGGCCTTTAACATGGGCGCGATACAGTAACCATTCACCTTTATCGGTCACCAGGCGTTCAGCTTGATCAACGGTAATGCCGCAACCACGCGCCCAGCCCTCAGCGGCCTTACTGGGCTGACCGCTGGCATCGAATGCCTGAGCGATGGCCGGGCCACGTTTTTCAATTTCACGGTCATCCTGTGCCGCGCTGAGTTTAGCCACTTTTAATGCTAGGCGACGCGGAGCAGCAAACCAGCTCACTTCGCCATGTGCCAAGCCGGCATTATCAAGTTCAGCCGTAAAATCTGCAGCAAAAGCTTCTGCCAGTGAGCGAAGAGCCTTCGGCGGCAGCTCTTCGGTGCCGATTTCCACCAGGAAAGTCTGTTGAGTCATAGCTGCCTCTTACTTCTTATTACACATCGGGAAGCCTAACGCTTCGCGGGAAGCGTAGTAGGCCTCGGCAACGGCTTTGGTCAGCGTGCGGATACGCAAAATATAACGTTGACGTTCGGTGACCGAGATCGCCTTACGCGCATCCAGCAAATTGAAGGTATGGGCCGCTTTGAGAATACGTTCATACGCAGGTAATGGCAGGGGGTTTTCCAACGCCAATAGGGTTTGCGCTTCCTTTTCGTATTGCTCAAAACAGGAAAACAGGAAATCTACATCCGCATACTCAAAGTTGTAGGTGGACTGCTCCACTTCGTTTTGATGGAACACATCACCATAGGTGGTGATACCCAATGGCCCGTTGCTCCAAATCAAATCGTAGACGC
This sequence comes from Serratia sp. HNCC26DJ244, assembly GCF_057180565.1. NCBI lineage: Bacteria > Pseudomonadati > Pseudomonadota > Gammaproteobacteria > Enterobacterales > Yersiniaceae > Serratia > Serratia sp. HNCC26DJ244. The sequence continues at coordinate 85,890 of NZ_JBXUGO010000008.1, read as the reverse complement.
TATCCACACCCTGGATATACATCGCCAGGCGTTCCAGACCGTAAGTGATCTCGCCAGTGACCGGTTTACATTCCAAACCGCCAACCTGTTGAAAATAGGTGAACTGGGTCACTTCCATCCCGTTCAACCACACTTCCCAACCTAATCCCCAGGCCCCTAGTGTCGGGTTTTCCCAGTTATCTTCAACAAAACGGATATCGTGAATAGCAGGATCCAACCCCAGTTCTTTCAATGAACCCAGGTACAGTTCCTGAATATTTTCCGGTGAGGGTTTAATCACTACCTGGAATTGATAATAGTGTTGCAGGCGGTTGGGGTTTTCCCCATAACGGCCATCGGTCGGGCGACGTGAAGGTTGCACATAGGCCGCAGCCATTGGCTCCGGGCCAAGAGCACGCAAGCAGGTCATCGGGTGAGATGTTCCTGCGCCAACTTCCATGTCCAAAGGTTGAACAATAGTGCAACCCTGGCGCGCCCAATAGTCCTGCAGTGTCAGGATCAGACCCTGAAAGGTCTTGGTATCAAACTTTTGCATGTTGAATTCGCACGCGATACAAGTGGATTTAATAGAGGGGCTCAGTATACCTGTTGACCGTAAGATATACAGCCAGAATCCAGCAACAAGTCACAATCCCCCGATAAAAAACCGTGGTGTGACATGCAAAAAGCCGGTTCAGCGCGATACCCTAGTTCATTCAGCTTACCCCATGAGGCCCGAATAGCGACAGCAACAGGTTCAAGGTTGACGAGGCATCAAGGGAGTTTGCAAGATGCTACACTTTAAACTCAGCGTTCTTGGGAGCATAGCCTACGCTATAAGTGAAGTGATATAGCGTAGCCAGCACAAGTAACTTCAAGGATAATGTGTCAAACATTTTAAAATTCATTATGGACAGCTAAGTATGATAGAAGGCCTTGATAAAGATTGCCATTTATTATCAGAGAGTAAACCTAACGAACTCATTAATTCATCTATCAAAAGCTATCTAGAAAAAAAACTAAAAGAGTTTAATAATATAAAGTACGCTTATGCCATAATGAATAAAAAGAACCCTGCTGATTTTTCAGTGATTTCAAATAGAACTGAATGGTTTGATTTTTATGTCAATAACAACTTTCAGTATATCGATCCGGTTTTAGTGACTGCATCACATCGGGTTACCCCATTTTTTTGGGATAAAAACATCATGATTAACTCGGGTATTAAACTGCCAAAAATATTTAATATGGCGAAAAGTTATGATGTTACTCATGGTTATACCTTCGTGTTGCATGACCATCTTCATCATCTGGCGGTTTTATCTATTATCATAGATAGTCATTGCGATAATAGTGTTGAACCGCTGATTAGAGATAAGCAAGATAGTTTACAGCTATTGTTGATGAAAACACATGAAAAACTCATTAATACCTCTCAAGAACTGAATAATGCTAACTACTTTGATAAAATAAACCAGAGAAATTTCTTTTCCCCTCGCGAGAATGAAATTATTTATTGGGCAAGCATGGGGAAATCCTATCAGGAAATTGCACTTATCTTAGGAATTAAACTCACCACAGTAAAATTTCATATTGGAAATGCAGTTAAAAAGTTAGGCGTTAACAATGCCAAGCATGCCATAAGGCTCAGTGTTGAATTGCAGCTAATCAGGTCGGTTCGCTAATGTAGCCAAACTTTCAGATAAAATTGCTCAAAAACCATTTGACTAAAAAAAATAAAAAGGAAGAGGGTAAAATGCATAAAAATATACTCTCACCCCTTCTTTGATTGGGTGAGAGAAACTGTTGACAGGCACTCTGTGATTTACAATAATGTTTAAGAATTTTCCCTGGTGTTGGCCAATTTGGCACCTGATCCTTTAATCGGGATCAGTTTTTTTTGCTTAAAATTCTTGTTATTGTTGTTACGCATTAACGATAAAGTTTTTTGTTACTGAATGATAGTTATACTAAAGTACAGTTACCCACTATACTTTTTCGGTAACAGGCCCGCATCAGGCACCGTACCAGCGTTTGTGGCACCCTATGCCGACTGCAAACTACCAGGTAGTCCTTATCTATGGTGCCTTCCCGCTAAGCCAATCATCAGAAATGGTGCACTAACGCTATATACTCGGGTCACTGCGTCAGTAAAAAACGAAATAAGAATAAGGAGTATCGGCATGGATAATCAACGTTGCGGTTGGGTTACCGCTGACCCATTATATCTTGAGTACCACGATAAAGAATGGGGCACCCCAACCACGGATGCACGCGAACTGTTCGAAATGTTGTGTCTGGAAGGGCAACAGGCTGGCCTCTCTTGGATCACGGTGCTGAAAAAACGTGAAAACTACCGCCGTGCTTTCCACAATTTTGACCCAACACGTATCGCGGCCATGAACGAACAAGATGTGGCGTTATTGCTGCAAGACAGCGGGATTATCCGCCATCGCGGCAAGATTGAAGCCATCATTGCCAATGCCAAAGCTTATCAAGCCATGGAACTAGCGGGGGAAAATTTTTCTACCTTTATCTGGCAATTTGTCGGAGGTAAACCGCAACTGAACCACTGGCAAGCCCTAAACGAAGTGCCCGCTCAAACAGAGATTTCTGTTGCCATGTCCAAGGCATTGAAAAAGCGCGGCTTCAAATTTATCGGTTCAACCATCTGCTATGCCTTTATGCAGGCCTGCGGCTTGGTAAACGACCATGTTACTGGTTGTTTTTGCCACCCGGAGAATACCAAAGATGATACGCACCGCAACGCCCGCCGACCTTGACGTGCTGATGGTGCTCTGGCTAGAAAGCACCACCCGTGCTCATCCCTTTGTGCCATCTGACTATTGGCAGCAAAGTGCTCAACTGGTACGGGATAACTATTTGCCCCGGGCTAAAACTTGGGTGTATCTGCATAACCAGCAAATTGTCGCTTTTATCAGCATATTGGATGAGCGCTTTATTGGCGCTCTGTTTGTTGACCATCACTTTCATGGCAAAGGGGTGGGGGCGGCATTAATGGCCTGCGTACAACATCATTATCGTTGGCTTAGCCTGGAAGTGTATGAGGAAAACCAACGAGCTTGCGCCTTCTACTACAAACAAGGGTTCCGCGAAATGCAGCGTCTGTTTAACCAAGAAACTCAAGCCCATACGCTAATCATGAATTGGCCTGCCACCGAGTTCCAATAAACTGGCATGGGTCGGTCCGTAGATTGATCGATTAGGATAGGATGAACTTGAATGAACTGAGCTGGCAGAGGTTGATCACTCCCCTAAAACAACCCGCTATTCTTCCCGTTTTGTGATTGATATCATATTTTTCTCTTCTGTCACTTTTTAATGGGATCGGTTCCATTTATGGTGGCGATACTGATAACAGTGGCAATACTTCCAGCTTAATCTCAAAAATTCACAGGCAACCTGTAAGTTACAACAGTATTTAATCATTTTCCCTGGTGTTGGCCAATTTGGCACCTGATCCTTTAATCGGGATCAGTTTTTTTGCTCCTAAGCAATGATAGCAAAAGCTAAACTGAATGATGTTATCGGTCGCCACTCCGCTTCCCCTATATATTCATCGCCATTCAAGCCGCGACGGTACCCGGGTACCCTGGTTCACACTAATTAATTGATTTATGATAGCTATATCGTTCTCTCGTTGGAGTTTTTAATGAAGCCTTCAGTCATATTGTATCGGAGTATTCCTGCCGACCTGCGTCAGCGGCTGGACAAGCACTTCACGGTACATGCTTTCGATGATTTACCCCCAGATAATACCCCTGCGTTTGAGGCTGCATTACAACAAGCTGAAGGGATTATCGGTTCTGGCGGCAAAATTGATGAAGCCTTTCTGCAACGGGCACCTAAACTACGTGCTGCTTCAACGATTACAGTAGGTTACGATAACTTTGACCTCGAAGCGCTTAATGCCCACCAAGTATTATTGATGCATACCCCGAGCGTATTAACAGAAACCGTGGCCGATACCATCATGGCCTTGATGTTGGCCACCGCACGCCGCGTAGTTGAAGTCGCCGAGCGAGTGAAAGCGGGTGAGTGGCAAAATAACATTGGGCCCGAGTGGTATGGTGTTGATGTTCATCATAAAACTATTGGCATCCTCGGTATGGGGCGCATCGGGCTGGCATTGGCACAACGGGCACACTTAGGCTTTAACATGCCAGTGTTATATAACGCCCGCCGCACCCATCAACAGGCCGAACAAAATTTCAACGCCCGCCGTTGTGATCTTGATACTCTGCTGGCTGAGTCAGATTTTCTCTGCATCACACTCCCGTTAACTAGCGAAACCTTCCATATGATCGGCCATGAACAGTTGGCGAAAATGAAGAAAAGCAGCATTTTGATCAATGCAGGGCGAGGCCCGGTGGTTGATGAGCAAGCGCTTATCGAGGCCTTGCAGAACGGTACTATTCACGCTGCCGGGTTGGATGTTTTTGAGCAAGAACCGTTATCGGTGAATTCACCACTACTGCAATTGCCCAATGTGGTTGCTGTGCCCCATATCGGTTCTGCCACTCATGAAACCCGCTATGGCATGGCTGAATGTGCTGTGGATAACCTGATTGCCGCACTCACAGGTAAGGTAACAAAAAATTGCGTTAATCCCCATTTACTGATTAACCCCTATTAACGACTTGACCTCTATTCACTAAAAAGGTGATAGATACCCGTGTTACTCTTTTAGCTGTAAAAAATAATTAGCGTTTTATGCTATAAAAAGTACATATCATGATACTTCACGTCGCCAGATAAAATATCTGCTTAATTGCACCTGCTTTTATCTGGCGGTATGGTGGAGCCCTACTGACCAATAACAATTCTGCGGCACCTATGACTTTTTCTCTTTTCGGCGATAAATTTACCCGTTATGCCGGTATCACCCGCTTAATGGACGACCTGAATGATGGTCTACGCACCCCAGGCGCCATCATGCTCGGCGGTGGAAACCCTGCAAAAATTCCAGAAATGGAAAGTTACTTCAAGCAACTGTGCCAAGATATGCTCGAAAATGGCAAATTGACTGAAGCACTATGTAACTACGATGGCCCACAAGGCAAAGACCTCTTACTGTCAGCACTGGCTAATCTGCTACAGAAAGAGTTTGATTGGCCCATCGGGCCACAAAATATTGCGCTAACAAACGGCAGTCAAAGCGCATTTTTCTACTTATTTAATTTGTTCGCAGGCCGCTACGCAGAAGGGAAACGCCGCCGCGTGTTATTCCCACTGGCTCCCGAGTACATCGGCTATGCCGATGCCGGGTTAGATGAAGGGCTATTTGTCTCCGCCAAACCCAATATAGAGTTCCTGCCAGACGGCCAATTTAAATATCACATCGATTTTGAGCATTTAACTATCGGCGACGATATTGGCATGATCTGCGTTTCACGCCCGACCAACCCGACAGGTAATGTGATCACCGACGAGGAACTGAACAAACTCGATCTATTGGCACAGCAGCACGGTATACCTTTGGTGATTGATAACGCTTATGGCGTACCTTTCCCGGGCATTATTTTCAGCGACGCGACGCCATTGTGGAACCCCAATATCATTCTGTGCATGAGTCTGTCTAAACTCGGCCTGCCAGGTTCGCGTTGTGGCATCGTCATTGCCAATGAGCAGGTGATTACCGCCCTGACCAATATGAATGGCATTATCAGCCTGTCGCCAGGAAGCATCGGCCCAGCGCTGGCGGCAGAAATGATTGAGCGTGGCGATCTGTTACGTCTGTCTAATGAAGTGATCGGCCCGTTCTACAAACAACGTGTTGAACAGACCATTGGTATTATTCGCCGTTATCTGTCACCAGAACGTTGTCTGATCCACAAACCGGAAGGGGCTATTTTTCTCTGGTTATGGTTTAAGGATCTGCCCATCACCACAGAATTACTCTACCAACGCCTGAAGAAACGTGGGGTCCTGATGGTGCCAGGCCACTATTTCTTCCCAGGACTGGAGCAGGAATGGCCACATACCCACCAATGTATGCGTATGAACTATATCCCTGACCCAGCAAGCATTGAACAGGGTGTGATGATCTTGGCAGAAGAGGTTGAACGAGCACATCAAGAAGCGGGTTAAAGAACCAAGGGGCTCTGAAGAGCCCCTGAATCTACCAACTTGAAAAACATTACTACATGATCTTGAAAAACACCATTACATGGCCCAAAACAGCACGGCCAACAATTGCGGAGACATAATACGCAGGAACATTGCCAACGGATAAACCGTGGCATAAGAGAGTGCCGCTGCACCACTGGTGGGATGCAGGCCATTGGCAAAGGCCAGGGCAGGTGGATCAGTCATCGACCCTGCTAACATGCCCGATAGTGTCAGGTAATTCATTTTGCCCATCACCCGGGCTAATATACCCACGGTGATTAAGGGAATGGCAGTGATCAACGCACCATAGCCAATCCAGGCTAACCCTTCACCATGGATCAGGGTGTTAATAAAGTTACCGCCCGACTTCAACCCCACCACCGCCAGGAACAATACAATACCCAACTCACGCAACGCCAGGTTAGCACTGGGGGGCATAAACCAGTAAAGTTTGCCGATACTGCCAATACGCCCCAGGATCAAAGCCACCACCAGTGGCCCGCCAGCCAACCCCAACCGCAACGCCGCCGGGAAGCCAGGAATAAACAACGGAATAGAACCCAGCAGCACCCCTAACCCGATGCCAATAAACACCGGCAACATTTGTACCTGTTGCAACTTCTGCTTGGCGTTACCAACAATCGCCGCCACGACCTCGATAGATTCTGGCCGCCCTACCAGGTTGAGAATATCCCCGAACTGCAGCGTGACATTACTGCCTGCCACCAGCTCAACACCAGCACGGTTAAGGCGAGAAATCACCACGTCATATTTCTGCTTAAAATTCAGATCGCGAACTTTTTTACCCAAGACCTTTTCGTTGGTCACCACGGCACGAACCACCTGCAGAGCAGTACCCTTGGTAGAAAGTGACACATCCACTTCCTCACCGATCACCAAGCGCGCGTTCTCCAACTCTTCACGCTTACCCACCAGGTGAAGAAAATCCCCTAACTCCAACGTTTCTTGCGGTGATGGCACCATCAACAGGTCGCCCCGCTTCAGGCGCGAGCAGATGATGTCATCGCTGTTAAGTAATGGCACATTTTTGATGGCCAGACCTTGCAGGTTAGGGTTACGTACCGCCACATTCATGGTCTGCAGCAGTTCGCGATTGTTGCCCATGCTGTTTTCAAACTCTTTCGCTTCTTGTTCAATATTGATACGAAAGAACAGCCGGATAAGCCACATCACCAGTAGAATGCCACAGATACCAAATGGATAGGCCATGGCATACCCCATCCCCATACGATCAACCAGTGCTGGATCCGACCCTAAATCGGTCAGTATCTGTTGCCCGGCACCCAGTGCCGGCGTATTGGTCACCGCACCAGAGAACACCCCAAGAATAATTGGTAATGGGACTGCAAATAATTTGTGGACCGCCGCTGCGACCACCCCGCCCATAAGCACCAGCAAAATGGCAAAACCATTCAACCGGAGACCAGAGACACGCAAGGAAGAGAAGAAACCAGGCCCAACCTGGATACCGATGGTGTAAACAAACAGGATCAGCCCAAACTCCTGAATAAAGTGCAACATATCGCCGTTGAGGTCTATCTGATAAGTCTGTGCAAAGTGCCCGACAATGATACCGCCAAACAAGACGCCACCTATCCCTAAACCCACGCCATACACTTTCCAGTTGCCAATCCATAACCCGAGAATAGCCACTAACGCCAGCATACTGACGGTCAGGGCGATATCACTCATACGTCACATCCTTAACAAAAGTTTAATAACCAATATGTGGTAAAAATCACAATTTAAAACGCAACCTAACTAGGTTAGAGGGATTCTGGCATAAACTTTGAGGGGGTAATGTGGGGTATTCCACATTAATGTGACAGGGGAGGCCATTCAGACCTCCCCACCATGATTTTCTTTTTATTCAGCCAGTTACTTGACTTCTAGCTCTGGAGTGCTACTGATGCTGATCCGTTGTGGCTGTAAGGCTTCCGGTACATGGCGCACCAGCTCAATATGCAGCAGGCCATTTTCAAATTTGGCCTCGGAAACCTGCATGTGTTCCGCCAAGGTAAAAGTCAAAGTAAATTCTTTGCACTCCCATCCTTGATGCAGATATTCCACCTGTTTTTCTGGTGGTGTGGGTTTACCGTTTATCGATAAACGCGGACCTTCCACTTCAATAGCCAACTCACGCTGTTTGAACCCGGCCAACGCCAGAGAAATACGGTAGTGGTTATCGTCACTCTTCTCGATGTTGTAGGGGGGAAACCCTTGGGGTTCCTGCCCACCCATTGAGCTGGCCAGCTTGTCAAAACCGATCCATTGACGCAAAAGTGGCGATAAATCGTAGTTACGCATGGTATTAACTCCTTCCAAGAAGCGAGATAGGTATTAATTTGCCCCCGAACTATCAGCAGGCAAGGTGGTGTTTCACCCACAGTGAAACGGAATTATTTAATTTCGATCCGACGCGGTTTTAATGTTTCCGGCACGATGCGCTGCAGATCGATATACAGCAAACCGTTTTCCAACTTGGCCCCTTTAATTTGAATATGTTCGGCCAACTGAAATTTACGTTCAAAATTACGCTCGGCAATACCTTGGTATAAATAGGTTTTTTCAACGGCCTGATTATGGCGAGCCCCACGCACAATCAGCAGATTGTCCTGGGTGATAATCTCCAGTTCCGGCTCGGCAAACCCGGCCACCGCGATGGCGATACGATAATTATTCTCATCAACCAGCTCAACGTTATACGGCGGATAGCCACCATTACCTTGATTTTGTCCGGTTTGCAGAGCATTAAACAGGCGATCAAAACCAATAGCAGAACGGTATAGTGGGGAAAGATCAAAATTGCTCATAAAACTGCCTCCTAAAACACTTCAGCGAGGTGGGTAATAACGTCTTCCATTATGGACAGACTCAAATGTGGACAAGCTCAACGCCAGTGTCCCTTTTCAGCGAACTCTTAAATTGGCGTTACCAAGAAAATGGGGCTGGGTTCACTTATTTCAACTCACCGGGTTAAAAAAATCGTCAAACATAAAGACGATAATTTGCCCATCACATACAATAAAGTGAGATAACCGCCACAGAGCGAAATTTTATATCTTTCAATCTATTCGTGAGCTGGTACAAATTGATTTAACTTAATCATAAATCAGCAAATTTCGGCAGAAATCCACCTCAGGATGAGTCAATGAAATCAGTAAAGAGACTAACCACCAGCGGCCTGTGCTTACTCATCAGTGGCTGCTCCAGCGTGATGAGCCACACCGGTGGCGATCAGGGTTACTATCCTGGCACCCGTGCCAGCATAGATACGATGAAAAAAGAGGACACCAGTTGGGCCATGATGCCCCTGTTAGCCGTCGATCTACCCTTCTCGGCAGTGATGGATACCATTTTGCTACCTTATGATTACCTCCGTTCGGATGATGATAAAACCACCCAGTCCCCCAAAGCACGTATCGAACGTGACGAGGCAAAAAATCTGTCTGAGAGCGGTAATCTAGGGCAGGGGATGCCAACGCTCCCCCCCCGGAAAACCCCGAAATAGTTCCACTCCATTTAAAATCCTAAAGAGAACAGTATGAGCCTATTTGATGACATTGTTTCCGCCCATCAACAATTGCGCCCACAAGTCCGCGTTACCCCGTTGGAACACAGCGTGCTACTTTCACAGCAATTAGGTTGCGAGCTCTATCTCAAATGCGATCATTTACAACATACCGGCTCATTTAAGTTTCGTGGCGCCAGCAACAAACTACGGTTACTGAGTGAACAACAACGTCAACAAGGCGTGATTACCGCATCAACCGGTAACCATGGCCAAGCCGTTGCACTCGCGGGTAAATTAATGGGCGTCAATGTCACCGTCTATGCACCTGAAAGTGCCGCTACCATCAAGCTCGATACCATCCGTGCCTTAGGCGGCAAGGTGGAATTGGTCCCGGGTGACCCATTGAATGCCGAGTTAGCTGCGGAAAAGGCCGCACGCCAACAGCATAAAACCTATATTTCCCCTTATAACGATGCCGACGTGATTGCAGGCCAAGGCACCTGCGGGATGGAAATCATCGAACAGCAGCCAGAACTGGATGCGGTTTTTGTTGCAGTGGGTGGTGGTGGCTATATTGCGGGAATGGGTACCGTTCTAAAGCAATTGTCGCCAAAAACACAACTTATTGCCTGCTGGCCAGAAAATGCCACCAGCATGTACAGCGCACTGGAGGCGGGGCATATCTACCCAGTGGAAGAACAAGAGACTCTCTCTGACGGTACCGCAGGGGGAGTGGAGCCTGGCGCTATCACCTTCCCTCTGTGCCAACAGGTCATCGACCGTAAAGTATTGGTTAGCGAAGAGGAAATCAAACAGGCAATGCGCCTGGTTGCCAGTAGCGACCGTTGGATTATCGAAGGTGCTGCCGGCGTGGCCTTAGCCGCCGCCTGCAAACTGGCTCCCGAGTTGCAAGGCAAAAAAGTGGCCGTGGTGTTATGTGGTAAAAATATTGTGTTGGAAAAATATTTGCAGGCAGTCAGCCATGAAAGTCATTAATAAAACACAAATTCTTGCTGCTTTTGATGCCGACTGCATCACCCAACTGCTAAAAACCGGTTTTATCGCCTACTCTGCGCGCCAGGTACAGATGCCACCAGTGCAACACTTTCGGTTTGAAGCGGCGGAAGGTGACTGTTGTATTAAATCCGCATGGCTGGAAAGGGAAGAATACTTTGTGGTGAAAGTGTCTTCTGGGTTTTACCACAATCCACAACAAGGCCTGCCTAGCAACCAAGGCTTAATGATGGCCTTTTCTGCGCAAACTGGCAAACCACAGGTGCTACTGTTGGATGAAGGCTGGCTGACAGCATTACGTACTGCCCTGGCTGGGCGCATCGCTGCGGAATTATGCGCACCGCAAAACGTGCAGGCCATTGGTATCGTGGGCACAGGAATGCAGGCATGGCTACAATTGCAACACCTTAAAACGGTCACCGACTGTCGCCAAGTGTGGCTTTGGGGTCGCAGCCCACATCACCTTGCTGACTATTGTCAACGGGCTGAAGCGGAAGGTTTTCAGGTAAATACCACCCAAAATGCCGCTGAACTGGCGGCACATTGCAATCTGATTGTGACCACCACACCAAGCCGTGAACCCCTGCTGCAAGCAGAGGATATCCGCCCAGGAACACATATCACCGCCGTAGGGGCAGACGCTGAGGGAAAACAGGAGTTAGCAACGGCGTTGGTCGCCAAAGCTGACACCATCCTGGTGGATGCACTCAGTCAATGCAGTCAATATGGTGAAATTGCTCGTGCCTATCAGCAAAATTTACTGGCGTCAGTAGCTGTGGTTGAGTTCGGAGAAATACTGGCTCGTGGCGAGCGGGTTAGAAAGAATGAACAACAGATCACCTTGGCCGACCTCACCGGGTTAGCCATTCAGGATGCTCAGATTGTGAAAGGAATTCTGGCAAAACTATAATACGAACTTCTCAATAGCGCGTGCCACGCCGTCTTCGGTGTTGGTACTCGTTACAAACTGGGCAATCTCTTTCAGTTCCGCGATCGCATTGCCCATCGCTACGCCAACACCAGCATATTCAATCATCGCAATATCGTTACCCTGATCCCCCAGCGCCATCACGTTTTGCTGTTTGATACCCAGATGATCCGCCAGCATTCTCACCCCAGCGCCTTTATCAACCCGCTGGTGCAAGATTTCCAGGTAAAAGGGGGCGCTTTTCATAATGGTGTAACGCTCGCCGGCTTCCGCTGGCAAATGAGCGATGGCATGCTCTAACAATTCAGGCTCATCAATCATCATCACTTTCGGGAAACGTAGGGTTCGATCCATCTCCTCTACGCTACGGTATTTCAACGGAATACCGGTTATTCCCGCTTCACGAATGGTATATTTGCCAATGTTTTTATTCGGGGTATACAGGGTATCGAAATCAAATGCGTGATAATGCACCCCAAGCTGCCGCGCTAACTGCTCAAAATAGAGATAATCGTCAAAACTGAGGGTTTCTTGCAGAATGCAGGTTCCATCGGCGGCTTTAAGCACCAATGCACCGTTATAGGTAATACAGAAATCATCAGCGCCTTGCATATCCAACTGACATAGATAATCCTGCACCCCCACATAGGGCCGCCCTGTAGCCAGCACCACCTTCACCCCTTGAGCGCGCGCCGCACTAATCGCTTTCTTCACCGCTGGCGTGATCTGGTGTTGAGGGTTGAGTAACGTGCCATCCATATCAATTGCTATCAGTTCAATTGCCATACGAATTTCTCTTAGTGGTTTCCTTGGTAGGTATCAGGTTGATGCAAGGTGTTGGTAGACGATAACCTAGCCTGGCTAGAACGCAGCGAGACTAAAACGCAGCGATAAAAAATCCGCGCGGGAACACCGGCGCGGATTTTTTGTTGCTGATTAACGCATTAAATATCGATGTTCGCCGCTTTCAGGGCATTCTCTTCGATAAAGGCGCGACGCGGTTCAACTGCATCACCCATCAGGGTGGTGAACAGTTGATCTGCGGCGATAGCATCTTTCACCGTCACTCGCAGCATACGGCGTTGTTCTGGGTCCATGGTGGTTTCCCACAATTGGTCTGGGTTCATTTCACCCAAGCCCTTATAACGCTGCACCGACAGACCACGGCGAGATTCTTTCACCAGCCATTCCAACGCTTGCTCGAAACCATTTACCGGCTGACGACGTTCGCCACGTTCAATAAATGCATCCTCTTCCAGCAAACCACGCAGTTTTTCACCCAATGTACAGATCTTGCGATATTCACCGCCGTGGATGAAATTGAAGTCCAGAGGATAATCAGTATCGACGCCGTGAGTACGAATACGCAGCACCGGCTCCAACATCTGACGTTCTGGGTTCTCAACCATGACAAAATCATAGCTGCTGCCATGCTGTTCGTTATCGTTGAGCAATTTCACCAGTGACTCGATCCAGGTTTTCACTTTAGCCTGGTCACTCAGGTCATCTTCGCTCAAGGTAGGTTGATAGATTAGGTTGTTGAGTAAGGCACGCGGATAACGACGCTCCATTCGGCCAATCAGCTTTTGTACGCTGTAATGCTCAGCCACCAGTTTCTCCAACGGTTCCCCGGCCAATGGCGGTGCGACCTCATTGGTATGCAAGGTTGCCCCATCAAGCGCAATGGAAATCAGGTACTGGTCCATGGCCTCGTCGTCTTTAATATACTGTTCCTGCTTGCCTTTCTTCACCTTGTATAGCGGCGGTTGTGCAATAAACACATGACCACGCTCGATGATTTCCGGCATCTGGCGATAAAAGAAAGTCAGTAACAATGTACGGATATGCGAACCATCGACGTCAGCATCGGTCATGATGATGATGCTGTGATAACGCAGTTTATCTGGGTTGTATTCGTCGCGGCCAATGCCACAGCCCAGCGCAGTGATCAAGGTAGCCACTTCCTGCGAAGAGAGCATCTTGTCAAAACGCGCTTTCTCAACGTTAAGGATTTTACCTTTCAGTGGCAAAATCGCCTGGTTTTTGCGGTTACGCCCCTGTTTTGCCGAGCCCCCCGCAGAGTCCCCTTCCACCAGGTACAGTTCAGACAACGCCGGATCGCGCTCTTGGCAGTCCGCCAATTTGCCTGGCAAGCCAGCCAAATCCAGTGCACCTTTACGGCGTGTCATTTCACGCGCTTTACGTGCTGCTTCACGCGCTCGGGCCGCATCAATGATTTTACCAACAACGATTTTGGCGTCTGATGGGTTTTCCATCAGGTAATCCACCAGCTTCTCGTTCATCAGTGACTCAACTGCCGTTTTCACTTCCGAAGAGACCAGTTTATCTTTGGTCTGTGAAGAGAACTTCGGATCCGGCACTTTCACCGAAACGACGGCAATCAAACCTTCACGGGCATCATCACCGGTGGCACTGATCTTGGATTTTTTGCTGTAGCCTTCTTTATCCATATAGCTGTTAAGGGTACGCGTCATCGCGGCACGGAAACCGGCCAGGTGAGTCCCCCCATCACGCTGCGGGATGTTGTTGGTAAAACAGTAGATATTTTCCTGGAAACCATCGTTCCACTGTAGTGCCACTTCCACACCGATATCATCTTTTACCGTTGAGAAGTAGAACACAGTTGGATGGATTGGCGTTTTGTTCTTGTTCAGATACTCAACGAACGCCTTGATCCCGCCCTCATAGTGGAAGTGGTCTTCTTTGTCGTTACGTTTATCTTTCAGACGAATAGAGACACCCGAGTTAAGGAACGACAGTTCCCGCAGGCGCTTGGCCAGAATATCGTATTCAAATTCGATGTTATTGGTAAAAGTCTGGTAACTCGGCCAAAAACGTACTGTGGTGCCGGTTTGGGTGGTCTCACCCACCACTTTCAGCGCCCCTTGTGGCTCACCGTGTTTATAGGTTTGCTCGTGCACTTTGCCTTCACGGCGGATCACCAGCTCAAGTTTCTCTGACAAGGCGTTAACGACGGAAACCCCCACGCCATGCAAGCCACCGGAAACTTTATAGGAGTTATCGTCAAACTTACCGCCGGCATGAAGAACAGTCATGATGACCTGTGCCGCAGAAACCCCTTCTTCTTCGTGAATACCGGTGGGAATACCGCGGCCATCATCCTGCACCGACACCGAGTTGTCAGCATGGATGGTCACCTGAATGTCATTACAGTGGCCAGCGAGGGCTTCGTCGATAGCGTTATCCACAACCTCAAACACCATGTGGTGCAGACCGGTGCCGTCATCAGTATCGCCGATATACATGCCTGGACGCTTACGCACAGCATCCAGCCCTTTTAATACCTTGATACTTGAAGAGTCATAAGAATTCGACATCAACGTTTCTCGCTTATTTTAATCCTGTGGTTGAACTTCTATTTTACCCTGTTCCACACGGAACATCCTGCCCTTTTCACCGATCATGTCAGTAACTTGTTCAGCACTTACCGCGCTGACAAAAACCTGAGCCTGAGTGGCTTTCAGACGTTCAGCCAGCAACCGGCGACGGCCAGTGTCCAGCTCGGAGGCAAAATCATCAATCAGATACAGGCAACGCCGCCCGCTCTGCCGGGTGAGAAACTCACCCTGCGCCAAGCGCAATGCACACATCAGCAATTTAAGCTGACCGCGTGATAATAAATCTTCTACCGGTGTGCCTTCGGCACGAATACGGAAATCTGCTTTATGTGGCCCAACCGAGGTATAGGTTAATGCCCTGTCGCGCTCAAACTGGCGCTCCAACAGCTCCCCATAGTCACTCTCTTTATCCCAACCGCGCTGAAAAGAGAAATTTAACGCAAATTCAGGCAAAAATTGTGCACAGGTCGCAGTAATATCGGCGGAAATGGCCTCACTGTATGCCGCCCGCCACTCGCTGATGCGTTCAGCCAGTGGAACCAACTGCTGATCCCAGGCGCGCAGTTGCGCATAACGACTGACTTGGCGCAAGCCAGCATTACGTTGCTTCAGTAACCGTTTCAGGTTGCTCCAGGCGGTGAAAAAACCGGGTACATCATGGAAGCATCCCCAATCCACAAACGCGCGCCGATATTTTGGCCCGCCATTGAGCAGGGTAAAACCTTCGGGAGTAATCAACTGCATGGGCAATAGTTGGGCGAGTTCCGCCACTTTATGACCATCGCTGCCATCAATACGTACTTTGCTGTCACCTTGCCGGCTTCGGCTTAGCCCTACTGATAACTCACGCTCCGCCCCTTCAATCCGGCCATGCAGTACAAATTCCGGCTGATCATGACGGATCACTCGGCCAGCCTGCAAGCTGCGAAAAGCGCGCCCATGACCAAGGGTATAAACCGCCTCTAATACGCTGGTTTTACCACTGCCATTGGCCCCAACCAGGAAGTTAAACCCAGGTGCGGGAGCCAGATCCGCCGCTTCAATATTGCGGAAATCTTTAATCAGTAAACGCGTTAACGCCATGCGGCAGTTATCTTAATCATCGAACAACCCTGGGCGTTATCGTCGCAAGCCATTTGCGTGGCGTAAGCCGCCCAGCAACCGGAGCGTACACAGAGTACGTCAGGATTGCGAGCACGGCCCAACCGCAAAGGGGCAAGTAAGATAGCCCGATAATTTTTACAAACGCATTGGCATAACAACATAGGCCGCCGCCTGGCTGGCCGCGTCCTCAATCTGTACGCTGGAGACCGAATCAGTCAGCAGTAGACGCACATCCTCGCACTTGAGCGAGTTTAATACATCCAGCACGTAGCTGACGTTAAACCCAATTTCCATCTCGCTGCCATCATAGCTGACATCAAGGATCTCTTCTGCCTCTTCCTGCTCCGGATTATTGGCAGTGATCTTGAGTTGATTTTGACTGACGTACAGGCGGACACCGCGAAACTTCTCATTCGACAAAATGGCCGCACGGGCAAAGGCCTGCTTAAGCAAGTCACACCCGGCTTCTAAGGTCTTGTCAGGGTTCTTCGGCAATACACGACGATAATCAGGGAAACGGCCATCAACCAACTTGGAGGTAAAGATAAAATCCCCCACATGGGCGCGAATATTGTTGCTGCCGATCTGTACACGGAGTGGCGTATCACCTGCATCCAGCAGACGCACCAGCTCCATCACCCCTTTACGTGGCACAATCACCGAATGTGTTGGCAAGGATTGACCAATCGGCATGGCGCATACCGCCAGACGGTGACCATCAGTCGCCACAGTGCGGAGCTCTTCCCCTTCGGTCTCAAACAACATGCCGTTGAGGTAATAGCGCACATCCTGATGCGCCATCGAGAACTGGGTCGCATCGATCAGGCGCTTTAAGGTCGCCTGCGGTAGCGTGAACTCTACTTCACTCTGCCAATCATCCAGATTCGGAAAGTCTACCGCCGGTAGCGTGGATAATGAAAAACGGCTACGGCCAGAACGCACCAACATGCGCTCACTTTCAAGCGTGACGGTAATCTCGGCACCTTCCGGTAAACCCCGGCAGATATCAAAAAATTTGCGTGCAGGGACGGTGGTCGCCCCCACTTCATAGGGCTGGGAGAGAGAGACGCGTGCCACCATCTCCATTTCCAGATCGGTTCCCGTCAACAATAGAGAACCTTCCGTTACCTGCAATAACAGGTTACCCAGAATTGGCAACGTTGGGCGGCCACCCAGTGGACTACTCACCTGTTGCAGCGGTTTTAGCAGATGCTCACGTTCAACGATAAATTTCATATGCGCTATGACGACAATGTTCTGATTAAATTGGAAAAATCTTCTTTGATGTCGTGACTTTCTTCACGCAACTGCTCAATTTTCCGGCAGGCGTGCAACACCGTGGTATGGTCGCGGCCACCAAACGCATCGCCGATTTCTGGCAAGCTGTGGTTGGTGAGTTCCTTTGACAATGCCATCGCCATCTGGCGCGGGCGAGCAACGGAACGGGAACGCCGCTTCGACAGCAGATCCGCCACTTTGATTTTATAGTACTCTGCCACCGTCTTTTGAATATTATCGATAGTGACCAGCTTTTCCTGCAACGCCAGTAGATCCCGCAACGCTTCACGCACGAAATCAATGGTAATGGCGCGGCCAGTAAAATTCGCATTGGCGATCACCCGGTTCAATGCCCCTTCCAGTTCACGCACGTTGGAACGTAGACGTTTAGCGATAAAGAACGCCACTTCACCCGGCAAACGAATATCGTTTTCATCTGCCTTTTTCATCAGGATCGCCACTCGGGTTTCCAGCTCTGGTGGTTCAATTGCCACCGTCAGGCCCCAACCAAAGCGAGACTTCAAACGATCTTCCACCCCGTTAATCTCTTTAGGATAACGGTCAGAAGTGAGGATGATCTGTTGGTTACCTTCCAACAACGCATTAAAAGTATGAAAAAACTCTTCCTGCGAACGCTCTTTATTGGCAAAAAACTGAATGTCATCGATCAGCAACGCATCCACCGAACGGTAGTAGCGCTTGAATTCTTCAATCGCGTTATTCTGCAACGCCTTAACCATATCCTGCACAAAACGTTCCGAGTGCATATAAACCACTTTGGCATTGGCTTTACGTGCCATGATGCCATTACCCACCGCATGCAACAGGTGAGTTTTACCCAAGCCGGTTCCACCATACAGGAAGAGTGGGTTATAAGCCCCACCAGGGTTATCTGCCACTTGCCGAGCCGCAGCGCGCGCCAGTTGGTTCGACTTACCTTCAACGAAGTTATCGAAAGTATGTTTGGGGTTAACATTGGAACGGTAAGAAAGCTCGGGTGGCGGTGCGGCATTATCCCAACTGTGACGAGAAGGTGCCGCAGTACGGGCCACTGGAGCTGCCGGTGCATTGTTGACGCTGGCCGTAGCCGCCTGACTTATCGTTCGTGTCAGAGGTTTACTGCCCACCTCAAAACGCAATAGTGGCACATCAGTCCCACAAAAATCATTAAGCAGCCCATTGATATTGTTTAAGTACTTATCGCGCACCCAATCCAGCACAAAACGATTGGGCGCATACAGCGCCAGAGTATTGTCACTCAGTTCCGCCTGTAATGGGCGTATCCACATACTAAATTCTGTGGCTGGTAACTCATCCTGCAATCGGGCAAGGCACTGCTGCCAAAGCGAAAGTGACACGGCGGACTCCACTCGAACAAGATCAAAAATAAAAAGAAAAGGATCAGGTTACTTTTTTATCACTCATGATGATGCCCACAGGGCTTCATCGGCTGAAAACCGCTAGAAGCATGTGGAACACCTTGGTAGCATAACCTGATGATCCCTGTTTAGGATCGGGATCCGAATGACGGATCATAGCGCAATCCGCGCAAGAGATCCTCTCCTTCATCACAGATTAGATCCATTTTATCCACAGCCAAGAGCGTGCGGTGATATTTTAACCAACGGAAAGCAACCGCTGCAATCACGGTAGTCGATCGCCTTCTTTTTCACACCATGAGCCCGTTGTACTGGGTTATCCACCAGGATCCTGGCGAAAAATGCCGAGGATCGCACGGAGATCCTTGTGATTTACCCTTGAGTCCGTATAATCTTCGCCCACGTGTGATACTTGGTTCTGATTGGTCGGGTTATTTACCAGACAGGATCCTGCGGTGATTATGGGCCAAGACCGTGCTTTACTTGGCTAACAACCAAGTAGACTACCCCCATCAATTTCAAATGACAGGCAGCACAACTGCGGCCTGAAAGATGAAAGGGGCGCGATGTGAATTGACTCAGGGCTGTACAATTATTACAATCCCGCCTCTTTATATTGCGATTGAGGCGTCGGTCATCTTCACGCCGAGTAGTCAAACGCATTTGACTTATACTCTACATAATTCAAGTGGGATGTAGGCAGCAAGGTCGAGAGTCGCCAGAAGCATAGAAAATGATGCGACTGAGGCTAGTGGACACAAGCCAACACCCCGGTCACTTGAAGTATGATGACTATATTAGTAATTCATTTAAGTTTAGGTAGAAATCGCTATGAAACGCACTTTCCAACCGTCCGTACTGAAGCGTAACCGTAGCCACGGTTTCCGTGCTCGTATGGCCACTAAAAATGGTCGTCAAGTTCTGGCCCGCCGTCGTGCAAAAGGCCGTACTCGTCTGACTGTTTCTAAGTAATAAAAGCTAACCCCCTGAGTGGTTAAGCTCGCTTTTCCCAGGGAGTTACGTTTGTTAACTCCCACTCATTTCACTTTCGTCTTCCAGCAGCCACAAAGAGCTGGCACGCCGCAAATCACCATCCTCGGCCGCCAAAACCTGCTGGGGCATCCCCGCATCGGTCTTACTGTCGCCAAAAAACACGTCAAGCGTGCGCATGAACGTAACCGGATCAAACGCCTGACACGCGAAAGTTTCCGTTTACGCCAGCACCAATTACCAGCGATGGATTTTGTCGTGGTTGCCAAAAAGGGGATAGCTGAGTTGGATAACCGTGCACTGACGGAAGTTTTGGAAAAATTATGGCGTCGCCATTGTCGCTTGGCTCCCGCATCTTGATTGGGGTGGTACGGGGTTATCAACTCGTACTGAGCCCACTGCTTGGGCCACGCTGTCGCTTCCAGCCGACATGTTCTCATTACGCAATTGAGGCATTAAGCAGGTTTGGGATGTTAAAAGGCAGTTGGTTGACATTGAAACGCGTATTAAAATGCCATCCTTTGAACCCAGGTGGCGATGATCCCGTACCACCGAAAACCAACGATAACAGAGAACACTAACGATGGATTCGCAACGCAATCTTCTTCTCATCGCTTTTCTGTTCGTGTCTTTTCTGATTTGGGATGCTTGGCAAAAGGATAACAGTCCGCAGCCAGCACCCCAGACCACGCAACAGACAACGAACCCTACAAGCGGTGATGCCGCAAGCCAGGCTGTGCCAACCAGTGGCCAAGGTAAATTGATTACCGTTAATACAGATGTGCTGTCGTTGACCATCAATACTCGTGGTGGTGACATTGAGCAGGCTAAACTGCTGGCCTACCCAGAGTCCCTGGGGTCAGTGACGCCATTCGAATTGCTGGAAACTACGCCAGGATTTGTTTATCAGGCGCAAAGTGGCCTGACCGGCAGAGACGGGCCAGATAATCCTGCCAACGGTGAGCGTCCTCTCTTCACAGCCGCACAAGATACTTTCACCTTAGCTGATGGTCAGGATGAACTGCGGATCCCACTGACCTTTACCGGTAAAGACGGCTCGTTGTTCACCAAAACCTTTGTGCTCAAGCGTAACCATTATGCCATTGGTGTGGATTACTCCATTGTTAACAAAAGTGCGTCTCCACTTGAATTGACGCTATTTGGTCAACTGAAGCAAACCACACAGTTGCCGCAACACCGCGATACTGGCAGCAGTAATTTTGCACTGCACACCTTCCGTGGCGCGGCT
Source organism: Serratia sp. HNCC26DJ244 (assembly GCF_057180565.1). NCBI lineage: Bacteria > Pseudomonadati > Pseudomonadota > Gammaproteobacteria > Enterobacterales > Yersiniaceae > Serratia > Serratia sp. HNCC26DJ244. Next base: position 64,922 of record NZ_JBXUGO010000008.1, on the reverse strand, counting down.
TACTCTTCCAGTGACAACAAATACCAAAAGTATGCGTTTGATAAAGAAGAGAACCTGAATATCACCACCCAGGGTGGTTGGGTTGCCATGTTGCAGCAATATTTTGCTACAGCCTGGATACCTCAGACGGAAGGTCAAAATACCTTCTATACCGCCAAACCAGGCGATAATCTGTCTACCATCGGCTTCAAAGCAACGCCGGTTGTGGTAGCGCCAGGTGCTGAGAAACAACTGAATGCCACCTTATGGGTAGGCCCGGAACTGCAAGATAAAATGGCCACGCTGGCACCCCATCTGGATTTGACGGTGGATTACGGCTGGTTGTGGTTTTTGTCTCAACCACTGTTCAAATTGCTGAAGTTCATCAACGGATTTATCGGCAACTGGGGTTTCTCAATCATCATCATCACCTTTATCGTACGTGGCATCATGTACCCGCTAACCAAAGCGCAGTACACATCGATGGCCAAAATGCGCATGCTGCAGCCAAAACTGCAGGCAATGCGTGAACGTATTGGTGATGACAAGCAGCGTATGAGCCAAGAGATGATGGCGCTGTACAAAGCGGAAAAAGTAAACCCTCTGGGGGGTTGCTTGCCGCTGCTCATCCAGATGCCAATCTTCCTGGCGCTGTACTACATGCTGATGAGCTCGGTTGAACTGCGCCATGCGCCGTTTATATTGTGGATTCATGACTTGTCAGCACAGGATCCGTACTACATCCTGCCGTTGCTGATGGGTGTGACGATGTTCTTCATCCAGAAGATGTCACCGACTACAGTGACTGACCCAATGCAGCAGAAAATCATGACCTTTATGCCGGTGATTTTCACAGTGTTCTTCCTGTGGTTCCCGTCTGGTCTGGTGCTGTACTATACCGTCAGTAACTTGGTGACCATCATCCAGCAGCAGTTGATTTATCGCGGGCTGGAAAAACGTGGCCTGCATAGCCGCGATAACAAAAAGGCATAATACAGCTTTATCCCTGAGTTCATCCAAGCTGTAGCCAGTAACACCGCTGCAGCTTTATTGGCGAAGGGCATAACAAGCCAATGTAAGGCGGTCATCTAGGCCGCCTTTTTGCATATTGTTGAGAGATAACCGGCAATGAACAATTCTGATACCATCACGGCCATTGCCACACCACCTGGGCGTGGCGGTGTAGGCATTCTGCGCATCTCAGGCCATGACGCCAAAGAGGTGGCTCTGGCGCTGCTTGGCAAACTGCCCAAACCACGTCATGCCGATTATCTGCCATTCCGCGATGCCGATGGCAGTACCCTGGATCAGGGTATTGCGCTGTGGTTCCCGGCCCCCAATTCCTTTACTGGTGAAGATGTCCTGGAACTTCAGGGTCACGGTGGGCCGGTTATTCTCGATTTATTGCTAAAACGTGTGCTGGCGTTACCCCGTGTACGCATTGCCCGCCCGGGTGAATTCTCAGAGCGCGCTTTCCTCAATGACAAACTGGATCTGGCCCAGGCCGAGGCCATTGCCGACTTGATCGACGCCAGCTCAGAGCAAGCGGCGCGCTCGGCGATGAACTCGTTACAAGGGGCGTTTTCAAGCCGTATCCACCAACTGGTGGAAGCACTCACTCACCTGCGTATCTACGTAGAAGCGGCAATCGACTTTCCTGATGAGGAAATCGACTTTCTTTCAGATGGCAAAATCGAAGCGCAGCTTAATCGTGTTATCGCCGACCTGGATAACGTGCGGGCAGAAGCACACCAGGGCAGCTTATTGCGTGAAGGGATGAAAGTCGTGATCGCCGGGCGGCCCAATGCCGGGAAATCCAGCCTGTTGAATGCGTTAGCAGGGCGTGAAGCCGCCATTGTGACCGATATTGCCGGTACCACCCGTGATGTCCTGCGTGAACATATTCATATCGATGGTATGCCGCTACATATTATCGATACCGCAGGCCTGCGGGATGCCATGGACGAAGTGGAGCGTATTGGTATCGAACGTGCGTGGAATGAGATCGAACAAGCAGACCGCGTGCTATTTATGGTGGATGGCACCACCACCAGCGCGACCGAGCCTAGCGAGATTTGGCCTGAGTTTATGGCACGCCTGCCAACCCGCTTGCCGATCACCGTGGTGCGCAACAAAGCGGATATTACGGGTGAAGAACTGGGCATGAGTGAAGTGAATGGTCACTCACTTATACGTCTTTCCGCCCGTACCGGTGAAGGGCTCGAGCTGTTACGTAACCACCTCAAGCAGAGCATGGGCTTTACCAACAATACCGAAGGCGGCTTCCTGGCCCGCCGCCGCCATTTGCAGGCATTGGAACAAGCAGACGAACATCTTGCTCAGGGGAAAGAACAGTTAGTGAGTGCTTACGCGGGGGAGTTGCTTGCCGAAGAACTGCGCCTGGCACAACGAGCATTAAGCGAAATCACCGGTGAATTTACCTCTGATGACCTGCTCGGGCGTATCTTTTCCAGCTTTTGCATTGGTAAGTGATTACTTATCCATACTGCTCCATAAATGTTCACTAACCCGCATTAACTGCCTGTTAATGCGGGTTTTTATTGTCTACTCACTTCCTAAATGGCCCCAACAACGGGAAAAGCGTTCGCCAAACGCTGGCAAAGTAAGCATGCCGGAATGGGCCTAATTTACGGGCTGATTGCAGATTCTCAATGCTTATCAGAAAACATAGGGTTTAGAACATCTGCAACTACACCCCATCAGTGCATACCAGGGGATTCAGCAGTTGAGCGGCAGATGAAGTAGAAAACACCGTACGAATGGTTGATCGAGTAACATCCCTGACTTGTGTTTTTTTTAAACTTGCGTTGCTTCCCTCCCGGATTGTTCATAATATTATCTTGTTCATGATTCATGAACAAGATAAAGGTCTGAACAAATGAAAGAAGAACAGCTTCTATCTGATGCTGTAGAAAACCTGCCAAAAGGCTTCCTATTGCAGTATGAAATTGGCAACAAACATGACGGCTGGGGCAGGCTGATAGGGCCAGGAGGAGAGATGGCGAATTTTTCCCTGGAAGTAAAGCATATCCATCGCAAAGAGTCGCTGATCGCTATCCGTAAAATGTCCCCTCTCTTATCTGAGGGTTTTCCTATATTACTGGTGTGCAACCGGCTGACGTCCGCACTGGTGGAATATTGCGTGGATAACCAGATTAATTTTATCGATACCGCCGGGAATGCCCGTATCCAGGTTCCGGGGTTATATCTGTTTATTGATGGTCGATATGAAAAGAAACCTGTAGCTGTCAGTAGTCATTTTGCTGAAGGAGTAATGAAGCTGCTTTTTGTGCTGTTATCCTGCCCGGAAAGCCTCAACGATACTTACCGCAGCTTGGCGCAGAAAGCGGGTATCTCTTTGGGAATGGTCAGCAAAGCTTTCAATTCCCTTGAGGCGCATCGCTATTTCCGCAAATCACAGCAGGGGCGCCGCTTAATGAATGAAGGCGAATTACAGGTTTTGTGGCTAAAAGACTATGCCACCGCCCTGCGCCCGAAGCTGGATTTTCTTTCCCTGCCTACGCCTGCTTCATGGGATAAGATAACACTTGCGGCCGATGAATACTGGAGTGGCGAGATTGCAGCCGCAGAACTGAGCGGCGGATACCTGCTACCAGAAAACGGCGTGATTTTTACGCCTCACCCATTGTTACAAAGACGAAAGGAACTAGGACTAAAACCTGTTCTTGGTGGGAAACTGCAACTGATTTCCTGTTTCTGGGGGAACTTTACCCTGAACCATCAAGCAGAAGCGATGTTGTGTGTGGCCGAACTACTGGCAAGCGGCGATGATAGAAACCGGGAAGCAGCAAGGATAATCAATGACAAATATCTTCACCTTAGTGAATCCGATCTTTTCAGCTACTGAAGCCCTGTTCACCCAGATAAAGCGAATTTGCACAGCTCAGGAGATCCCATTTTTTATTGCGGGGGCGACGGCGCGTGAAATTCTGCTCCATCATGTTCACGGCAGGAGCATTGGCCGCCGAACCCGCGATATTGACATCGCGGTTTTTGTCGATAGCTGGCCAACGTTTGATGCGTTAAAAAATGCCTTCCTTGCTGAAGGTGCACAGAGGGTTCGGGGTAATGCCCATCGTATAATTGCCGAAGGGATCGAACTGGATATTATCCCTTTTGGCGGTGTTGCTGAAGGCAATCAAATTATCTGGCCGCCGGAACGTGAAATCATTATGTCAGTGGATGGATTTAGTGAGGTATTTTCTCATACTGTAACCGTGCAACTGACGAATGGCGAAAAGCTGCCGTTTTGCTCCCTGCCGGGGTTAGCGCTGTTAAAACTTTTTGCCTGGCGCGATCGCGGGCATGGTAGTGCTAAAGACGCAACCGATCTCTATAAAATTATTCGTGAATATAGCGCTATAGAAGATGAGCGTATCTATTCCTCCGCCGTTGAAGGTGAAAACTTGGACTGGAATCCGGTGCGTATGGGAGCTGTTCTGCTGGGCAAAGATATCGCGGCGATTAGCGAGCACTCATCTTTGGCAGAGTTGATAAGTCTCGATAGAGAACGTCTGACTGACGCTATCGCGCGACAATCTGATGTGGCCGATATGGCTGAGATTGAGCTGATCATGAATGACTTCTGGAACAGTATAATAAGCCATGGCTAAAACTGGCTGTTAGTACGCATTAGTATCCACCCCCTAAAACATCCATACACATCCACCATTTTTATGTCCATTGTTCGTGGGTAAGATCAAACAGACTGAATTAGCCACAAACCCACATATGTGCTAATGTGGGTTTGTGTGTTTTAAAGGAGATGATCCTGTGAGCCGCCTGACAATAGACATAACAGACCAACAGCACCAAAGCCTGAAGGCGCTGGCAGCCCTACAAGGTAAGACCATCAAACAATACGCTCTCGAACGTTTGTTCCCCGGCGATACAGATGCTGATCAGGCATGGAAGGAACTGAAAAACCTGCTAGGAAGCCGCATCAACGACGGGCTAGCGGGGAAGGTGTCCACCAAAGACATCGGCGAAATTCTTGATGAAGAACTTGACGGGGATCATACTTGAAAACCTACCTCCTCACGGTAGAGGCGGAAGCAGATCTACGCGGCATCATCCGCTACACGCGTAAGCAGTGGGGTACCACGCAGGTACGCAACTATATCGCTAGGCTGGAACATGGCATTGCCAACCTAGCAGCCGGGCGCGGCGCTTTCAAAGATATGAGTGAACTCTTTCCTGAGTTACGGATGGCACATTGTGAACATCACTATGTCTTCTGCCTGCCACGCGGCAGTGCGCCCGCATTGGTCGTAGCGATTTTTCATGAACGCATGGACCTCATGACTCGACTGGCAGAGAGATTCAGCAAAGAAAGTTAACGATTACTAGCCCGATGAAGAGGTATGATTCACCGGAGTTCTGATCACTATCCCGATAAAAAACAGTTTTTCTCCTAATGCTGCCGAAAATAAATTGGGGATTAAGGTTGGGTGTCACTCGCCTTTAAACTCAAATGGATTACATAATAACGGCTGCCGTATTACCGCTAGAAGCCGAAGGTCAATCTCCATGATTCTGCCTTTCGGAAAGTGTCAGAATGAGCAAAAATATCTGCTAAAGGAATTAACAATGTCTCATTCATCATCAAGAGCAAAAGTTTTGGATACAACAAGTCCCTTGGCACACCGAGCTTCCCACGCACGAAGTTGTGCTAACCATGTGGCGAACAGGTTGGGGATTACCCGCCGTGAGCTTTTGATAAAAGTCGAGGAAGATTCCGGGGCAAGTTTAGTATCACCACTCACTGAACAAGAACTGATGAAAGCGTTCCACTATATAGAGAACCTTTAGTTTTAGGCCACTATGAACGAAAAGCGACCATCATATCCTGCTAGCTTGAGTGATAGGCATTCCACTCATCACGAGTAATCTCCCACAACTGTGAGTCCAGAAGCCCGCTGACAAACTGCCTCTTTTCCGTTTTGATTAGTCGCATGCCGCTACTGGCTGAAATGTGCAGAGAACGTATATTCTCAGTCGCTTTTGGAGCACGCAATACTGGCCTGTTCAACGTATTAAACCAGTAATCTGTCGCCGCCATACTGGCTTCGCGCATTAATCCCTGCCCCTGATACTCAGGTGCCAACCAGAAACCACGATTATTATTTTCCGCATCGTCTAGGCAGATAACGCCGATTAAATTGTCAGGATTATCCTGATGCCGTATGGTCCAAACCCAGGCGAGTCCTTTTGCCATAGCTGGCAGCGCGACGTTATTAACGTAATGGGCTGCACCATCGTCAGGATAGGGCCAGGGAACCGATGACACCATATAGCAGACAATTTCCCAGCGTGGATAGAGCTCCTGAATCTGAGGTGCATCTTCGGCAACTAATGGCTTTAACAGCAAACGTTCTGTTTTTAACGTGGGTATCTGCATGTGCTCTTTCCCTTACTGATTGACGTGTCCTTTGCTACTTTTTACTCGTTCAATAGTTACTGTAATTCATTGGGATGTACATAAAACATTCAAGTAATCGGGTAGTTAACCAGATAGTTAGCGTCATATCAAAGGCCAAAACCGCTAGTGAAATCAGCGGTCATGCCATTGCAGACCATTTTGCCGACGTCGGGAAAATGGTCGAGCTAGGTTCAGGCAGCCAACGAGAAATCGACGATGTGATGCTTACTCGTTACCCCTGCTATCTGGTCGCACACAACAGATGACCCTCGAGCAGCAAATATCTATCGAGCATGTAACCAATAACGATGCTGTACGCCAAACACTATTAAGCCGAGGTATACGACCAGAACATTTACCACCTTCAGAAGATGTGAAAAAGGTCGAACGACGATTAGCATCCGGGGACAAAAAGTCACTGAAAAACCCGAACACGCTCAGTGATGGGGATACAAATAATGAATAACTTTAACTAGCTCATACTCTTCGAGATAGTCGCAATCAGATGCCGCGAACACCCCAACTAAGAGGTGATTCAATGACAGATAACACCCCACAAGCTCCGCATGGCGAATTTGTCCTGTTTACAATTGCTGATGGCCAAACACGCGTCGAGTGCCGATTTGAATCTGATACATTGTGGCTTTCTCAGGCTGCAATGGCTGAGCTTTATGATAAAGATGTTCGCACAATTAATGAACATCTAATCAATATCTACAACGAGGGTGAGCTTGTACAAAATGCAACCATCCGGAAATTCCGGATAGTTCGATTGGAAGGAACTCGTCAAGTTTCTCGCGAAATCGATCACTACAATCTCGATGCAATTTTGGCTGTTGGCTACAGGGTTCGTTCTCAACGAGGTACGCAGTTCCGCCAATGGGCAACGCAAGTCCTGAAAGAATACCTAATAAAGGGATTCGCTATGGATGACGAGCGCCTGAAAAATCCCCCCGTTGGTCATTCTGCGGTGCCAGATTACTTTGATGAAATGCTGGAACGCATTCGCGATATCCGAGCGAGTGAGCGTCGTGTTTATCTGCGAGTCAAAGAAATCTTTACTATGGCTGCCGATTACGAGCCATCCAACTAAGAGACCAACCGCTTCTTCCAGATCATCCAGAATAAGTTGCATTATGCCTGTACGCATATGACGGCCGCTGAGCTTATCGCGAGCCGTGTAGATGCCAATAAGCCGGACATAGGCTTAACCAGCTATAAAGGCGATGAAGTGCGTAAGACAGATGTCACCATCGCGAGAAACTATCTGCGTGAAGACGAAATCAAAGAGCTTAATCGCATCGTCAACATGTGGCTCGACTTTGCCGAGGACCAAGCACTACGCCGTAAACAAGTGTTCTTGCAAGATTGGGCCGATAAGCTGGATCAGTTTTTAAGTTTTAATGATCGGGACGTATTAAGCGGAGCGGGAAAAATCTCCAAAAAGGATGCTGATGACAAGGCGAAATTGGAGTTTGACCGCTTTGCAGAACAACGTCGCCGTTTAAAAGAAGCCGAAGGCGCACTTGCCAATATCGCGGCCTAAAAAAGACAAATAACACTGCCTAGGTTGAACAAGCCATGGAACCGACATCAATATCGGTTCCATCGTTCTCGGTTTTGACATTTATCCTGCCAATACCCTCAATCTTATCAAGCAATTATGCCGCTATGGGTGTTCGCACCCGATCACATTTTTACTCATTCGCTTGGTTATTATTACAATGATATGTTTTTATAAAACAATAAATTAACCAAACTGTCGATATTTTGCACTGTTTTTTGGGCAAATTTTACAAAACAAATTTACTATTGGTATGGCACAATCTTGCCGTAGGAGTTATCGATATCCGTCATTATTCAAGCCGCAAGTGAGTGTCGGTTGCATAACTCGACCCTTTAGGGGATCTCGCTCGATGGCTGACAACCTCAGCCTGAATAAAGGGGAGTATCAACCCAATGTGCCGATTTTTAATCACTATTAGAATTAATGTTCTTAATAAACAAAGCAATAATATTATGTATGCTGTTATTTTTACTCTATTGCTGTTTTTTATCACCAGTCCATTACTTGCCAGCGAAATGCGCTATCCCCCCGGGGAAGAACCGCTGAACCTGCCAGCCAATAGCTCACTGATGATGCCATTGCCGCGATCTGTCCATAGCCTGGAGGAAAAAAAAGCAGAAACGATGCCATTGTATCTATCCCTGATACACGAAGATAAACGCAATGTCTGGGTTCCTTTTCAATTGGCCGCTACCTCTGCACAAAAAGGCCAAACAGAACTGGCGGAACACTATTTGCAACTCAGTGCCAAACGGGGATTGTGGTATTACTATAATCTGCTGGAAAACAACGCATTCAATAGCCTTCAGCAAAGTGAGACTTATCGTTCCATCCTCGCTGAGGCCAAAACACGCTATCAGCTATATGCTTCGCCATTTGAGGGTAAAGCACAGTATTCTGTCCCGAATGGCTCACCTCCTGCCACCGGTTGGCCAACCGTTATCTACCTGCACCCTTATGGCAGAGCCGCTAATATCACCCCTAAAGATCGATTGCTTTTTGCTGAAGCAGGTGTAGCCTATATTGAGTTAAACGGTACTCAAATGCTTGCCGAGAATAGCTTCCGCTGGTCTATCGATAGCGAAGAGAGCACCCATAGCGCGATTCAACGTACCCTGCAGGAGCTCACCCCTAAACTGAAGCTTAACCCTCATCAGGTCTACCTTACCGCTCGCGGCCAAGGCGCGTTGCACGCAGGTAATCTGATGGCAAAATACCCGCAATTTTACGCCGGCGCTTTACTGATTACACCACAAGGGAAAATCCCGCCAGCATCATATTCATTAGCAGAGAATAAACGCATTATGATCGCCCATTATGGCCATCAAAACTTTAATGACAAAGCTCTGGCGCTGCATTTTGCCAACCTGTTCAGTAGCCAGAATCTGACCAAGACGGCAAGTTTTAACCTGAGAGAAGATACACAAGGAAACTGGCCGCTACACTTCCAGCAACCATTGCGTTGGATGATGGGCAAAAGCGCCGATGCATCACCGGGAGCCTGATAGAAAAACGGGGACACTTACTGCTGCAATGATTGACGACTTGAACCAGCGGTGCTCAAGCACCGCTTATTCTTTTTGATCAATGCCCATCAACAAACACGATTTTGAGCACAAACAACAGCGCCACGACAATCACACAAGGGCTGATTTCACGCCAACGGCCAGTACCCAGCTTCATCACGCAATAAGAGATAAAGCCCAGCGCAATCCCTTCAGTAATCGAGAAGCTAAAAGGCATCATGGCGGCGGTAACAAAGGCAGGAACCGCTTCAGTCATATCTTCCCATTTTACGCGTGCCAAGCTGGAGGTCATCAGAACCCCAACATAGATCAAAGCACCCGCAGCAGCATAAGCTGGCACCATCGAAGCTAATGGCGACAGGAAAATCACCAACAGGAACAACAGCCCGACTATCACGGCGGTCAGACCGGTGCGACCACCGATAGCGACACCAGAAGAACTTTCAATATAAGCCGTGACTGAAGAAGTACCAATAAATGCCCCTGCTACGGAGCTGATACTATCAACATACAGCGCCTGCTTCATACGTGGGAATTTACCGTTTTCATCGGTTAGCCCCGCCTTGTCGGTCACCCCAATCAGGGTACCGGATGAGTCAAACAGATTAACCAGCATAAAGGCGAAAATCACCCCAGCCAAGCCCAGATCCAGTGCCCCGGTAATATTCACCTGACCGACAACGGTAGTGATATCTGGCGGCATAGAGAATATGCCTGCATACTGTACATCACCCAATAGCCAACCGATCAAGGTGGTGACCACGATGGAAACCAGCACCGCGGCATGAATATTACGCGAGGCCAGAACGGCGATGATAAAAAACCCCAGCGCCCCCAGCAGAACACTGTGAGAAGTCAGGTTCCCTACCGCCACCAGCGTATCAGGATTAGCGACCACGATACCGGCATTTTTCAACCCCATCATGGCAATGAACAAGCCAATACCACTGGTGATCCCCACGCGCAGGCTAAGTGGGATATTGGCTACCATCCAGTAACGGATACGGAATACCGTCAGTAAAAAGAAACCGACAGCTCCCCAAAAAATAGCGCCCATCGCAACCTGCCATGAAATGCCCATCGCACCCACCACCACAAACGCGAAGAAAGCATTCAAGCCCATTGCTGGTGCCAAAGCTACCGGCAAGTTAGCCAATAGGCCCATAAAAATGCTGCCAAAAGCAGCGATCAGGCAGGTAGTGACAAATACCGCTCGAGTATCCATACCCGCCGCCCCCAAGATCTGCGGGTTGACGAACACGATATAGACCATGGTTAAAAAAGTGGTGATTCCGGCAATCGTTTCCGTGCGTACCGTGGTTCCATGCTGCTTGAGTTTAAAAACGCGCTCAAGCAAGCCTTGATTAGCATCAAGGCTGATGTCTTGTTTGCTCATTATCAGTATTCCGAACAGGGGGATGAAGTGTCGGTTGCTATCCTATAACAAAAAATAGGGTTTTTGATCTCACCCATCGCTTTTTTTCGCCATCTGTACGGCTAAAAAATTCAACAGATTGTATTTATTCATATTCATCAGCCATAACCGTTAGCGGTAAATGACACTGGGCGGCAACCGCTAAAACATTCCCCTTCAGCTTGCATGATGACGGAGATAAATAATCCAGTTAAAGTGACAGCCATCATCAGTTAGCCGAAGGCAGATATTCCAATGAGTCAGGTTGAATGTGTTTTATTTGATTGTGATGGCACGCTAGTAGACAGTGAAGTGTTGTGCAGTAAGGCTTATGTGCATATGTTTGCCCATTATGATATTGAGGTTTCGCTAGAAGAAATATTTAAAAAATACAAAGGGGTAAAACTCAACGAAATCATCGAAAAAATCAGTGCCGAACAGGGCGTGACTCTGCCGCAAACACAATTAGAGCCGATCTATCGCCAAGAGGTTGCACGCCTGTTCGATGCCGAGCTGCAACCCATTGCCGGTGCGCAAGCATTGTTGGCACAAATGAAAGCCCCTATATGTACTGTATCCAACGGGCCCGTCAGCAAAATGCAACATTCGCTGGGGCTGACCCAGATGCTTTCCTATTTCGATGACCGATTATTCAGCGGTTACGATATCCAACGCTGGAAACCCGATCCGGCCATCGTTTTCCATGCTGCCCAGCAAATGCAGGTGGCGGTTGAGCGCTGCATTCTGGTGGACGATTCTGCCGCGGGTGCACAGGCGGGTATTGCTGCAGGGATCCCGGTGTTCTACTTCTGTGCCGATCCACACAATAAACCCATCGACCATCCTCTGGTGACCATGTTTGACCATCTGTCACAGTTACCCCTTCTGTGGCAACAGCGTGGTTGGCAACTTACCCATTAACGACCAATGCTCTAGCCGGTTCTGCCCGGCTAATTTCCGACCATAGCCAATCGCGAAAATAACCCACCCGAGGTAATTCCCGCTTACCAGGAGGGATCTCCAACCAATAGCCATGAGTACTCTTAACTGCCAATGGTGAAAACAACATCAGCAAACCACCATGCAGTTCATTATGGATCATCATTTTATCCAACACGGCATAGCCAGCCCCGGTGATACAGGCGTTGATGACCTGATCCTGTGTACTAAACTCCAATCCCCCACGATCTTGTACTTCACTGCGACCCGCTGCATCCAACCAGCGTTGCCAAGTGTCCATCCGGCTATCACCATCAAGAATATGTAATTGCGGCTGACTATTGAGTGGCGGAAACACGCCATTGATCATCAATAATGGGCTTCCCACCAGCACTAACTGTTCATGGCATAACCATTCCCCATTAATGCTGTCGGTCAATCGACCAAAGCGCACTGCACAATCAAAATCACAATATTTTTGTCGAGCCTCACTGATTAACGCAATTTGTAACTGGGTATTGTGTTGACGCAATTCGACTAGCCGTGGAGCCAACCAACGGGTAGCAAAAGTAGGCGCGACTTGTAACCTTAAGTGCTGCAATGGATTGTGTAATCGCACATGACATATCCCTTCTTCCAGAATATCCAGCGCTTGCCGCACTACTGGCAATAACAACATGGCATCCTGCGTGAGTGACAAACCGTAATGACTACGTACAAACAGTAACTTACCGAGAAACTCTTCAAACTGTTTCATTTGTCGGCTGGCTGCACTCTGAGTAATGAATAGTGCTTCAGCCGCCTTACTGAAACTTAATGTCCGACAAGTTTCCTCAAAAACACGCAACATGCTGAGTGATGGGAGCTTTCTCACAATCCATTTACCTCGCCAACAGACATCGTTTTGTTAATTACATGTTATTAATTTGATGCATGTTTTTATCCCTTGCAGCGTTTATTTCCATAAAACCAGAGGTGAGTCACATGCATTTTCTGCTGAGGGGTATGACTAAAACGCACTCGCCTATCGCTTCCTTTATGCTCACATTAGCAACCAAATAAAAACAAAAAAATAACATCAAGGCATTTCACATTGCCAATTGATGACTCGCTCCTCTCATCTTTGGCACTCATAAAGGTCAATGCGTGGGAGTAGGAAAAATCAATTAGCAATACCGACCAACGGTATACCCGTACCGTTCCCAACAGGAGGACAGGTAAATGCAAACTTTAACCCAACAATCCATTCGTATGGATGATGTGCCGTTAAATCGGTTCCATATCAAAATCGCCGGGCTAACCTTTGGTGCACATTTTACGGATGGCTATGTACTCGGTGTTATCGGCTTCGCCTTGGCACAAATCAAACCACAAATGGGCCTCACCCCTTTTTGGGAGGGGTTGCTCGGTAGTTCTGCACTGATTGGGCTATTTATCGGCAGTTTGGTCCTCGGCTGGATCTCTGATTATATTGGCCGCCAGAAAATCTTCAGTTTCAGCTTTGTGGTTATCACGCTCGCCTCTGCCCTGCAGTTCTTCGCCACTACACCGGAACAACTGTTTCTGTTACGAGTGATGGTAGGCATTGGGTTAGGAGGGGATTTTTCAGTAGGACACACCATGTTGGCCGAGTTCGCCCCCCGTAAGCATCGAGGTGTATTACTCGGTTCATTCAGTGTGATCTGGACCTTTGGCTATGTTGCCGCGGGCTTTGCTGGCCATTTTCTAACGGCATTAGGGCCCGATGCCTGGCGCTGGTTGCTCTCCTCTTCTGCCATACCCGCCCTGCTAATTCTGTTAATGCGTATCGGTACACCGGAGTCACCGCGCTGGTTGATGGGGAAAGGACAACGGGAACAAGCCATGGCGATAGTACATAAATACTTCGGCCCCCATGTCCTGTTGATTGATGAAGCCCCCGTGATATCAAAACAACGCTTTTTGTCACTATTTGGGCCTAAATACCGTCGCCGTACCGCGTTCAACAGCCTGTTCTTTGTTTGTCTGGTGATCCCTTACTTTGCCATCTATACCTTCTTGCCCTCTATTTTGCAGGTGATGGGGCTAGACAATAACTTCTCCACTGACCTGCTGCTTAACGGCTTGTTGATCGTCGGAGCCTTGCTGGGAATTGTTCTGACGGTGATTTGCTCACGCCGTGGTTTCCTGATTGGTTCGTTTATCTTCCTCGCAGCCTGCCTGGTGATGCTAAGTATTCTTCCTGGTAGCCAAACAACCTGGCTGATCGCCATTTTTGCCGCCTTTACATTAGTCATGTCAGCAGTCAGTAATCTGGTAGGCGTTTTCCCCGCTGAAAGCTTCCCTACCGAAGTCCGCTCCATGGGCGTGGGGTTTTCAACCTCCATGAGTCGATTAGGCTCCGCCATTGGCACAGGCCTGTTGCCTCTGTCTATCGTGCATTTCGGCATGCCGACGACTACCGCCATTCTGGCCTTTATCTTGATGATTGGCGCCGTTGTTTCCATTGCCTGGGCACCAGAAACCAAGGGGCTGACCCTGGTGGATGCCGCGCAGGGCTCGCAACCTCAAACAGAGAACACGTTAGCCACTGTGGCTAAATAACATTATGTTAAAAACAGGAGATCTTTAAGTGGAAATGTATATCGGAGAAGGGTTTGCAGGTAACGGCGTAAATGCCTCGCATATCAATATCATGATCGGACCGCGTAATGGTGTCGTCGGCCAGGCTTTCTCTTCCAGCTTGGCATCCCCCAGCCAGGGTCACTGCCCATTTATGGTGGTAATTAAACCTAACGTACCGGCTAAACCCATGACGCTGTATGTCAATAAAGCGGAAATTAGCGGTGAATTACACGGCAATGCAACTTGGGGAGCCTCACAAGCCGCTATCGCTAAGGCGGTGACTGAAGCACTACTGTCAGGAACCCTACCCGCAGAGGCTGAAGATGAATGGTGTATTGTCACCGCTAACTGGGTCAACCCCAGTTGCAACAATATTGACGAGGTCTATCACAACAACTACCTCGCCTGTACCCAAGCTATTCAGGCGGCAATGGAAAAACTGCCGACCCGCCACCAATTGACTGAAGCCCTGCCACAGTTGGGCAATCCGTTCTACACCCCAAAAGCCTGAGGAGGGAAGCATGCAGTACATTAATCTGGGTCAATGTGGTTTGAAAGTTTCTCGTTTGTGCTTGGGTACCATGAATATGGGCAGTAAACAGTGGAAACCGTGGATTTTCGATGAGGCACAAAGTGAACCGCTGATCCGCCATGCTTTGGAAAACGGGATTAACTTTATTGATCTAGCGGATTTTTACTCTAGTGGTGCCGGTGAGGAAGTGGTGGGCCGGGTGATCAAGCGCATTGCCAATCGTGATGAACTGGTGCTGACCACCAAAGTAGGCTACCCGATTGGCGCGGGGTTCAACAACCAGGGACATTCACGTAAACATATCATGGCCAGTATCGATGGAAGTTTGCAGCGTTTGGGCACCGATTACGTCGATATCTATATGTTGCATTACTTCGATGTGAATACCCCCATTGAAGAAACCTGGGCAGCGATGAATGATATCGTCCATTCTGGCAAGGCTCGCTATGTTGGGGTATCGACCATGTATACCTGGCAGTTAGCCAAAATCCTATGGTATTGCGAGCGTAATGGCTATACCAAACCCATTAATATGCAACTGCAACTCAACTGTGCTTACCGTGAAGAAGAGCGTGAAATGATACCGTTTTGCCGTGATCAGGGGTTGGGTATTTCAGTCTTCAGCCCATTGGCTCGCGGGCTATTAAGTTGCGATTTCAACTCTGTGCGCAACAAGACCGATTTTTTTACCCAAGAAATGTATGCTGATACGACTTCGCTTAACATAGCGCAGTCGGTTAGCCGGGTGGCTGAGCAACGAGGTATCCCACCAGCACAGGTCGCTCAAGCCTGGGTACTTAACCACCCGGGTGTAGATTGTATGTTAGTCGGTGCCGACTCGATACAACAGATCAACAGTGCCATCGCCGCACTGGATACCCAGCTCAATGACGAGGAACAGCATGAACTGGAGCGTAATTACACCCCTTGCGATGTCATTAATGACTACACCGCGGGCAAGCGTATTCTGCGTGACAGCCGCCCAGCACGCGGTTTTTTTGCAGTGGATAACCTAGAAACAAGGAATATTGCATGACAGCTTATGCCTCCTTACTGCGTACCGGTTGGTATTGCAATGGCCAGTGGCAAACGACCCCACAAACTTATCCCGTCGATAATCCCGCCAGTGGTGAAAAAATTGCTGATGTTGCCCTGGCTGGCCGTGCAGAAACTGAAGCAGCCATTGCCGCAGCGGCGGCGGCGCTACCGGCCTGGCGGGCTCAAACCGCCAAAGCACGGTCAGAAATTTTGCGACGCTGGTTCCAACTGATCATGCAGCATCAACAAGCACTGGCTGAGTTGATGGTGACCGAACAAGGTAAAGTCCTCAGCGAAGCCATCGGCGAAGTGGCTTACGCCGCCAGCTTTATTGAATGGTTTTCCGAAGAGGCTAAACGTGCCTATGGCAAAACCATCCCGGCAACCAAAAATGGCAATCAGATCCTCACCTTTAAAGAGCCGGTGGGTGTTATTGCTGCCATTACGCCATGGAACTTTCCATTAGCCATGCTGACACGCAAATTAGGCCCGGCACTGGCGGCTGGCTGTACTGCGGTGATTAAGCCAGCCAATGAAACTCCGCTCAGCGCTTTCGCGTTGATTGTATTAGCCCAACAAGCCGGGGTTCCGGCAGGGGTGATTAATGCGGTTTCCGGCGATACCGTCGCCATTGGTGAAACACTGATGGCGAGCCCGCTGGTGCGTAAAATTTCTTTCACTGGTTCAACGCCGGTGGGTAAGTTATTAATGCGCCAAGCAGCAGATACAGTGAAAAAGCTGTCACTGGAGCTGGGCGGTAATGCACCTTTTATCGTGTTTGATGATGCCGATCTTGATGTAGCCATTGCCGGCGCAATGGCCGCCAAATTCCGCAACAGCGGGCAGACTTGCATATGTGTTAACCGTTTCTACATTCAGGACGGTATTTATGACCGCTTTGTCCAGAAACTGACGGATGCCGCAAAAGCGTTAAACGTCGCCCCAGGTATGACGCCAGGGGCAGAGCAAGGGCCGCTAATCCATGTTAAAGCGGTAGAAAAAGTGGAAGCTCATGTACAGGATGCCCTGAAGTTAGGTGCAAAGCTGATGTGTGGCGGTAAGCGCGCCAACTTAGGGGGATCATTCTTCCAACCTACAGTGTTGGCTAACGCCACAGAGCAGATGCGGTTAGCGCAGGAAGAGACCTTTGGTCCGCTGGCTGCCTGTTTCCGCTTTACCGATGAGGATGAAGTCATCACCCGAGCTAACGCAACCCCCTTTGGGTTAGCGGCTTATCTGTATACCCGTGATTTGGCACGTGCCTTGCGTGTTACCAAAGCGTTGGAAAGTGGCATGGTGGGTATTAATGAAGGGATTATTTCTACTGAGGTCGCCCCTTTTGGTGGGGTGAAAGAGTCAGGCCTGGGGCGCGAAGGTGCGGATATTGGCCTGGATGAATATCAGGAAACCAAATACGTCAATATCGGCCAACTGCTGTAAATTCGATAAACTGTTGTGAATTTTATAAACAAAAGAAAGGCGCTGTTTCCAGCGCCATTAACCGTAATTTTTTAATAAAATTACTCTTTTTTCTCGTCTTTACCTTCTGCCAGTAATTTGTCCAGTGCATCCCCACCGATATGGCGGAAATCCTGGCCCTTGACGAAATAGAAGATAAATTCACAAATGTTCTGGCAACGATCACCAATACGTTCGATAGAACGAGCACAGAATAACGCCGTCAATACGCTGGGAATGGTACGCGAATCTTCCATCATGTAGGTCATCAACTGGCGCACGATACCCTCATACTCCTGATCGACCTTCTTGTCTTCACGGTAAATACGGATCGCTTCATCCAGATCCATACGCGCAAAGGCATCCAGCACATCATGCAGCATCTGAACGGTATGGCGCCCCAAAGACTCCAGGCTGACCAACAGCGGTTGATGCTGGTGAGAAAATTTCTCCAGTGCCGTACGGCAGATTTTATCTGCAACGTCACCGATACGTTCCAGTTCAGAAATGGTCTTGATAATCGCCATCACCAGGCGTAAATCGCTGGCGGTCGGCTGGCGCTTGGCAATGATACGCACACAGGCTTCATCAATGGCCACTTCCATCATATTGACCTTGGCATCACCCTCGATCACCCGTTTAGCCAGCTCACCATCCTGGTTATGCATCGCCGTGATGGCATCACTCAGTTGCTGTTCCACCAGCCCACCCATCGTCAACACCTGGGTGCGGATATACTCAAGCTCTGCGTTGAACTGGCCAGAAATATGTTTGTTTAAATTCAGATTGTCCATGATGCACCCTTATCAACCATAACGGCCAGTAATGTAATCTTCAGTCTGCTTTTTCTGCGGTGCAGTAAACAAGGTGTCAGTGTCGCTGAACTCGATCAACTCCCCCAGATACATAAATGCGGTGGAGTCAGAACAACGTGCCGCCTGCTGCATATTATGGGTCACAATAACCACGGTATACTCAGACTTCAGTTCACTGATTAACTCTTCAATTTTACCAGTTGAAATAGGGTCAAGTGCCGAACACGGCTCATCCAGCAATAACACTTCTGGCCGAATGGCAATACCACGCGCAATACACAAACGCTGCTGTTGACCACCAGACAAGCTATAACCGCTCTGGTGCAACTTATCCTTGGTTTCATTCCACAGTGCCGCCTTGGTCAGCGCCCACTGAACACGCTCATCCATATCTGCACGGGACAGCTTTTCAAACAGACGTACACCGAAAGCAATATTGTCATAAATCGACATCGGGAACGGTGTTGGCTTTTGAAACACCATGCCCACCTTGGCACGCAGTAAGGCGATATCCTGGTTATCCGTCAGAATATTTTGCCCATCCAATATAATATCGCCTTCAGCACGTTGCTCTGGATATAGCTGATACATCTTGTTGAAAGTACGTAACAACGTTGATTTACCGCAACCCGATGGGCCGATAAAAGCCGTTACCTTATTCTCGGCAATATCCAGGGTGATGTTTTTCAGCGCATGGAATTTGCCATAGTAAAAGTTCAGATCGCGTACCTGAATTTTGCTGCTGGGAGCGTCAGTAACCATACTCATCAAGACTTCTCTCTTTTCACCGCGCCGAACCAACGGCGCTTAAATTTTTATGAATGCTTTTTCTTGGCAAAAATCACACGCGCCAGGATATTCAGTAACAGTACGCACAGGGTGATCAACAATACGCCTGCCCAAGCCAATTGCTGCCATTCGGCAAACGGGCTCATGGCAAACTTGAAGATGGTCACTGGTAGGTTGGCTATCGGCTGCATCAGGTCGGTATTCCAGAACTGATTTGACAGCGAGGTAAACAGCAATGGCGCTGTTTCACCTGCAATACGTGCTATCGCCAGTAATACACCGGTAATGATACCGGAGATAGAAGCTTTCAAGGTAATGGCAGAAATAATACGCCATTTGGGTGTTCCCAGTGCGTGCGCAGCCTCACGCAGCGTATCTGGCACCAGCTTGAGCATGTTCTCGGTGGTGCGGATCACAATCGGGATCTGCAGCAAAGCCAAGGCAATAATCCCCGCCCATCCAGAGAAGTGCTCCATTTTAGCCACCACCACGGTGTAAACAAACAACCCCACCACGATTGACGGCGCAGACAGCAAAATATCGTTAATAAAGCGGATCACCTCAGCCAACCAGGATTTACGGCCATATTCCGCCAGATAAACGCCTGCCATGATGCCCAACGGTGTACCGAAGATGGTCGCCCACAGAATCAGCAAACCACTACCGGCAATGGCGTTAGCCAAACCGCCGCCCGCCGTATTGGGTGGTGGCGTCATTTCGGTGAATAACGCCAGCGACATACCATCGATGCCCTTGGTAATGGTAGAAAACAGAATCCACACCAACCAGAACAGACCAAAGGCCATCGTCGCCAGTGACAAGAACAGTGCAATGCGGTTTTTCTGGCGGCGCCAAGCCTGCATTTTACGGCGGCTTTCCGCCAGTTCTACAGAATCCAACATGGTCACTTTAACGCCCCTCATTTTTAGCCAAGCGCATAACCATCAGTTTTGACAGCGCAAGGACGATAAAAGTGATAACAAACAGGATCAGCCCCAGTTGCATTAATGCTGAGGTGTGCAGCCCCGACTCCGCTTCAGCGAATTCATTGGCCAATGCTGAGGTAATACTGTTGCCAGGCATAAACAGTGAGAAACTGTCGAGTTGGTAGGTGTTACCGATAATGAAGGTGACCGCCATGGTTTCCCCCAAAGCTCGCCCCAGACCCAGCATAATACCGCCAATCACCCCATTTTTAGTAAACGGTAAGACAATACGCCAAATCACTTCCCAGGTAGTACAACCAATACCGTAGGCGGACTCTTTCATCATTACCGGGGTTTGTTCAAATACATCACGCATAACTGCGGCAATGTAAGGAATAATCATAATAGCCAGGATCACCCCGGCAGCCAGAATACCGATACCGAAAGCCGGGCCAGAAAATAATTCACCAACAATCGGAATACCAGAAAGGACATTGCCCACCGGAGTCTGGAAATATTGGGCGAACAGTGGAGCAAACACGAACAGGCCCCACATACCGTAAACAATACTTGGGATCGCCGCTAACAGTTCAATGGCGATACCTAACGGGCGCTTAAGCCAATTAGGGGCGAGTTCCGTCAGGAACAGCGCAATACCAAAACTGACCGGGACCGCAATGATCAAGGCAATCAGCGAGGTGACTAACGTCCCGTAAATAGGGACTAAGGCACCGAACTGCTCAGCGGGTGCATCCCACTCTTTGGTCCACAGAAAAGCGAAACCAAACGCCTGCATACTTGGCCAGGAGGCAATAATCAGCGAAACAATAATGCCGCCCAGCAGCAATAAGGTAATCAGCGCGGCCAGTCTAACCAGCGCGCTGAAGATAATGTCACCGTTTTTACTCGGTGCTTTAATGGTCGGTTTAGGCCCAGCCATAGATTACTCTTCTGTTATAAAGCTTAAAGGGCTCAGCTTACTGAGCCCCGACACATCAGGCAAGGTGTATACCACACCTCTTGTGTTTTTAGAATAATGCTTTACCAGAGCTGTCTTTGATATTGGTCTTCCAAGCTGCACGGACTTGCTCAACTACCTCATCTGGCAGTATAGCGTAATCCAGTTCAAGAGCCTGTTTAGCACCCTGGTTATAGGCCCAATCAAAGAACTTCAGTACTTCTGTACCTTGCTCTGGTTTCTTCTGCTCTTTGTGCATCAGAATAAAGGTAGTGGAAGTAATTGGCCAAGCATTATTACCTTTTTGGTTGGTCAAGTCCTGAGCGAAGGTTTTACTCCAGTCGGCACCTTTGGCTGCAGCGCTAAAGCTCTCTTTGGTTGGGCTCACTGGCTCACCATCAGCAGAGATTAATTTAGTGTAGGCCAGATTATTCTGTTTGGCATAAGCGTATTCTACATAACCGATAGAACCAGGTAAACGTTGGACAAATGCAGCAATACCGTCATTGCCCTTACCACCTAAACCGGTTGGCCACTTAACCGTTGAACCGGTACCCACTTTCTCTTTCCACTGAGCATTTGCCTTAGACAGATAGCTGGTAAAGACGAAAGAAGTACCAGAACCGTCTGCACGGCGTACCACGGCGATATTCTGATCTGGCAGCTTAACGCCTGGGTTCAGTTTAGTAATCGCTGGATCATTCCATTTTTTGATATTGCCCAAATAGATATCACCCAGGGTTTGACCATCGAGAGTCAGTTCACCGGATTTGATGCCAGGGATATTGACCGCCATCACCACACCGCCAATCACGGTTGGGAACTGAAACAGGCCATCGGCAGCCAGTTTGTCATCAGGCAGCGGGGCATCGGAAGCACCAAAGTCAACGGTGTTAGCAATAATTTGCTTCACGCCACCAGAGGAACCAATCCCCTGATAGTTAACTTTATTGCCAGTCTCTTTCTGATAAGAATCTGCCCACTTGGCATAAACCGGAGCGGGGAATGTCGCACCTGCACCGGTCAAGCTCGCAGCAGCGAATGCAGATACAGAGACCAGGGAGATAGTCGCTGCGACAATGCTGGCGACAGTGGTACGCATCAGTTTCATGATCCCTCCTAATGGGATATTTAAAAATCGACTTCGGGCTGTTTGAGTCAAATAAAGTATTGCTGATTGAAGGAAAATAGGACAGTTTCATGACAGTAAAATGTATAAAATATTACAGTTATATGACAGTGATTGGATTTCTTATTTTTTTCTTTACTTTCAATTAATTAAAAATAATCATGCAAAATATCGGCTGAGTAAAACCCTACCGATCCTCACTCAAACTCTGCACATATCGCCGTTTAAGCTGCTGCAGTGTTGGCTTTCCGCACTGACTCTCGTCCCTTGAATGATGACAGATAATAATCTGAACGATAGTATTGGTCGTTAATCAAAAGAATAAATACCAGGGAATGATAATGACACTCTATAGGATTAAGCCTGCCTTTCAGGCCTTGTTACGTCCAATGATGTATTGGCTGGAAAAACATCATGTAACAGCCAACCAGGTCACACTGGCCGCGATGGTGCTCTCATTTCTGGTTGGCGGAATACTGATGCTATTTCCGCAACCTGGTCTGTTTTATCTGCTTCCGATTGTGTTATTTATCCGTATGGCGCTCAATGCACTGGATGGCATGTTAGCCCGGGAGTGCAACCAGAAAAGCCGCCTCGGGGCGATACTGAATGAAATCGGTGATGTCCTTTCTGATGTTGCCTTATATCTGCCTTTTATCTTTCTCGCAAACAGTAACGCACCGCTGGTATTGGTGATGTTATTCATCATGGTGTTAACCGAATTTTGTGGAATTCTGGTACAAACCATTAACGGGACACGTAACTATGCTGGGCCACTGGGTAAAAGTGACCGGGCGTTGGTGTTTGGTTCCTGGGGTTTGGTGCTGGCTATCTGGCCGCAACTGGTTAGCTGGAACAATCTGGTGTGGGGCATAGCAACGTTATTACTGGTCTGGACGGTCATCAATCGCTGCCGTAGCGCCTTGGTAGAGGAGCCGCAATAATGTTGCTGGAAAAATCCCTGGCAGTCATTTTTGCCCTGTTACTGATCGCTACCCTCATTAATGGGCTGTTGGTCTGGTTGCGCCCAGAGAAAAACTGGCGTGAATTAACGCTGCGCATCCGTACCTGGTGGGTCATTATCATCTTGTTTTCCCTGGCGATGATTAGCCCCCACTGGCTGGCATTGACTTTTTTCGCGCTGGTCAGTTTTATAGCGTTGAAGGAATATTTGACCCTGATTCCCTCCCGATATTCTGACCGGATGCCCATATTGTGGATGTTTATCGCCATTCCCATCAACTATTGGCTGATTGGCGCTAACTGGTATGGCATGTTCATTGTGTTTATTCCGGTCTATGTCTTTTTATTCCTTCCCGCTCGCATGGTGATTTCTGGCGATACGCATAGCTTTCTAAGCAGTGTGTCGCAGTTACACTGGGGCCTGATGACTACGGTCTTTGCCTTCAGTCATGTGGCATTTTTGCTGGTTCTCCCTGCCAATGGCCAGCAAACAGGGGCCCTTTTGGTGCTATTTCTGGTCGGTCTGACAGAATTTAACGACATTACACAGTATCTGTGGGGCAAATCTCTGGGGCGGATTAAAGTCACGCCGAAAGTCAGCCCAAATAAAACCCTGGCTGGCTTGCTCGGTGGCATCGCCAGCACCACGTTGGCGGCGGTATTACTTGGCCCGCTACTCACCCCATTAAGCTGGAATATGGCGCTGCTGGCCGGGTTGATTATTGGTGTAACGGGGTTCTGCGGTGATATTGTGATGTCAGCGATCAAACGCGATATCGGTGTAAAAGATAGCGGAACACTGCTCCCTGGCCATGGCGGTATTCTTGACCGCTTGGACTCCCTGATCTTCACCGCTCCGGTTTTCTTCCACTTTATTCGTTATTTCTATTACTGACATTATGGTGAAAAAATTTCTCAAAACACTATTTTCACTCTGTATCGTCTGGCCGGTAATTTGGTTATGGCTTGGGCTGCGAGTAAAACACCCACAACGACTGCCCAAACAAGGGCCGGCGATTATCGTGGCAAATCATAACAGCCATATGGATGCGTTTACGCTGTTATCACTGTTCTCAATTCATCAACAACACAATGTCCACCCGGTGGCCGCTGCAGACTATTTTCTACGTAACCGCTGGTTGGCGTGGTTTACGCTTAATATTCTCAATATTATCCCGGTCTCGCGCCAAGGAGGGGAAACCAATCCACTGGCGCTTTGTGAACAAGCATTACGCGACAATAAGATTCTGATCCTGTTTCCTGAAGGTAGCCGTGGTGAACCAGGAAAATTGGCACCACTAAAATCAGGGCTGTGGCATCTTAGCCAAAGTCTGCCGGAGGTACCAATTATCCCCATCTGGCTGAAAGGGACAGAACAGGTTATGGCAAAAGGCAACCGCATTCCTTTGCCGTTGTTTATTGATGTCAATGTGGGTGAGCCACTGTACTCTCACCCGGATAAGAGCCAGTTTAAGGAAGCGCTATTACAGCGTTTATTACAACTCCGGCAGGAGACTCAAGGAAATGAATCCCATGATTAATACCCGTACGCCAGACGAGAAGTGTTTTCTGACCAGCGACCAGACTGAACTGTTTTATCGCCACTGGCCGGCTCAGGAAAACGGTGAAATAAATAAAATCATCGTTTTGTTCCATCGTGGCCATGAGCACTCTGGGCGTATGCAACACATTGTTGATGAATTAGCTATGCCGGATAGCGCATTCTATGCTTGGGATGCACGGGGACATGGGCGTTCGCCAGGTCAACGCGGTTACAGCCCATCGCTGACCCGCTCAGTACAGGATATGGATGAATTTGTTCGCTTTGTTGCTGCCGAAAATAATGTGCCCCTGGAGAATATTACCGTGGTAGCACAAAGCGTTGGGGCGGTACTGGCTGCGACCTGGGTACACGACTATGCGCCAGCCATTCGCGGCTTGGTGCTGGCATCACCCGCTTTTAAGGTTAAGTTGTATGTACCGTTTGCACGTAGCGGGCTGGCACTTTTGCACCGTTTGCGCGGGTTGTTTTTCGTCAACTCTTACGTCAAAGGCAAATACCTGACACACGACCCCGAGCGGGTAGCCAGCTTTGATCATGATCCTTTAGTTACCCGGCCAATCGCCGTCAATATATTGCTTGATCTCTACCGTACTGCGGAACGCGTGGTACGCGACGCCGCTGCAATTACCCTACCAGTACAGTTACTGATTTCCGGCAATGATCATGTTGTCCACCGCAAGCCGCAATTGGATTTCTACCAAGGGTTACGCAGCCAATTAAAAGAATTGCACATCCTCCCTGGTTTTTATCATGACACGCTCGGTGAGCGGGATCGCCACATCGCATTCGACAAAATGCGCAGTTTTATCGACACCCTGTACGCCTTACCACCGCAACGCTTCGATTACAGTAATGAAGACCGCTGGAGCCCAAGTGCTGATACTTGGCGAATGCTCAGTGGCGGCCCGGTTCCCTATTCTCTCGATGATGTGGCTTATCGCGCAATGCGTTATGGCATGAAAATGCTGGGTACTCAGTCAACTGGCGTGAAGTTAGGGTTTGAGACTGGTTTTGATTCCGGTAGCACCCTGGATTATGTCTATCGTAACCAACCACAAGGAAGTAACTGGCTAGGTCGGCAAATCGATAAGAACTACCTCAATAGCATTGGTTGGCAAGGGATCCGTCAGCGTAAACTTCATCTGCAGCAACTTATCCAACAAGCAGTAGCGCAGTTGGCCACACAAGGGACGCCAGTGCGTGTAGTGGATGTTGCCGCCGGGCATGGTCGCTATGTGTTGGATGCGTTGGCGAGTGAACCCCTCGTCAGTCATATTCTCCTGCGTGATTACAGCGAACTGAATGTCGAGAAAGGGCAGGAAATGATCGCTTCACGCGGCATGGAAGATAAAGCCCATTTTGAACGTGGTGACGCTTTTAACCGCGATGAACTGGCTGCATTAACGCCACGCCCAACGCTGGGTATCGTTTCTGGGCTTTACGAGCTATTTCCTGAAAATACACTGGTACGTAATTCATTAGCTGGGTTGGCAGAGGCCATTGAACCCGGGGGGATATTGATCTACACCGGGCAACCGTGGCATCCGCAGTTAAAAACCATCGCCTGGTCTCTCACCAGCCATAAAGATGGTAAGGCGTGGGTAATGCGTGTACGTACCCAAGGGGAAATGGATGCCTTGGTGCAAGAAGCCGGTTTTGATAAATGTGCCCAGTTAATTGATCAGTGGGGGATTTTTACTGTTTCACTGGCGGTGCGTCGCTAAGCATGAGCAGTTCTGTAACTCGCCGTACTATTATTATTCACGGGATAGGCTGGCTGCTGTTGCTGGCCCCCCTTTTTTTCCTCACCTATGGTCAGGTAAACCAGTTTACCGCAGGCAGGAGTGATGTGGGCAGCCTGGTGTTTGACTGGGAGAAGCATATTCCCTTTATTCCGCTGACCATAATTCCCTATTGGAGCCTTGATATATTCTACGGGTTGTCGCTATTTATCTGTACAACACTCAGTGAACAGCGACGCTTGGTCTACCGGTTAGCATTAGCCCCTCTGGTGGCCTGTATCGGTTTTTTACTCTTTCCGCTGAAATTTTCCTTCACCAGACCGCCAATTTCTGGTGCTGCCGGTTGGTTATTCGAACAATTGGAGCAATTTGATTTACCCTATAATCAATCACCTTCGCTGCATATTATTTTTTGCTGGTTACTCTGGCGCCACTTCAGCCGCCACCTTGGCGGCCACGGGCACCGGATTTTTACCGCATGGTTTCTGCTTATCGCACTCTCCGTTGTGACGACTTGGCAGCACCATTTTATCGACGTTATCACTGGGTTGATCGTGGGTATGGTGATTGACTGGCTGGTACCAGAACAGGGGCAATGGCGTTGGCAACGCCCAGACAGCCGCCGCTGGAAATTAACCAGACGCTATTTGTTCGGTTCACTCATAGTCGTAGCAGCAAGTTTTTATCTGCCGTGGCTGTGGTGGCCAGCCATAGCGTTGATGATTGTCACGCTGGGATATGCCGGGTTTGGCGTCACCGTGTTGCAAAAAAATGAACAAGGAAAACTCACCCCTGCCACCTACTGGTTACTGATGCCCTGGCGGTTGGGGATGTTTATTTCTCTACGCTATTACACCCGCCGTTTGCCTGCGGTTAGCCCGCTCACGGATGCGGTGTTCCTGGGCTCTTACCCCCGTAGCCAGCCATTACAACGGGCAGTGTTGGATGTTACCAGTGAGTTTCCCCGATCGCGCAACATAACCGGAGTCGCCTATTATTGTGTACCGATGTTGGATTTGGTCAACCCGCAAGAGAGCCAACTCCGTGAGGCGGTTCTCATGCTGGAACAGTTGCAGCGTACACAAGGTAGCGTGCTTATCCATTGTGCATTAGGCTTGTCACGCAGTGCTTTAGTGGCAGCCGCCTGGCTACTCTATAAACAACCGTCACTCACGGTAATGGAAGCCATCGCCTATATTCGGCAGAAGCGGCCGCAGGTGGTCTTAAACGCTCAACATCTGGAGCTGTTAGAACAATGGCGAATGAACATCAGGAAATAACAGCAACCGAACAACTAACCACCGTGTTGCTTGAACGAACTCTGCTGAGCTGGCGTTTTTTGCTGTTGATGGTGGTACCACCATTACTATGGGTTATTTTTGCTGCATCACCCGGCTTGATGCGGGCAGGGGTGGCGTTGCTGAGTGGTGTATGTATTTATGGCTGCTGGCGCCTATGGTTGGATGTCGGTTATTTAACACAGTTCAACGAGGCGCAGAATCAACAAGCCGGGAAAGCGCTGGCATTGATTTGGCAACGGCAACGGTTAACCCAACTGACATTCCCGCAACGTCAACATGGTGCTTTATGCCAACTCAAGCGCACCATGTTAATCACGGCGTTATTGTGGGTTCTCTGGTTGTTCGCTTTGATTCTCTACTGAACGTTGGCTAAGCAGTGAACCCTGTAAGCATTGCTGGGTGAATCTATTAACCATAGGCAACTACAGGCAACTACAGGCCTTAAATAATCGGCTGTTGCCTAACGTTTCTCTGTGATAACAAAGATTAATTTTTATCCGGTGCTTTTATAAAAAATCTTCACCCGCTATTCTGTTAATCATTACTCATTTAGACAAGCCAAAGGTATTCCTATGTCTTTTCGTCTCACGACCCAAAAGGTGCTGTTTGCGAGTTCGCTGATTATGTCAGGTTATGTACTCACCGCCAACGCAGAAGATCCGGCAACCACAGTACAAACACCACCCTCTGTACCATCAGCAACGCTGCCAGCATCGACAGACGGAGCTCCCTCTGCACAAACAACAAACAACACTAAAGCAGCAGAGGCAGAACCCGCAGCCACCCCCACGTCAACAGGCCCAAGCCTAACTGAACAGCCTAAAATGTCGAATGAAAAAGAGACAGATGAAAAAGAGACAAAACAAGAGGTAAAAGAGAACCTGGCGACTTCAACTAACGTGAATGCGGCGACACCAGAAAGTACGACCACGCCAGAAAATATCACTACGCCGAAAAATATAACTTCACCAGAAAATATAACTACGCCACAACAAAAAGAGACAGTGGCTGTTCCAACCGAAACAACAGCAACAAAAACAACGACAGCGGAAACAACAGAAGACACCAAAACACCCGATGCAGCCCCTGCGGCAACACCATCATCCGCCTTTCCATCCATAACTGAACAACCAAAAGAGTCGGATAAAAAAGAGATACAACCGGGTGAAGCCGCTGCAACTGACGCAAGTTCAGCAACAGCAGAAAGTACATCCGTGTCTGAAAATATTGCGACAGCAGAAAAAAAAGAGGCTGCGACTACTACGCCAACAGGAGCAAAAGAATTTAAATTAGATAGCGAAGAGCAAAAACGTGCTTATGCCAGTGGTATCGCATTAGGGCACTATATTGAAGCGCAAATTGCTCAACAAAAAGAACTCCATATAACGCTTGATAAAAATATCATGTTAGCGGGTGTCGCTGATGCCTTCAACAAGCAGGATAAAATGAGCGAGAAAGAGGTACGCGACACGTTACTCATTCTTGACGAACAGATAAACGTCTTAACAGAAGATAAAAATAATAAAAGAATTGCTGCAGATAAAATCTGGATGGAGCAATTTGCACAGCGTGAAGGGGTCAAGAAAAACAAAGAAGGGTTGCTTTACTTGATAATCAATAAAGGGAGTGGTCCAGCACTGCAAAGTACCGATGTTGTTGAGTTAAGTTTTAAAGGTACCTTGATTGATGGCACTGTGGTTGATGGCCCTAAAGTTGATAACTCGTACCAAGTATTTAAAGTAGATAATATACCGCCACTGCTGCGTGATAGCGTGAAACTTATTCGTAAAGGGGGAGAGATTCAGGTCGCGATCCCACCTTCAGCGATAAAAGTTCCGGATGGATCTAAAAAACCTGAGTTTGTGGTTATCTACACTATTTCTGTTATTGATGTAAATAAACCGCAATAGCGATTTATCCCCCAGCAGTTATTCGAACTGCTGGGGTTAGCGAGTACCAGATTCTCTGCAATCCCTACGTTTTGATCTTCAAGTTAACGTAGCTCTTACTCAAATTGGGGCACGATCGATCTGCGACAAAGCTTGGTTAATGGCAAATATCTTTCCATTAACCAGAGGAATACCAAAATTGCGAAGCCGCTCGCTATGCATCGCCAGATAGGCCTCAGCACTGGAAATATTGGCGAACAAGTAGATGCCACCCGCTTCCTGGGTGGCCTGGTTTTCAGTCCAGATCTTCCAAATCAACCCCGGTTCTTCGGCAATAGAGTGGGCTAACCCCTCCATCGCTTGCGCCATTTCCTGCCCCCAAGGGCCATGGTAGGGAAAATCAACTTGCAGTATGTAGCTCATAAAAAACTCCTTTTTCATTGCATTATCAGTGAAGAATAATGCGTTCTGATAAACATCACTTGAGCTTAATCATAAAAAATCCGGTTTGCCTTTAAAGGCATAACCGGATTTATTCAGTTCACAACTTTATAGTAGAGATGCCCAACGTCTTCCTTTTCCTTTCTAGAAAAGTGACATGGCTAAAACTAGCGTATCCCCTGGAGATGGGGTTCGACACAGCAATCAATGGAAATTTTGTCGAGTTCGTAGCTCTCAACATCGTGGCAATGAATGAAAACTGTCGTTGTGACGTAATCATGCTAATTGGCGATAAGATACTTACCGATCAAATCATTTACACTTAAGACTAGTTATGCGAGAGTAGTCATATGTCATCTATTAGAATATTCATCTTAGGTTCCCTCGCTAAGCAAGGTCCGATGCACGGGCATGCTTTAGTTCGTCTTGCAGAAGACGAACATATCGAACAGTGGGCCGATTTCGCCGCAGGGGCGATCTATGGTGCGCTCAAACGTTTGGCGGCAGAAAAGCTGATCATCGAAGAGCGCGTGGAGAAAGTTGGTAACTATCCCGAAAGGCAGGTTTTTCGACTCAGTGAGTCTGGACGTAAGGCACTACGCGCCCTTGGGATCCAGGGGTTGAGCAAAGTGGTGCTCAAGCCTGATCCCTTCGATCTTGCGTTTGCCCGGTTTTATTCAGATCAGCTTGATGAGTTGCCAGCCATCATTCAAGAACGACTTCTGTTACTACGAGCCAGGCTTAACGCCCACGTCGCTAAGCTCGACAGAATTCGTGATGACATCAGTGTCGCCGAAGCTTGGATGGTTGATCACCATACGTTTCGACTTCGCGCTGAAATTGACTGGCATGAAGGTCTTTTGGCTGCTCTTCCCAACATTATTGAAGATGAACGGTCTCGAAGGAACAATACATTATGACCACCAGTTCCATCTCACTCATTGCGCCTAAACGTGCCTGGCAGGCGCTGGCAATCTTGCTTATTGGTATGTTCATGGCCCTGCTGGATACCACGATTGTCAATATTGCTCTGCCGAGCATCAAAATGAACCTGAATACATCAGACGCAGCATTGTCATGGATTATCTCCGGCTACGCTCTGGCTTACGGGTTAGCGTTGATCCCAGCAGGCCGTCTTGGTGATCGCTTCGGACATAAATGGGTTTTCTGTAGCGGGCTTGCTCTCTTCACTATCGCGAGCTTCGCTTGTGGTATTGCGCAAAACAGCGGTCAACTGATTGTAGCCAGAATTATTCAGGGTCTTGCGGGGGGGATATTTTTTCCTGCTGTCATTGCATTCATTCAATTACTGTTTACAGGTTATAAACGTGGCAAAGCCTTCGCAATTATGGGGGCAGTCATGGGCGTATCAACCGCACTCGGGCCCCTTGTCGGTGGTATTCTGATTCAAGTCTTCGGCGAAGCTGATGGTTGGCGCCTGGTTTTCTGGGTTAATTTGCCATTAGGTGCCGCCGCATTGTTCGGGGCCGTGATGTTGCTGCCTACAAGTGTAGAACGCAGCAGAACATCAGGCAGTATTGACGGGGTGGGGCTTTTACTTATCACGGTAAGCCTGGTAGCCATTCTGGTTCCTCTCATTGAAGGGCAAGACAAACCCTGGCCAGTTTGGTCCTATCTATCACTGTTCGGCGGCGTCATCCTTCTCGTGATGTTTGCATTTTGGGAGCTCAGGGTTGAGCGGAAAAATGGCGATCCACTCGTTCCACCCCATTTGTTCACACGTCGCTCCTTCACTGGAGGAACTATTTTAGCGCTGGTTTATTTCGCTGCATTCACCAGTATCTTCTTTACGCTATCCATCTTTTGGCAATCAGGGCTTGGTCATAGTGCTCTAGCAGCCGGTTTTATTTCATTACCCTTTGCTATTGGAGACATTTTGGGTGCCTCATACAGCCACAAGCTAGCAGAGCGTTATGGACGAACCTCGCTCTTCATGGGCACCGGCCTGCTCGCCATCGGGCTAACCATACTCTGGTTGCTGCTAACAACAATTCCAGCAACAGAACTAACAATATGGACCATTGCTACCCCTTTATTTGTAGCTGGTATTGGTTGTGGTCTGTTTATTGCGGCAAATTCCCAATTTATTGTTGCCACTGTTGAGCGCAGCGAAGCGGGTGCGGCGGCGGCTGTTATCGGTACGGTACAACGACTCGGCAGCGCGACTGGAATTGCCGTCGTGGGAAGTGTCTTTTTTGGAACGTTATCGATATCCCCATTAACCACGGAACAAATCAGTGAGATAAAGCAACGATATGCAGGTCAGGGAGCCGACGCTATTCAAGCTGCTATCGCAACCTCAACCCAAAACGACATAGCTCTCGGTTTTGGCAAC
The DNA here is from genome assembly GCF_057180565.1 of Serratia sp. HNCC26DJ244. Classification (NCBI taxonomy): domain Bacteria; kingdom Pseudomonadati; phylum Pseudomonadota; class Gammaproteobacteria; order Enterobacterales; family Yersiniaceae; genus Serratia; species Serratia sp. HNCC26DJ244. Next base: position 32,529 of record NZ_JBXUGO010000008.1, on the reverse strand, counting down.
AGTGCGGCAATGGCTATCTCAGTAGGAGCCGTGCTCGCACTGATTGCCTTCTTCCTAGTGTTCACATTACCCAATAAAGTTGATCTCAGTGTAAACACTTAAGGTTACTTTTTTACTTTTATGACGGAGTTTTATAATGCCTATATCTCGTACTCTAACGTACTGGTTCTGCTCCCTGATATTGGCAGTTCTTGCTATACCGGCTATAGCACAACTACCCCCAGTGCAAGCGACACAAGCCCCTGGATTTTATCATATGGCTATTGGTGATTTTACCGTGACAGCTATTTATGACGGGCAATCCCACTTGAGTCCCGAATTATTATCCGGTGCCAGTCAGAAAGATATAAAGGCACTACTGGAGAGTAACTTTACCACCAATACTGCAATTAACAGTTTTCTGGTTCGTACCAATAAAAATTTGATACTGATAGATACAGGGGCTGGTGCTTGCTTGAGCGCTAACCTGGGTAAGCTTAGAGCCAACATTCGTGCAGCGGGCTATAAACTCAACCAAATCGATACCATACTATTAACCCATCTGCACCCCGACCATGTTTGCGGTTTGATTGATGCAGATGGAAAACCAGTATTTGAGAACGCTCAAGTCTATGTTAACAAGATTGAGGCTGATTTTTGGCTTGATCCTAAACAAGCGGCTAGCGCACATAAGTCAGAACAGGGGGCATTTACTTTAGCAGTCAAGTCTCTGGCACCTTACCAAGCACAAAAACGCCTACATTTATTTATGGTTGGTGACAATAGTCTCCCACTTGGCATTAAGGCTGAGCTGACACCTGGACATACCCTTGGGCATACCTCTTATTTAGTGGAATCGGCGGGGGAAAGTCTATTAGTGTGGGGGGATATTGTTAACAGCTATGCCGTCCAATTGGCACGACCTGACGTTGCTATCGTATTTGACCACGACAGCATGCTAGCAAATACGACGCGCAAGAAAGTGCTAGTTGATGCAGTCAATGATAAACGCTGGATTGCTGGTGCTCATTTACCTTTCCCAGGTATAGGACATGTGAGCAAAGCAGACCATGGGTACCGTTGGTTACCTGTAGAATATGCCCCGCTTGAAACACAAAAAAATAAAAAACCTTAAAGACAGCAAAAGTGAAACGATGTTTGTTTCTGACAGTGAACTACGTTGACTTGACCATAAAAAAATCCGGTTTGCCTTTAAGGGCATAACCGGATTTATTCAGTTCACAACTTTATAGTCATCCTGCAACTGAAATGATTACTCAACAGTAACCGATTTCGCCAGGTTGCGCGGCTGATCCACATCTGTACCTTTAATCAATGCCACATGATAGGACAACAGTTGTAGCGGAACCGTGTAGAAGATTGGCGCGACAATTTCTTCAACATGAGGCAATGGGATAATGGTCATGCCTTCACTACTGACAAAACCCGCATCCTGATCGGCGAACACATAAAGCTGACCGCCACGCGCACGAACCTCTTCAATGTTGGATTTGAGTTTTTCCAGCAATTCATTGTTTGGCGCCACCACAATCACAGGCATATCTGCATCGATCAACGCTAATGGACCGTGCTTCAGTTCACCTGCAGCATAGGCTTCCGCATGAATATAGGAGATCTCTTTCAGCTTAAGCGCACCCTCCATGGCGATCGGGTATTGATCACCACGGCCTAAAAACAGGGCGTGATTCTTGTCAGAGAAACCTTCTGCCAATGCCTCAATATTTTTATCCAGCGACAGCATCTGTTCTATACGCGCAGGCAGCGCTTGCAAACCATGCACAATCTCATGCTCTACGCTCTCTGGCATCCCCTTCAGATGGCCAATACGCGCCACCAGCATCAACAACACCGCAAGCTGGGTGGTAAAGGCTTTGGTGGACGCCACACCGATTTCAACGCCTGCTTTCGTCATCAGCGCCAGATCGGATTCACGAACCAGAGAAGAACCTGCCACATTACACACCGCCAAAGAACCCAGATATCCTAGTTCTTTAGACAGGCGTAGAGCCGCCAATGTATCGGCGGTTTCACCGGATTGGGACAGGGTGATCAGTAAGCTACCTGGGCGCACCGCAGATTTGCGGTAGCGGAATTCGGAGGCGATCTCTACATCGCAAGAGACACCGGCCAGCGACTCGAACCAATAACGCGCTACCATACCCGAATGATAAGAGGTGCCACAGGCAATAATCTGTACATGCTGTACTTTTGCCAGCAATTCATCACTCTTTGGCCCTAATTCACTCAGATTGATCTGCCCATGGCTAAAACGCCCTTCCAGGGTGTTTTTCAATGCCATTGGCTGCTCAAAAATCTCTTTCTGCATGTAGTGACGATATATGCCTTTGTCACCGGCATCGTATTGCACCTGAGATTCAATCTCCTGGCGCTTAATTTCATCACCTTGTTTATCAAAAATAGTGACAGTACGACGAGTCACAGCCACTACATCTCCCTCTTCCAGGAAGATAAAACGGCGGGTTACCGGTAGCAATGCCAGTTGGTCGGAAGCAATAAAATTCTCGCCAACACCAAGGCCAATGACCAATGGGCTACCAGAACGGGCAGCAATCAACTCGCTGGGGTCACGGCTATCCATCACCACCATGCCATAAGCACCACGCAACTGTGGGATCACCCGCTGAACCACTTCACGTAGTGTCCCACCCAGTTTCTGCTCCCAATGAACCAAGTGAGTAATCACTTCAGTATCGGTTTCAGAGCTGAAATGGTAACCACGCTCAATCAATAATTCACGCAACGGTTCGTGGTTTTCAATAATGCCGTTATGCACTACGGTGATGTAATCTGATACATGAGGATGCGCATTCGCTTCTGATGGTTCACCGTGGGTAGCCCAACGGGTGTGAGCAATACCGGTTCCCCCATGCAGAGGATGTTGTTTTGCTGCTTCCGCCAGTTTTTGTACTTTGCCGACACGACGCAAACGGCTGACATGACCTTCACTATCCACTACCGCCAAGCCAGCAGAGTCATATCCACGGTATTCCAAACGACGTAAACCTTCTAACAGAATTTCTGCTATATCGCGCTGCGCTACTGCACCTACAATTCCACACATATTTTGTATTCCTGATTAAGTGCCTTTCAGGGCACTTGCGATGCCTTGACCTGATTTTGCCGGTTTTTTACCGTGCGCCCCGAGCCTGTAGATGGTGGGGTTATTATGTTTTGTACTGACCTCTATACCGGTCATTCTTCAAATTGCTTGGGTGTTGGCTGTGTTCTATCACCCCAGTCACATAGTTAGCTATGCTCTTGGGGATTCCATCACTTGCCGCCTACAAGCAAATCGAATTATCTTGGGTATATAGAAGAGCCCAATACAAAACACACTGGTTAATCGGTACTGATTTATCCACTCAGTCACACTCGCCTGAATGCTAACAATATAAGGTTGGCATTCAGGCGCGAGGTAGCCAGAAAAATAACGGTAAATTACTTTTTCTTCACCGGGCGTTGCCACCCTTGAATATGCACCTGTTTGACACGGCTGAGGACCAGTTCATCATCGGCGATATCATCGGTAACCGTAGTACCTGCAGCAATAGTGGCTCTTTTACCCACACAAACCGGCGCAACCAGTTGAGTATCCGACCCGACAAAAACACCATCACCAATGATAGTTTTATGCTTGTTAGCCCCGTCGTAATTACAGGTAATCGTTCCGGCGCCAATATTCACATCATCACCGATTTCGGCATCACCCAAATAGCTCAAATGACCCGCTTTAGAACCTTTACCCAAGCGTGCTTTTTTTATTTCCACAAAGTTGCCAACATGAGCACCTTCAGCCAATTGTGCACCTGGGCGCAGTCGAGCAAATGGGCCAACCGTGCAAGCCGCTTTAAGCTCAGCATCTTCCAACACACTGTAAGGGCTGATTTCACAATCATCATCGATAACACAGTTTTTCAGCACACAACCACTACCAATTTTTACCCGATTACCCAGTTTGACCTTACCTTCAATAATCACATTGGTATCAATGGTAATATCACGGCCATGCTCCAACTCACCACGCAGATCAAAACGCGCGGGATCCAACAGCATTACACCCGCCAGCAACAGTTTTTCCGCTTGCTCAGCTTGATAGACACGTTCCAATTGTGACAATTGCAAACGGTTATTCACCCCTTCTACTTCACTCAGGCGGGCTGGGTGCACCGCTTCAATTTTGTTGCCCTCTGCATGCGCCAAAGCGATGATATCGGTGATATAGAACTCACCCTGAGCATTGTTGTTATTCAACATACCCAACCAGCGCTTAAGATCACCACCGCTAGCCACCAGAATCCCGGTGTTAATTTCATTAATCTGACGTTGTTGTTCGCTGGCATCTTTATGTTCAACAATGCCAACAACTTCATCATTTTCACGCATGATACGGCCATATCCGCTAGGATCCTCGAGCTTCACGGTCAGCAAGCCAATCCCCCCTTGAGGTTTGGCTGCCAACAGGCGCGTCAAAGTTTCCACTGCAATCAGCGGTACATCGCCATACAACATCAACACATCTTCATCATCAGCAAAATGCGGTGCCGCTTGCTGCATGGCATGGCCAGTTCCTAACTGTTCTGCTTGTAACACCCAATTTAGTGCATCGTTTTTTAAGGTGCTTTTCAGCAATTCACCACCGTGGCCATAAACCAGATGGACGTTTTTTGCGCCCAACTTCATGGCAGCATCAATAACATGCTGCACCATAGGTTTACCCGCCAATGGATGTAATACTTTGGGAAGGTCAGAATACATGCGTGTTCCTTTGCCTGCGGCAAGGATAACCACGCTCATTGCGCTGTTAGACATAAGTAACCTGATAACTCCATTTCGATGGACAAAAGTAAAACCGTTTACTGGCGGAATTACTACATATTTCTCTACAAAAATCTGAACGCTGTCAGAAGGCCTCTGACCTGACGCTAATTAAACCAAACCTATTTTACAACGAAAAAACTGTCGGCGATCAGAGACGTTTTTATTCCTCTGTAAGTAGCGATAGATAGCAATATCAGCCTGATTGAACCGCTTATTTTAATACAAAAAAAAAGCGACCATAAAGGCCGCTTTTCTGATTTCTGGATGTGGTGTACACCATTACATCGCTTTTCTGGTGAGCTCGATAACACGCAATTTTGCAATCGCTTTCGCCAGTTCAGCGGAGGCCTGAGCATAGTCGACATCACCATGAGAAGTACGGATGTGCTCTTCAGCTCTACGCTTAGCTTCCAGCGCTCTCGCTTCGTCAAGATCCGATCCACGGATGGCTGTGTCTACCAGCACGGTGACCATACTTGGCTGTACCTCAAGGATACCGCCAGATAAGTAGATAAACTCTTCTTCACCAAACTGTTTAACAATACGCACCATACCAGGCTTGATGGCAGTCAGCAGCGGCGCATGACCAGGGTAAATCCCCAGCTCACCTTCGCTACCAGTCACCTGGATTTTCTGTACCAGCCCGGAAAACATCTCTCTTTCCGCACTGACCACATCCAGATGGTAAGTCATAGCCATATCAACCTCCTCTCAAGGCATTACAGTTTCTTGGCTTTTTCCACTGCTTCTTCAATGGTGCCAACCATGTAGAACGCCTGCTCCGGCAGGTGGTCGTAGTCACCAGCCATAATGCCTTTGAAACCACGAATGGTATCTTTCAGCGATACGAACTTGCCCGGTGAACCGGTGAAGACTTCTGCCACGAAGAACGGCTGAGAAAGGAAACGTTGGATTTTACGCGCACGGGATACCACCAGCTTGTCATCTTCTGACAGCTCGTCCATCCCCAGAATGGCGATAATATCTTTCAGTTCCTGATAGCGTTGCAATATAGACTGCACGCCACGCGCAACATCGTAATGCTCTTGGCCTACTACCAAAGGATCAAGCTGACGGCTGGTAGAATCCAGCGGATCAACAGCCGGGTAGATACCCAGAGAAGCAATGTTACGGCTCAGTACCACAGTCGCATCCAAGTGAGCAAACGTGGTGGCTGGTGATGGGTCAGTCAAGTCATCCGCAGGAACGTAAACCGCCTGTACGGAAGTGATAGAACCGGTCTTGGTAGAGGTGATACGTTCTTGCAGAACACCCATCTCTTCCGCCAGTGTTGGCTGATAACCTACCGCCGATGGCATACGGCCCAGAAGTGCAGACACTTCGGTACCGGCCAGGGTATAACGATAAATGTTATCGACGAACAGCAGTACGTCACGGCCTTCATCACGGAACTTCTCCGCCATGGTCAACCCGGTCAGCGCAACACGCAGACGGTTACCCGGTGGCTCGTTCATCTGGCCGTAAACCAGAGAAACTTTATCCAATACGTTGGAGTCGGTCATTTCGTGGTAGAAGTCGTTACCCTCACGAGTACGTTCACCCACGCCCGCAAACACCGAATAACCAGAGTGTTCGATGGCGATGTTACGAATCAGCTCCATCATGTTTACGGTTTTACCCACACCCGCACCACCGAACAGACCTACTTTCCCGCCTTTAGCGAATGGGCAGATCAGGTCCATAACCTTGATACCGGTTTCCAGCAGTTCCTGCGAGTTGGACAGCTCTTCGTAGCTAGGTGCCGGGCGATGGATAGCCCAACGCTCTTCTTCACCAATGTCACCCTTCATATCGATAGGCTGACCTAACACGTTCATGATACGGCCCAAGGTAGCTTTACCTACCGGGACTTCAATCGGGTGTTGCAGGTCAGTGACCTGAAGGCCACGGCGTAAACCATCAGAGGTTCCCATGGCGATACAACGGACGACACCACCACCCAATTGTTGTTGAACTTCCAGCACCAGTTTCTCGGTACCGTTTTCAACCTCAAGAGCATCGTACACTTTTGGTACGGCATCCTGAGGGAATTCGACGTCCACTACGGCGCCGATTACCTGGATAATCTTTCCAGTAGCCATCTTGAATCCTCTACGTAATTCGTAAACCTGGTTAAACCGCGGAGGCTCCCGAAACGATTTCGGTGAGTTCCTGAGTGATGCTGGCCTGACGCGCCTTGTTGTATACCAACTGCAGCTCTTTGATCAGGCTACCGCCGTTATCCGTTGCGGCTTTCATTGCAACCATTCGGGCGGCCTGCTCACTGGCCAGGTTTTCCACGACACCCTGATAAACCTGTGATTCCACATAGCGGCGCAGCAACGTATCAAGCAGCACCTTAGGATCGGGTTCATACAGGTAATCCCAGGATTTCCGCTTCAACTCATCGTCTTCGCAAGGCGGTAACGGGAGTAGTTGAACAATTTGAGGTTCCTGAGACATCGTATTAACAAATTTGTTGCTGACAATGTATAGCTTGTCTAAACGACCTTCGTCGTAGGCTTGCAGCATCACTTTCACTGGACCGATCAAATCTGACAATGTCGGGTTATCCCCCATGCCAGTGACCTGGGCAACCACCTTACCGCCCACAGAACCGAAGAAAGAAGTGGCTTTGGAGCCAACTAACGCCAAATCAGCTTCGACGCCTTTTTCAGACCAGCCTTTCATTTCTGTCAGCAGCTTCTTGAACAGGTTAATATTCAAGCCGCCGCACAAACCACGGTCAGTTGACACCACCAGATACCCTACGCGCTTAACATCACGCTCATCCAGGTACGGGTGTTTATATTCCAGATTCCCTAACGCCAGGTGACCAATCACCGCACGCATGGTCTCTGCATAAGGACGGCTGGCCGCCATGCGATCCTGCGATTTACGCATTTTGGAGGCGGCGACCATCTCCATCGCTTTGGTGATCTTCTGCGTGTTTTGCACGCTGCCGATCTTACTACGTATCTCTTTTGCGCCGGCCATCTCTGATTCTCCTCATTGCCAGCAACCTGCCATCATTCAACGACAGGTTGCTACGCGTTACCAGGACTGGGTTGCCTTAAAGGTATCGAGGATGCCTTTCAGCTTTCCTTCGATTTCGTCGTTATAAGCACCAGTTTGGTTGATGTGGTTCAGTAGTTCGGCATGCTCACGATCAGCATAAGCAACCAGAGCCTCTTCGAAGCTCACAACTTTCGCGACTTCAACATCGTTCAGGTAGCCACGCTCGGCAGCAAACAACACCAGAGACTGCTGGGCAACAGACATTGGCGCATACTGTTTCTGCTTCAGCAACTCAGTAACTTTCTGACCATGGCTAAGTTGTTTGCGTGTTGCGTCGTCCAGATCGGAAGCAAACTGAGAGAACGCAGCCAGTTCACGATACTGTGCCAGTGCGGTACGGATACCACCGGACAGTTTTTTAATGATCTTGGTCTGTGCTGCACCACCCACACGGGATACTGAGATCCCCGGGTTAACTGCCGGACGAATACCGGAGTTAAACAGGTTGGATTCCAGGAAGATCTGACCATCGGTAATCGAAATTACGTTAGTCGGAACGAATGCAGAAACGTCACCCGCCTGAGTTTCAATAATAGGCAGCGCAGTCAGTGAACCGGTTTTCCCTTTAACTTCACCTTTGGTGAAAGCTTCAACGTATTCCGCATTAACACGAGCTGCACGCTCCAACAAACGGGAGTGGAGGTAGAAAACATCACCAGGGTATGCTTCACGACCAGGTGGACGACGAAGCAACAAGGAAATCTGGCGGTAAGCAACAGCTTGTTTAGACAAATCATCATAAACAATCAGTGCATCTTCACCACGGTCACGGAAATACTCACCCATTGCACAACCGGCATACGGTGCCAAATATTGCAATGCGGCTGATTCAGATGCCGTAGCAACCACCACAATGGTGTTAGCCAGTGCACCGTGCTCTTCCAGTTTGCGTACCACGTTAGAAATGGTAGATGCTTTCTGACCAATCGCCACGTAAACACATTTGATACCAGAATCGCGCTGGTTGATGATGGCATCAATAGCCAGTGCAGTTTTACCGGTTTGACGGTCACCGATCACCAACTCACGCTGACCGCGACCAATTGGAATCATGGCATCGACTGATTTATAACCAGTCTGTACCGGCTGATCAACCGACTGACGTTCGATAACGCCAGGGGCAATGGTTTCAACGGGAGAGAAGCCATCATTATCAACCGGGCCTTTACCATCAATAGGTTCGCCCAGGGTGTTAACTACACGCCCTAGCAAACCACGACCTACTGGCACTTCCAGGATACGACCGGTACATTTTACTTTCATGCCTTCGGCCAGATCCGTGTATGGCCCCATAACCACCGCACCCACAGAGTCGCGCTCCAGGTTCAATGCAATGGCATAACGGTTACCCGGCAGTGCGATCATTTCGCCCTGCATAACTTCGGCCAAACCGTGTACACGGATGATCCCGTCACTGACGGAAACGATAGTACCTTCATTGTGAGCTTCGCTCACTACATTAAACTGAGCAATGCGCTGCTTGATCAGTTCGCTGATTTCGGTGGAATTCAGTTGCATGCTCCAGTCCCCTTAAGACTGCAAGACGTCTGCCAGGCGTTCAAGACGACCGCGAACGCTGCCATCAATCACCATATCACCGGCACGGATAATGACACCGGCCAGTACAGACTTGTCAATTTTGCAATTCAGCTTAACTTTGCGTGATAAACGTTTTTCCATCGCAGCGGCAATCTTGGCCTGCTGTTCATCGTTCAGTGCGCTCGCAGAGAGCACGTCGACTTCGACGGTTGATTCCAGTGTGGCACGTAATGCAATAAACTGTTGCAGTACCGCAGGAAGAACCTGTAAACGCCTATTTTCGGCCATTACACGGATAAAGTTCTGGCCATGCTCATCGAACTCGTCACCACAAACCGCTATAAATGTTTTAGATAGCGTATCGGGTGCGATATCACCGGAAAGCAGTTCTGCCATCTGTTCATTACCAGTAACAGCAGCAGCAAACGTCAGCATTTTCTGCCAGCGTTCTATGCTTTGGTTCTCAACGGCAAAGTCAAAAGCTGCTTTGGCGTAGGGGCGAGCTACAGTAATAAATTCAGACATCAGCCCCTCCCTCCTTACAGTTCAGCGACCAGTTTATCAACGATGTCGCTGTTAGCAGCTTCATCCACGGAACGTTCGATTATTTTCTCGGCGCCTGCAATGGCCAACATCGCCACCTGCTTACGCAACTCTTCACGAGCGCGCTTACGTTCGGCATCGATCTCAGCCTGGGCCTGCGCCACGATTTTGTTGCGTTCCAGCTCGGCTTCCGCTTTGGCGTCGTCCACGATCTGAGCTTTGCGTTTGTTTGCCTGCTCAATGATTTTCTGGGCTTCCGCTTTGGCAGTTTTCAACTGCTCGGTCGCATGGGCTTGCGCTAAGTCCAAATCTTTTTTGCCACGCTCTGCAGAAGCGAGGCCATCAGCAATTTCTTTCTGACGCTTCTCGATGGCAGCCATAATTGGCGGCCATACATACTTCATGCAGAACCAGACAAACAGGATGAACGCGATAGCCTGGCCGAGGATTGTAGCATTAAGATTCACAGCACAATGCCTCTATAAAAGTTTAAAATGTGGTTTCTTCGCAGCGAGTGAACTCTGCTTACGCAACAGCAAACATTACGTATAGACCCAGACCCACAGCAATCATCGGGATGGCGTCAACCAAGCCCATAACGATAAAGAACTGTGTACGCAGTAAAGGGATCAAGTCAGGCTGACGTGCAGCACCTTCCAAGAATTTACCCCCCAGGATGCCGATACCGATCGCAGCACCGATTGCCGCTAAACCCATCATCACAGCGGCAGCCATGTACAGCAGATCCATATTCAGGTTTTCCATGACAGTCTCCAGTTTATTTCAGTTTATAAAAGTGCAAGTGTTTTAAGAAAATCAGTGCTCTTCAGACGCCATCGACAGATAGACAATCGTCAGAACCATGAAAATAAAGGCTTGAAGCGTAATGATCAGAATGTGGAAGATTGCCCAAGGCAAGCTCAGAACCCACTGTGACCACCACGGCAACAGACCAGCAATAAGGATGAAGATCAACTCACCCGCATACATGTTGCCAAACAGTCGCAACCCGAGAGAAACAGGCTTGGACAGCAGGCTGACACCTTCAAGGATCAGGTTGATAGGTATAAACACCGGATGGTTGAATGGCTGCATGGTCAACTCTTTAGCGAATCCACCAATACCTTTCATTTTGATGCTATAGAACAGAATCAGGATAAATACGGCCAGTGCCATCGATAAGGTGATATTGACATCTGCCGTAGGCACAACACGCAGTGCAGGAAGGCCTGCCATTGTCGCAATGTGCGGCAGAAAATCGACCGGAAGCAGATCCATCAGGTTCATCAAAAATACCCAGATAAATACTGTCAACGCTAACGGTGCAATCACCTTGCTCTTACCGTGGTACATATCCTTGACGTTGTTATCGACAAAACCGACGATCATCTCAACCGCAGTTTGCAACTTACCCGGGACACCACTGGTAGCATGTTTAGCCACTTTGCGGAAAATCGCCAAGAAAACAACCCCGAGGACAACAGAGAAAAACATCGAGTCGACATTAATCGACCAAAAACCCGTCCCGACCTGAAGATGCGTCAGGTGGTGACCGATATACTCCTGTGGAGTTAAGACTTCTGCAGACATGATGCCTCTACCCTTTGTATAGTTAATTTCGGTAACTGTTAATCACGGCAGGTGCCACTATCTGCACCACCAACACCGCTAAATAGGTCAGGGCTAACGGCATAAATGCCACTTTGAACACCCCAAGTGCCACAATCAACAAAATGATGGTGATCACGACCTTCAACCCCTCACCAATAGCAAACGACCAAGCAACCCGACCAGGTGCTGGTGTCTGCACCTGATGGCGCAAGGCAAACAGCATAAACATAGCATTGGGTAACCAGGCAGCAAGGCCGCCGGCCAATGCTGAAACACCCCATTCCAGGCTTTTCAACCCGAAACCCATGCTGATCAGAACAAAAGTCATTAACTGCAGAAACAGCAATTTGCGTGCTACTCTTCCATTGTAAAGGAACACAGACATGACGTTTGTTCTCTCCGTACCCCGAAAGGGTAAACTGAGTGGCATATTCCTGTAAAACCCGCTTCATTGCCGTCTAGTTGCAACTTGCATGAACATGGGTAATGAAACAGCCTTCAATGCTATGAGTCAAGTAGCAAAAACCGTGCAAATTATACGGGCCACTCCAACGAATTCAATCAATAAGTAGCAAAAAGGTGAACAATTATTTAAATTTTCCCCTTTGAGACACATTTCAATAGAAACCGCCCTTTGCTCTATCACACTTACTGGCCTAGTTACTAGGCTATTGCATCAGTAAATGTGCTGTCTATCACAGTAAATTTTAGCGCTAATTTATAATCCAATTTAACGCCCATTGTCTTTAGCTAATCGAGCTATAAAAAAGATTACAAATCAAAGTATTGTAAGTAAACTTTTTAAAAACAATCGTAATACCATGCAAAAACATTTTACTGACATTTATACCCAGGTTAATTAAAGTTGCTGCTCACTGTTTACCATTTGAGTAACAATGGGGTCAGACAAATAACATAAACACGTCGTTAAAGGTGTGACCAGATAGGTTTATCAAAAACCGCATACTATCTGACAGCACTTACCTTCAAAAAATTACAACTTATTGAAATTTAATAATATCAGTTCTCAAATCCACGAAATTATCATAGACACTGTCGACAGATAAGCTCTTCACATCATTATCCATTGACTCCAGAACCCGTGATGGTACTTGCCAAGGGCCCCAAAATGAGGAGTCATGACCTGCAAACAACGCAACGACCGGTTTACCTACCCCCACAGCGATATGTAATGCGCCGCCATCACTGGTGACAATTTGATCACATAAAGCCATACCTGCCATCAATTCACGAAGGTTGTTGGTTCTGTAAGGGATCAAATCTATGTCACGGCAGCCCTCTACCACTAAATCTGCTTTTTCATCATCACCAGGATGAGTCGGATTATTACTCGAACCAGGGGACCAAAAAAGCATGATTTTACAGGGTTCACGCTCGGCTAATCGGTGAGCAAGTTCAATAAAATGGTTAACTGACCATCTCTGATTGATTTTTCTAGAACTGATCTGCAGACCATATAGCGGTATCTTGTCATTTTTAGATACTTTTTCTTCCGCTTTTTTTATCTCATCTGCTGTTAGATACAGTTCTGCTTTCCCTGGGGTTTGATAACAACCGAGCGGTTTTGCCAAGAGCGATAACTCTTCTACGATATGATGACTTGTCCCTTGTACATACGGAATTTTGTCGGTGACAATATCAGGCGCATCGTCACCAATGGTAATAATTCGTTTAGCACCAGAGAGTTTTGCCCACATCACCGCCCGTTTGTTCCACTGCCCAGCAACGATAGCGGCATCATAACCAGCTCGACGGATACGATAGGTGGTCTGCAAACGATGCAGAAAGGCACCCATTTTAGCCTTGAGCGATCGTTCATGGTGCGACTTGGTGTAGTAATAAATATTGGCGACATTAGGATTACCATCGAGTACTGACATGTTATAAGAGTTAACCAACACATCAACTTGGTGATCTTTTGCTAGCATCGAGATAAGCGGGGTGGTCAAAATCAGGTCACCGATATTTTCTCGCCTGATCAGTAATATTTTCATTAATGAATCCCTTTATAAAACAAGCAGCATATCTCTTTTAAACGATGCCAATATTTATTCAATGGTTGATAGTACAACTAAATGGCGTTCCCCCGCCAACTCTGGCACCTGCAGACGGACCACAGACTCCAAAGAAACGCCCGCTGGCAATGGCGCCAGTTCGTTTTCAGGGTAGACTCCCTTCAATGCATAGAAACGCCCTTGGCCTGGTGTTGGCAAGTGGTGACACCAAACCAGCATATCTTGTAATGACGCAAAAGCACGGCTGATTACACCATCAAATGTCGGCTCGGCAATGAACTCCTCCACACGGCTTTGTACTGGTTCGATATTTTTCAGACCCAGTTCATGCTGCACCTGGCGTAAAAAACGGACACGCTTGCCCAAGCTATCAAGCAGAGTGAAATGCGCATCAGGCCGTACAATAGCCAACGGAATACCAGGCAAACCAGGGCCAGTACCTACATCGATAAAGCGTGAACCGGTCAGATGGGAATTAACCACGATGCTATCCATGATATGGCGAACCAGCATTTGTTGTGGATCACGGACTGAAGTGAGATTGTAAGCTTTATTCCACTTGTCGAGCATATCGACATAAGCCAGTAATTGGCTTTTTTGCTGATCGGGAAGCGCAATTCCTGCCGCAGAAAGCAATGAATCCAGTTTTTTTTGCACCACTAATGTCCTCTGACAGATGCAGAACAGCAGACCAATCAGGAACTGCCTCTTAAGACAATCAATAATAATTCAGACATGCTGAGATGTCAGTGGCCGTTTCTCAGTTGAAAGGAAACGACCACATCACAGCATTAAGCACTATGCCGTAACAACCCCTGTTTTTTTAACCAGATCAATAAAATAGAGATCGCCGCCGGTGTAATACCTGAAATACGAGAAGCCTGACCGATCGAGTTAGGCTTATGATCATTAAGTTTGGCAATCACCTCATTCGATAAACCTGAAACCTGGCGATAATCAAGATCCAGCGGCAATACGGTATTCTCATGACGCTGGTGTTTTTCGATCTCATCTTGTTGACGGGCAATATATCCTTCGTATTTAACCTGAATTTCTACTTGTTCGGCAGCTTGTAAATCAGTGAGTGCCGGAGCGAAAACAGCCACGGAGGTTAATAGGCGATAATCCACCTCTGGGCGACGCAAAAGCTCTTCGCCGTTAGTTTCTCGCGATAATGGCGATTTCAACAGAACATTAACCAATTCCACATGCTCTGAATGCGGATGGACCAGGATATTACGCAAGCGCTGACGTTCTTGCTCAATGCGCTCCAACTTCTCACAGTAACGCTGCCAACGTACATCATCAACCAATCCCAATTCACGGCCTTTTTCTGTCAGGCGCAAATCGGCGTTATCTTCACGTAGCATCAGACGATATTCAGCTCGTGAGGTAAACATACGGTATGGTTCTTTGGTGCCTAATGTACTGAGATCATCCACCAGCACACCAAGATAAGCCTGATCGCGGCGTGGTGACCACCCTTCCTGTTCCGTAGCATGGCGTGCAGCATTCAAGCCAGCCAACAAACCTTGTGCGGCAGCTTCTTCATAACCGGTGGTCCCATTTATCTGGCCAGCAAAGAACAGCCCCTGGATAAATTTGCTTTCCAACGTTGGTTTTAAGTCTCGAGGATCAAAGAAGTCATATTCAATAGCATAACCAGGGCGAACAATACGGGCATTCTGCATTCCTTTCATTGAACGAACAATTTGCATCTGTACGTCAAAAGGCAGACTGGTAGAAATACCGTTGGGATAAATTTCGTTACTGGTTAAACCTTCGGGTTCAAGGAAGATCTGGTGAGCATTACGATCAGCAAAGCGCATGACTTTGTCTTCGATCGATGGGCAATAACGTGGCCCGATCCCTTCAATGATCCCGGCATACATTGGACTACGATCAAGGTTGCTACGGATCACTTCATGCGTTTTTTCATTGGTATAGGTGATATAGCAAGGTAGCTGTTGAGGATGTTGATTAGCATTCCCCAAAAAAGAGAACACCGGGAGTGGGGTATCCCCAAACTGTGGTTCTAACAGATTAAAATCAATTGTTCGCGCATCAATACGGGGTGGTGTGCCCGTTTTTAGACGGTTGACACGCAACGGCAGCTCACGCAGACGTCGTGATAAAGAGATCGATGGCGGATCTCCTGCTCGGCCACCACTGTAGTTTTCCAACCCGATATGGATCTTGCCATCAAGGAAGGTTCCCACCGTCAGGACGACCGCTTTGGCGCGGAATTTTAATCCCATCTGGGTAACCGCACCAACAACACGATCATTTTCGACAATCAAGTCTTCAACCGCTTGTTGAAAGACCATCAAATTAGGTTGGTTTTCTAACGCGGTGCGAATTGCTTGGCGATACAGCACACGATCTGCCTGAGCGCGGGTGGCTCTGACAGCGGGTCCTTTACTGGCGTTTAGTATTCTAAACTGGATCCCAGCCTGATCGATCGCCGTCGCCATTAAGCCGCCAAGTGCATCAATTTCTTTAACCAGATGCCCTTTACCAATACCACCAATCGCCGGGTTACAGGACATTTGTCCAAGCGTATCGATATTGTGAGTCAGTAATAACGTTTGACGCCCCATACGTGCAGCAGCCATGGCTGCTTCAGTGCCAGCATGGCCACCACCGATAATAATGACGTCAAATTGCTCTGGATAAAACATGGAACAGCACCTCAAAAGAACTGGCGAACAATCATTGTTTGTCCTGGGGGAGGGATTCTACTCAAGTTTAGACGATCGACCAAGTGGTCAGGATCGACGGGTAATAAAAAGAAGATCTTTTTATTTAAAGATCTCTTTATTAGATCTCTTATTAGGATCACGATCTTCTGTGTATAACTCAACATTCTCTATTTATATCATTAAATTAAAGAGGATCATTTACTGTGAATGATCGGTGATCCTGGTCAGTATAAGCTGGGATCTAAAAGGCATGTTATACACAGGCCTAACTGAGTATCTAAGTTATTATAGGGATAACTACGGGTTTTCCCCTGCTTTAAAGCCTAGTTATACACAATCGTTCGCTTGTTATTTAATCAATTAGAGCAAAATAATCCAATCACTGAGCCATTTTTCGGCGGGATCTTCGGGGATCTCATGTTGGGTGACGTCGATCTCAAGACGTGAACCGATCCTTTTTGCGCCATTTTCTTGCAGAAGCTCATCAAGCTGTTTGATCGCCCCGCAGAAAGTATCGTACTCAGAACTACCTAACCCCACGGCGCCAAACTTCACCAAAGATAAATCCGGTTGTTGTTGTTTAATCTGTTCCACCAGGGATTGCAGGTTTTCTGGTAAATCGCCGGCTCCATGAGTAGAAGATATCACCAACCATAAGCCAGATAACGTCAGTTCATCCAATTCCGGACCATGCAATATTTCGGTTGAGAAACCGGCTGCTTCGAGCTGTTCGGCTAAGTGTTCTGCAACATATTCTGCACTGCCAAGCGTACTGCCACTGATTAGAGTAATGTCTGCCATGAATGATCCTAACCTTGCTGAAGAGGAGCTATTGTACGCTGTGAATTAGTTGGGATCTAGCAGTGGATAATATGTGTATGTTTTAGCATTTATCCAAGCTGTAGGCGGGTTGGACGCAACTTGGATAAATGTGGATAGAATCAGTACTAAGGTGTGATGGTACGCATAATGGGATTCTGCAGCGAGATCAGGGTTTCTGTTGACTGGATCTCGTCGATAGTCTGGATCTTATTGATAAGGACCTGCTGCAATGCGTCTATCGAACGACACATAACCTTGATGAATACACTATAGTGGCCAGTGGTATAGTAGGCTTCAACCACCTCTTCCAGATTTTCCAGTTTTTTTAGGGCTGAAGGGTAATCCTTGGCACTCTTTAAGATAATGCCGATAAAGCAGCAGACATCATAACCCAGTTGTTTAGGATCGATATCAACTCGGGTACCGGTAATGATCCCCGCCTGTTTCATTTTCTCAACCCGTACATGAATGGTGCCCGGGCTAACACTAAAGTTTTTTGCCAGTTCAGCATAAGGTGTTCTGGCATTTTCCATTAAGGCGTTCAGAATGCCGCGATCGAGATTATCGATCTGATAAATTTCTGCCATTAAAACCCTCTTTAATTGATGATTATTGAATTATTACGGGTTAAAAATGAACGATTAAAAAGAAAAAGGCAATATTTATTGATGGATATTGAATTCAAGTATCATTCTGTTGCTTAATCGTTGGCAACTAAACAGGTTATTAAAGAGATACCGTAATGAAAAAGCAGTATATTCAAAAACAGCAACAGATCAGCTTTGTGAAATCCTTCTTTTCCAACCAACTGGAACAACAGCTTGGTTTGATTGAAGTTCAGGCTCCAATCCTCAGTCGACTCGGTGATGGCACTCAAGACAACCTTTCCGGTAGTGAGAAAGCGGTTCAAGTAAAGGTGAAAAGCTTGCCTGCATCTACGTTTGAAGTAGTGCATTCATTGGCTAAATGGAAACGTAAAACACTGGGTAGTTACGATTTCAGTGCTGGTGAGGGTCTGTATACCCATATGAAAGCGCTGCGTCCGGACGAAGATCGTCTGACCCCGATTCATTCAGTGTATGTGGATCAATGGGACTGGGAACGCGTCATGGGTGATGGTGAGCGTGACCTGGCTTATCTGAAAAAGACGGTTAAGCAGATCTATGCTGCAATAAAGGATACGGAACTCGCGGTTAGCCAGAAATATGGTTTAGTACCGTTCCTGCCAGAGCAGATCCACTTTGTTCACAGCGAAACCCTACTGCAACGTTACCCAGAACTGGATGCCAAAGGCCGTGAGCGTGCTATTGCCAAAGAATTGGGCGCGGTATTCCTGATTGGTATTGGTGGTAAGCTTTCTCATGGTAAATCCCATGATGTACGAGCACCGGATTATGATGACTGGACCACGGCAGATAGTGAAAATGGTGCTGGGTTGAATGGTGATATTTTGGTGTGGAACCCAGTATTGCAAGACGCATTTGAGCTTTCGTCGATGGGGATCCGGGTTGATGCTGAAGCACTGCAACGTCAACTGACCTTGACTGACGATTTGGATCGTCTGAAGTTGGAATGGCACCAATCATTATTGCGTGGCGAAATGCCACAGACCATTGGTGGTGGTATTGGGCAATCTCGTCTGGTGATGCTGTTACTGCAATTGCCACATATTGGTCAGGTGCAGTGCGGTGTATGGGCGCCAGAAGTGCGTGAAACTGTAGAAGGGTTGTTATAAGTATCAGCGCCGCCAACGGCGCATTAAACGGTTTTTTAATCCGGTATCAAAGCGCCAGATATGATCGAAAATGCGCATGATGCCGGGTTTGCCATAAGCAGACATCGCGACTGCATGGAAACGTTGCTGGTGGTTCTGTTGCTGTAATTTTACTTTCTTGATCACTTCATCGGGCAGACGTTGAGCTATAAAGTCTGAAATGATCACGGCATCGGCATCAAACCAGCTACTTTCTGTCATCTTGGTGATAGTTGCGTTTAGGCAAGCGGCTAAATCAGTCCCACCGCGAAAATGCTGCCCCAAAAAACGGATGGCTTGTTCAATGCCGCTATCAGCGGTCAGTTCATAGTGAACTATCTGGTTGGCAAATAACATAATGTAGCAACGGCGGTTATCAGCCAGAGCGATGCGCAGTAGTGCCAGACAAAACGCTTTGGCGCATTGTTCGTTAAAGCCACCCATTGAACCAGATGTATCGACACAGACAATAAAGGGTCCGCGAGGTTGGTTTTCCTGTTGCTGGTGGGTAACGGGGCGTATAACAGTTTGTTCCTGCCAAGCATCCCCTTGTAGACGATAGCTCAATAACCGTTTTTCCAGTAGCCGGCGATAAAACTCGAACTCCAGCTCTTCAATACCCAGCGTGGCTAATTCTGGCGGTAACAGCCGTAGGATATCGTCACTTTGATGTATGCCGCACACCTCTTCGGGTTGAATGGTTGGCACCTGTACCATAATGCGGAATGTTTCGGGTTGTGCGTCTTGGTGTAATACCGCTTTGGCTTCATAACTGCGCCCTAATTGCTGGGCCAATTGCTGCAATTCCGGTTGTTTTTGTAGAAAGTCGCCATACTCTACCAGCCGCTGATAGTCCCCGTGTTGTAATTGACCTTTACTCATATCCCATAATTTGCCCGCCGCAGTATCATTTTCCGCCAGTACCGGTTCCAGCGAGCCGCTTAATGCCAGCCGTTCCTGCAGTTCGGCCATCAATTGCTCACGTTCTTGATCCAGTAACTGATGATGCAAGAGGGTTGCTTGTAATGTCAGGCTGATACGCCAACGTTGCAAGAACAGCGTTTGAAAGCTGTCATTAAGTGGGTGATTGGCTAGGTCAGCGGTATCCACCATGCTTTGTGCTTGTTGGTAAAATGGGGAAGCGATCTGCTGTAACAAGCTAAGTGTATCGTTGAGGTTGTGTAGAAATTGGTTTGGGTTTTCTAATTGGCACTGTTGGTAGAGGTAAAATTCTTGAGCCAGTGCAGGGGGAACCATCGCCTGACGAACTCGTTCTTTGAGTTGTAATTTCCAACGGGGTAGATCGCGGTTTAATGCACGGCGTATTGCTGGGAATTTATTAAAAAATACCACTAATGTCGGTGTTGTCAGCATATCAACGATTAATTCTTCGATTAACTCCTCTTCAGCGATCGACAACAACAGGTCGAGGGTTTCAAAGCTGAGCATACTGATTAGCCGCGCATTTGCTGATACAGCGGTTTAATTTGTTCAGCAACCTGCAACAGACTCGCTTCTATTTTGGCTAAACCTGCAGAAGGCGTGAAAAGGCAAGGTTGATGTTGACTGAATAACCGCCGCTGTTCTGCCAAACGTTGATTTAGCGATTCAGTATCATCGAGCAGTTCTTGCGGAGTTCCGCCGGTTGGTTTACCTGGTAGAGTTAACAAGGCCGGTTGACGGCTGATATCCAATACCGTCAGATGTTGCTGATCGTTTATTTCCAAATCAATCTGCTGGGCAAAACCGATACCATTGAGCTTAGCGCGCACAATTCCCCCTTTTTGTAGCCAATTTTCTAACATGCTGCACTCTATAGTCAGGTGATTTACCTGGATATCATGCAGTTGTAGGGGCTTTTGCAACAGGAGTGTCAAGGTACCGCTGCTGAGGGGAGATTCCAGCGTATATTGTGGCTTGCGACTGAACATGTTGTTTTTTTTCACCAGGTTGATTGCCTGATGATGACTTTGTTGTTGCTGATATTGCATCCAGCGGGTGTGGATTTGCTGTAATTGGATCAGTAAGGTTTGTTGTTGATAAGCCTGTTCTGTCATTAATTGGTCAATCTGTTGTTGTAACAATTTTAATGAGGTTAGATCGTGCCATAGGCAATCTTTTAATAATATTAAGTCCAGTGGAACAATGGTTTCACGCCCACTGAAAAATGCGCAGGCCTGCAGTAATCGTAGGGATTTTTTCCATCGACGGTCAGAAATATAAGGGGCCTGATCTAATGATTCCAACCGCTGGCGCAAGATGAAGATCAGTTCAAAACAGTTATCTGGCAGTTTGATTTTATCGATCATCGGTTGCCATTGCAGAAATTCTTCATCACTGATGCTCAGTGCTTCTGGAACAGGGTTTTCGCTCTCATTTTGCCGGTTAAGCAACAGAGAACGGAAGTTCTGTTTATCTTTAACCTTGTCTAGCCATAAGCGGATTAGCATACGGTCATACAGTGCTTCAAGGCTATTATCAGTTTCCGGCAATTCATTGGAAGCGGTTACCAGCAAGCGCAGTGGAATAGGCTCTTCACTATTACCATTACGGAAACGGCGTTCATTGATCGCTGTCAGCAGAGTATTAAGAATGGCTGGGCCCGCTTTCCAGATTTCATCGAGAAAGACGATTTCTGCTTCGGGCAGATAGCCGGTTGTTAAACGCAGGTAGCGGCCTTCGTCTTTCAAAGCCTGAATCGAAAGAGGTCCAAACACCTCTTCTGGCGTGGAAAAACGGGTCATCAGATATTCAAATGAGCGGGCTTGGCGAAAAGCAAACTTTAGTCGGCGTGCGATCAAACTTTTGGCAATACCGGGTGGGCCGAGCAGGAATACACTTTCACCGCATAGTGCCGCTAACAAGCACAGTCTGATAGCTTCTTGCCGTTCATAAAGACCGCTCTCCAGCGCGTTGCTGAGGCGGTAAATTCTTTCTGCCAGAAGTGGGGATGCCATAAAATAGTTCACTTTGTCATAGGGTTAGGTTCTTGTATATCCACTATTCATGCTATTTGCAGAGAGTGGCTACAACTTGAATAAACCTGATTATAATTAGTCTGGTAACTAATATTGATAGATAATGAGAGGATAGACCACTGTTATTTTTATCCCTGTCTATTTTGTAATGAGAACGGATGATAATGGTTCGTATTCAGTCGGTTCGCTATCACACAGTGGTATCCTGATATACGTTATCCACTTGCTTAACACCTGCCCTGATGTACTGCTTTGTTTTTAATTGGCAGAAAAAACTGATCACCTATAACACTTTTATGCGCATAAAAGTGTGGGTTTGGTTATAGTGTCTGTTATTGAATCACCTTGTAAGCAGGAAATAACGATGCAGCGAAGCTTACTCAACTCATTGATGGCATGGAAAAAATAACCCTTGCGTAAGCCCTTGTTGATTGATGGTGCGCGCCAAACGGGCAAGACATTTCTGCTACAAGAACTGTTTGGTAAAACCTTTGCCAATACCCTGCACATAGACTTTCTGGAAAATCCAGCTTACAAAGAAGCATTTGAGGGCTCGCTTTCGCCAGATGAGTTGTTGATGAATATTGAACTTATCACCAACCAATCGTTTAACCCGGAAACCGACTTGCTGGTTTTGGATGAGATTGGTGAGTGCGAGCGTGCGGTTACCTCGCTTAAATATTTTGCAGAAAAAACCCCGACGTACTTTGTTGCGGCAAGCGGCTCCAACATCGGTTTGCTTAACGCCTTTCCTGTTGGCAAGGTCGAGCAATACAATTTACGCCCACTTACCTTCCAAGAATTTATTTATGCCTCAAAAGAATCGGCGTTGATCAAGGCATTCGATACGCAAGCTAGTACTCCCGCAGCGCATAGCAAATTGATGGATAAGCTGACGGATTACTTTTTTACTGGTGGCATGCCGGAAGCGGTTGTCGCGTGGTACCAATTCAAAGAGTTGGGCATTTTAGAGCGCGTTGCAAAGGTCGCTAAAATTCATGCTGATTTAGTCGCAGGCTACCAACGTGATTTTGCTAAATACGCCGGTAAGGTTGATGCAACATTGATTGAGTCAGTGTTCAATAGCATACCCGCGCAGCTTTCCCTGGTTTTAGATGAGTCGGTTAAACGCTTTAAGTTTAAAAACGTCCATAACCGTAAATATCGCTATAGCGATTTTGAAACCGCTATCCACTGGTTAAGATGCTGCCGTTTGGCGCTGGCTAACTACCCCATTGAAGGTACGCCCAAAGCCCCACTTGCTGCCTACAAAAAAGAAAATAAGGTTAAATTATTTCTGTTTGATGTGGGCTTGCTTAACCATATGTTGGGCAGCAGTTATAAAGAAATTAAACAGCAACACTATGAGTACAAAGGTTATATAGCTGAAAATTTTGTACAACAAGAGCTTGCTGCCATTGGCGTTGACCCTAGCTATTCGTGGAATGATGCTCGCGCAGAAATCGAATTCATTATCTCAAATGATGAGGGCAATATTGTCCCAATAGAAGTAAAAAGCGGCAAAAGGACACGCGCTAAATCGCTGGCCTCCTATATAGAAAAGTGCGCACCAAGAAAAACATTTAAATTAACTGGTACGCAAGGTTCTTCACCATTAGAGCAAACCAACATGGTGATGCCTTTGTATTATATCCAGTATTTACCTTCAAAGTGGTAACTGCTCCATCAAGGTAGGAGCCCACAGGGTTATTCATATTTTGTTTATTTTTATCATCAGTGATAAGCATAGGTATGCAGGTTAAATGATGCATACAGTGTGTCCCTAGTGTTTGCGGATTTTTACGTAACGTGAAACAACTGGGGTATTTTTTGGTAGGGATAGTTGGTTGAGCTAGCAAAAAAATTATGAATACTGAACACAAGCAGCCGTTATCGGCAGTCACTCTGGCAGCAATTGGGGTGGTTTATGGTGATATAGGGACCAGCCCGCTCTATACCTTAAGAGAGTGTTTTTCTGGGCACTATGGTTTTGAGGTCCGTCCTGATGTGGTATTCGGGTTTCTATCTCTTATTTTTTGGATGTTGATTGTTATCGTTTCTTTGAAGTACCTCACTTACGTTATGCGTGCAGATAATGCGGGTGAAGGGGGTATTCTGACCTTGATGTCGTTGGCCGGGCGCAATACATCGGCACGTACCACGTCATTATTGGTTATTCTGGGTTTGGTTGGTGGCAGCTTCTTTTATGGCGAGGTGGTAATTACCCCGGCGATATCGGTTATGTCGGCAATTGAAGGGTTGGGAATCGCAGCACCTTCACTCGAACCCTATATCGTTCCTTTGTCCATTCTGGTTTTGACTCTATTATTTGCTATCCAAAAGCATGGTACCGGCAGCGTCGGCAAACTTTTTGCGCCAGTAATGTTGCTGTGGTTCATCGCGTTGGCGTTACTCGGTGTGCGCAGTATTATTGCTAATCCTGAAGTGTTGCAGGCCCTCAACCCTAAGTGGGCATTCAACTTCTTTGTTGAATATAAGACAGTCTCCTTTTTTGCCATGGGAGCGGTGGTTCTTGCAATTACCGGAGTGGAAGCCTTGTATGCCGATATGGGCCACTTTGGTAAATTTCCAATCCGTTTGGCTTGGTTTGCGGTGGTGTTACCTTCATTGGTACTCAATTATTTCGGTCAAGGGGCCTTGCTGCTGAAATCACCCGAGGCCATCAAAAATCCGTTCTTCTTGCTTGCTCCTGACTGGGCCCTGATTCCTTTGCTGATTCTTGCCACATTGGCTACAGTTATCGCTTCTCAGGCGGTCATTTCCGGCGTGTTTTCATTGACTCGTCAGGCGGTACGTCTGGGGTATTTGTCGCCGATGCGTATTATTCATACCTCGGAGATGGAGTCTGGCCAGATTTATATCCCGGTGATTAACTGGACACTCTATCTTGCTGTCATCTTGGTGATTGTCGGTTTTGAACACTCCAGTAATCTGGCAGCGGCTTACGGTATCGCTGTTACTGGCACCATGGTGTTGACCAGTATTCTTATTACTTGCGTTGCGATTAAAAATTGGCATTGGAACCGCTATTTTGTACTGAGTATTTTACTGATATTGCTGATTATAGATGTTCCTATGTTCTTAGCCAATGCGATGAAACTCTTTTCCGGCGGTTGGCTGCCACTGGTGATGGCATTGATGATGTTCATTATCATGACAACTTGGAAAAGTGAACGTTTTCGCTTGTTGCGTCAGATGCACGAACACGGTAACTCTCTTGAAGCAATGATAGCTTCATTGGAGAAATCTCCCCCGGTTCGCGTTCCTGGAACGGCGGTGTTTATGTCGCGTGCGATTAATGTCATTCCATTTGCGTTACTACATAACTTAAAGCACAACAAAGTATTACATGAACGTGTTGTCCTGCTTACCTTGCGTACCGAAGATGCCCCCTATGTGTCTAATGTCCAACGGGTGACAATTGAACAGTTATCGCCGACTTTCTGGCGTGTTGTCGCTCGCTATGGTTGGCGTGAAAGACCTAATGTTGAGGATATTTTTCACCGTTGCGGATTGGAAGGGTTACCTTGCCGAATGATGGAAACATCGTTTTTTATGTCCCATGAGTCACTGATACTGAGTAAACGCCCCTGGTATTTGCTACTGAGGGGGAAATTGTTTATTGCATTAAGCCGTAACGCGCTGAGGGCTGCTGATCAGTTTGAGATCCCACCTAATCGAGTTCTAGAACTGGGTACCCAAGTGGAAATATAACAATCTGAATTTATTAATTAAATAAAATTTTGTCATCGAATCATTCAAGTTACAGAGGTAGGTAAACGGTAGTTTGAATGAAATTAACCAGGTAAGCGAAACGTTTCGATGGCGATCACATTTTTTCGATTATTGAGTTGTCTTTCTCAGAAATTTTTCTAAACTCTATGGTGAGCGAAACGTTTCGCTGTTGGAGTTAATCTAAAAAATGAAAAAAGGCGTACTACTGAATTGTGATGTTTCTGCGGTTGTATCTCGCCTCGGACATACTGATCAGATCACGATTTGCGATGCAGGATTGCCGATTCCGGCGACAACGCAGCGTATTGACTTGGCTCTGACTCAAGGGGTGCCGACATTCTTACAGGTTGTCGGCGTGGTCACGCAGGAAATGCAGGTAGAAAGCGCTATTCTGGCGGAAGAGATTGTTAAAAATAATCCGTCGCTCCATGAAATGTTACTGGCTCAACTAAAACAAATTGGCCAACTCCAGGGAAACACCATCAGTGTAAGCTATATCAGCCATAGTGCTTTTAAAGTGCAAACTGAACATAGCCGGGCGGTGATACGCAGTGGAGAATGTTCGCCTTATGCGAATGTGATCCTCTGCGCCGGCGTAACATTCTGAGGCATTTATGCAACCTTTACTGGAACTTAAAGGGATTGATAAAGCCTTTCCCGGCGTGAAAGCACTTTCTGGCGCTGCCCTCAGCGTTTACCCAGGTAGGGTAATGGCGTTGGTGGGGGAAAACGGTGCCGGAAAGTCAACCATGATGAAAGTGCTTACTGGTATTTACAGCAAAGATGCTGGCAGTCAGTACTATCTTGGTAAAGAAGTGACCTTCAATGGGCCGAAGGATTCGCAGGAGGCGGGCATCGGCATCATTCATCAGGAACTGAACCTGATCCCACAGCTAACCATTGCTGAAAATATCTTTTTGGGGCGTGAGTTTGTCAATCGGTTTGGCCGCATTGACTGGAAACGTATGTATGCCGAAGCGGACAAACTGCTGGCACGCCTCAACCTGCGTTATAGCAGCCACCGTCTGGTCGGGGAACTGTCGATTGGTGATCAGCAAATGGTGGAAATCGCCAAAGTGTTGAGCTTTGAATCTAAAGTTATCATCATGGATGAACCTACCGATGCGCTGACCGACACTGAAACTGCCTCTCTGTTCAATGTGATCAATGAGCTGAAAGCCGAAGGGTGTGGCATTGTTTATATTTCCCATCGGTTGAAAGAGATCTTTGAAATCTGCGACGATGTGACCATTTTCCGTGATGGGCAGTTTATTGCTGAACAGCCGGTTGTTCAATTGCAGGAAGATACGCTGATTGAAATGATGGTTGGGCGCAAATTGGAAGAGCAATATCCACGCCTGAACTTGCCTCGAGGTGAAAAACGTCTGCAAGTTAGCCATGTTTCCGGCCCGGGTGTTAATGATGTCAGCTTTACTCTGTATAGCGGTGAGATTTTGGGTGTTGCTGGCTTGATGGGTGCTGGCCGTACCGAGTTAATGAAAATCCTATATGGCGCTGCACCGCGCAAAAGTGGCACAGTGAATCTGGATGGTCATGATGTGATCACCCACTCTCCCCAAGATGGTCTGGCAAACGGCATCGTCTATATTTCTGAAGACCGTAAGCGTGATGGCCTGGTACTGGGGATGTCAGTAAAGGAAAATATGTCGCTTACTGCCCTGCGTTATTTCAGCCGTGCTGGTGGTAGCTTGAAGCATTCAGATGAACAAGTCGCCGTGAGTGATTTTATCCGTTTGTTCAATATAAAAACCCCTTCAATGGAACAGCCTATTGGGTTACTTTCCGGCGGAAATCAGCAAAAGGTGGCGATAGCTCGCGGTTTGATGACTCGGCCAAAAGTGTTGATCCTTGATGAACCTACTCGTGGTGTCGATGTCGGGGCGAAGAAAGAGATTTATCAGTTAATTAATCAGTTTAAGCAGGAAGGGTTGAGCATCATTCTGGTCTCTTCGGAAATGCCTGAAGTACTGGGAATGAGTGATCGCATTTTGGTTATGCATGAAGGTCATCTCACCGGAGAGTTCCCAATTGAACAGGCTACCCAGGAAGTGCTGATGGCTGCCGCTGTCGGCAAGCAATACGGCGTAAAGCAGGAGTAATCAGATATGAGTTCACAGACTGTCGCGGCTAAGCGCTGGTTTAGTAAAGAGTGGCTGTTGGAGCAAAAATCACTGATAGCGCTGCTGGTGCTGATTGCCGTGGTTTCTTCAATGAGCCCGAATTTTTTCACTGTCAATAACCTGTTCAATATCCTACAGCAGACATCAGTGAATGCCATTATGGCGGTCGGGATGACGTTGGTGATCCTCACTTCTGGTATTGATCTCTCAGTAGGCTCATTACTGGCGCTGACCGGTGCGATAGCTGCCTCTATGGTAGGGCTTGAAATCAATGCCGTCGCTGCGGTTGCTGCTGCGCTGGCATTAGGTGCTCTTGTAGGCGCCGGTACCGGGTTTATTGTAGCCAAAGGTAAAGTTCAGGCATTTATTGCAACCTTGGTGATGATGCTGTTACTCCGTGGTGTCACCATGGTGTACACCAATGGCAGCCCGATCAACACCGGTTTTACTGATGTTGCTGATGCCTTTGGCTGGTTTGGTATTGGCCGTCCGTTGGGGGTACCTACGCCAATTTGGATCATGGCTATCGTGTTTATTGCTGCATGGTATATGCTGCACCATACCCGCCTGGGCCGTTATATCTATGCTTTGGGGGGCAATGAAGCCGCAACTCGTCTTTCCGGCATTAATATCGATAGAGTGAAAATCATCGTTTACTCACTGTGCGGGTTGTTAGCTGCCCTGGCGGGAGTGATAGAAGTAGCACGCTTATCCTCGGCACAACCCACGGCAGGTACCGGTTATGAACTGGATGCCATTGCTGCGGTCGTTTTGGGGGGAACCAGCCTGGCGGGTGGTAAAGGGCGGATCGTTGGTACACTGATCGGGGCGCTGATCCTTGGCTTCTTGAGCAATGGTTTGAATTTGTTGGGTGTTTCTTCTTACTACCAAATGATCGTCAAGGCAGTGGTTATTTTGCTGGCGGTTTTGGTAGATGACAAAAGTAGCAAGTAACCTCTCCATTACAGGAATATCGACCATGAAAATGAAAAAACTGGCAACTTTAGTTTCAGCTTTTGCGTTGACTGCAACTTTGAGTGTTAATGCTTTGGCAAAAGATACTATTGCTCTGGTAGTGTCTACCCTTAATAACCCCTTCTTTGTTGCCATGAAAGAGGGTGCACAAAAAGAAGCTGACAAACTGGGCTACAACCTGGTGGTGTTGGATTCTCAGAACAACCCCGCAAAAGAACTGGGAAACGTGCAAGATCTGGTGGTACAGAGCCCAAAACTATTATTGATTAACCCGACAGACTCTGATGCGGTAGGTAATGCCATCAAGATGGCTAATATGAACAAGATCCCGGTTATTACATTGGACCGTATGGCATCTAAAGGTGATGTTGTTAGTCATATCGCCTCTGATAACCGTGCTGGCGGTAAAATGGCAGGTGATTTTATTGCTAAGAAAGTGGGTGCTGATGCCAAAGTTATCCAATTGGAAGGTATCGCAGGGACTTCTGCAGCACGTGAGCGTGGCGAAGGTTTCAAACAAGCACTGGAGCAACACAAATTTAAGTTGCTGGCTAGCCAACCTGCAGACTTTGATCGCACTAAAGGCCTGAACGTTATGCAAAACCTGCTAACAGCTCATCCAGATGTGCAGGCTGTATTTGCTCAAAACGATGAGATGGCGCTGGGTGCATTACGTGCATTGCAAACTGCCGGTAAAACGGATGTTGTGGTAGTGGGTTTTGATGGTACTGATGATGGGGTGAAAGCGGTAGAGGGCGGTAAAATGGCTGCAACCGTGGCGCAACGTCCAGAGCAGATTGGTGCAATGGGTGTTGAAACTGCCAATAAAGTACTGAAAGGCGAGAAGGTTCCAGCCACTATTCCGGTTGACTTGAAACTGATCACTAAATAAGTCATCTCTGCGCCATCAATGTGGTTATCACGATGGCGCGTAATTTTCTGGAATCAATGCGATGCAAACTGGCAAGTTGGTGGTGTTAGGCAGTATCAACGCCGACCATATCCTCAATGTAAAACAATTTCCTTTGCCGGGCGAAACGGTGATAGGCAAGCAGTATAAAGTTGCTTTTGGTGGCAAAGGCGCTAATCAGGCGGTCGCTGCTGGGCGTAGTGGGGCTGATATTGTCTTTATTGCCTGTGTTGGCGCCGATGATATTGGTGAACGTATTCGCCAACAACTGGTTACTGATCGCATTGATACCCAACCAATAGAAGCTATTCCTGGTAACACCACTGGTGTCGCCCTGATTTTTGTCAATGAAGACGGTGAGAATGTTATTGGGATTGATGCGGGAGCCAATGCTGCCGTGACCCCTGATTACCTCCGTCGCTATCAACAAAAAGTGATTGATGCTGATGCGCTATTGATGCAGCTTGAGTCACCACTTGAAACGGTGATAGCCGCAGCCAAACTGGCAAAACAGCACCAGACTCAGGTTATTCTTAACCCCGCGCCTGCCTGTGAATTACCTGATGATTTGCTGGCGATGGTCGATATGATCACCCCAAATGAAACAGAAGCACAGCGACTCACGGGTATTGCCATCAATAATGATGACGATGCCGCTCGAGCCGCCAAAGTATTACATGATAAAGGCATTAGCCGTGTGATTATTACCCTTGGTAGCCGAGGTGTGTGGTTAAGTGAACAGGGTGATGGTGGCAAACTGGTTCCCGGTTTTAAGGTTAAAGCAGTGGACACCATAGCGGCTGGTGATACGTTCAATGGTGCATTGGTTACCGCTTTACTTGAAGGTAAAGCAATCAGTGAGGCGGTGCGATTTGCCCATGCGGCAGCAGCGATAGCGGTTACTCGCCCAGGCGCTCAACCCTCAGTACCATGGCGAGAAGAGATAGACACCTTCCTGCAGCACCAGGGGTAAATTTTGGCTACCATGAAAGATGTCGCCCGCTTGGCGGGTGTTTCAACCTCGACAGTGTCACATGTGATTAATAATAATCGCTTTGTCAGTGATAGTGTGCGCGCCAAAGTCATGGTGGCGATAGAACAACTTAATTATGCTCCCTCCGCTTTGGCCCGCAGCCTGAAACTTAACACCACACATACTATTGGTATGTTGGTGACATCCAGTAATAACCCTTTCTATGCCGAAGTAGTCCGTGGTGTTGAACGAAGCTGTTACGAACGTGGTTATAGCTTGATCTTGTGTAATACCGAAGAAGACCTGGAGCGAATGAACCACAGTATTGAAACACTGCTGCAAAAGCGTGTTGATGGTTTGTTGGTTATGTGTACTGAGAATCATCGAACTTCACAAGATGCGTTTAGCCGTTACCCCTCTTTACCTATCGTGATGATGGATTGGTCCCCATTCGATGGAGCCAACGATATTATTAAGGATAACTCGTTATTGGGGGGCGAAATGGCAACCGATCATCTGATTGCCAGGGGCTATCGCCAAATAGCGTGTATTGCTGGGCCGCAGGATAAAATGACCGCGGGCCATCGTTTGGAAGGTTATCGCCGTGCCATGCAACGTGCTGGGCTCGAAATTCTGCCAGGTTATGAAGTACATTGCGATTTTGAGTTTGCTGGTGGAGTAAATGCCATGAAACAACTCTTGGCACTGGATAATCCGCCACATGCGGTATTTGCAGGGAATGATGCCATTGCTGTGGGGGTTTATCAGGCACTATATCAGGCGGGGCTTGTGGTACCGAGGGATATGGCAGTCATTGGATATGACGATATTGAGCTGGCACAGTATCTGGTTCCCCCACTAAGCACTATTCATCAACCGAAAGACTCCTTGGGAGAACTGGCGATCGACGCATTAATCAATCGATTGCAGGATCCTGAGCGTGATGCTCAACTTCTGGTGCTGACACCTGAATTGATGCAACGAGCTTCCGTTGGTCAGCGTTAACTCAACAGATGTCAAACTAAGTGACCAGCCAACCCCTTGCAAGATTCAATATCGTCGCCATCAAGGGTTATCCCCATCTTCATTTAAGTGTTGTCTTGTAACAATATCTGACAGGCAGTCAATGCCGAGATACTGTCACCCGCTATGATGGCATCAACAATGGCTTGATGTTGTTGTAGCTTGATGACTTCATTGCCGGTAATCGCTTGAAAATAGTTTCGATAAACCGAGCTGAAAAGGTTGGCAAATGAAATCAGAAACGGATTATCGCTGGCTTGGTATATAAGCTGATGGTAGCGGGTATCGATATCAATCCAGTGGTCACGGTCAAAATTAATGTGCAGTGCTTTCATTTCTGCCATCAAGAGAGTTAATTGCGTTTTCTGATGTGACGTCGCTTGAGTTGCGGCCAGTGAGCATGCTTGGGGTTCCAGAGAAGCCCGCAGGATAAGAAAATGCTGCATAATCTGGTCGAAGTTCTCCTTTGTCATCCACCAGGTCAATAAATCTTGATCGAGAAAATTCCATTGGTTTTGTGGCATGACGCGAGTACCAATACGTGGACGTGGCAACAGCATCCCTTTGGCTGCCAGTATTTTTACCGCTTCACGTACTGCGGTGCGACTAACTCCAAATTTTTCTCCCAACTCCATCTCGCCAGGAAGAATAGAGCCAGCCTGATATTCACCAGCCAGAATTTTTCGGCCAAGCTTTTCCGCAAGCAAATAGGAAAGATTACGCTGTGCGGCCTGTTGTTGAATATTAAATTGCATGACAACTATTTCCTTTGACTGCATCGTTATCCGTCAGTTTACGTCAGAGCGAGCCTGGTTTATGGCTATTTTCCGAATAAAAAGAGATAAAAAGA